>DZCR01000193.1:0-1707 GCA_022736495.1 Desulfobacca acetoxidans
TAGTCACTTGATTGCCTGGGGCCTCGGCTCCGCTGAGTTCGGTCTTTTCCTGGAGGGTGATCCGGCCCGAGTCGATGCCAAGGTCGGACGTGCAAAAGTCATACACCTGCAAGGCCCTTTCCTGGGCCAGGTCGTGGAGCATGGCATCGCTAACCGTCACCGGATCCGGGGCAATGGGGGTGGGCTGGGGTTCCTGGACAGGGATGTCCTGTTCGATGATCTTCCCTGGAGCCGAGGGCTGTGGTGGTGATTGTTTGGCCTGTTGCAGCTTTTGCTGTTTCTGTAGCTGCCTGGCCTGCCATTCCTGGAGACGTTGCTCGTTTTGTGTCGCCACCCGTTCTCTCTCTTTCTCTTCCAGGATCTGGGCGATCGCGGCCCGGTCATGAATCGGATCGGCCATACCCGTGAGGGTGAGACCAAGATGGGGGCGGGCGGCAAGCAGGGTCGCATACTGTTGCAGGGTCTCCTGGTTGTCGATGCCATCCATAGCACTTTTTCCGGTCGGGAAGGGCAGGGAATGTTTGTCCTGAAGATTGGCAAATTCCGCCCCGGCCATGAGCAATGGCGCCACACCGGCCTTGACCATCAATGTCTTGAATGTGGTGACAGTCTGTTTGAACAGGGGCTGGGTGCTGCTTGTCAGCGGGATTGACAGTTTGAGCTGATCTGCCCTGTCTGTAAGCAGGGCCAGGGGCAGGGCCGTCTCCGCTTGCAATGATCCCGGCCGGAGCCCTGAAAAAAGAAAGGTCGCCTCGCCTTGTCTGGTGTCGCCCGACTGGTTGCAGTTAAAGACAAGATCAGCACTGCCGGACTGGAGATCGAGATCAAGAAGCGGGGTTATCTGGGGCGCAAGCGGGGCGAGCGCAAACCCCTTGAGATCGAGCTTGGCAGTAAAATTCCCCTGTTTGCCGAGAAAATCTCCAGAGCCGGTCAAGGTAAAGGGGGCCGTCGCGGCGAGTCCGCTCAGGTCAAACCGTGTCTCCGCGCCATCCTGTCCCGCTATATTGCTGATTGTCCCTTGCACCTGATTGATTTCCTGCGACCAAGGGGGAGTCATCCGCAGGTCTTCATGAGAGATCGTCCCATTGTTAATGCTGATTTTCTGGATGACCGGCAGGGGTGTCTCGTTGCCACCCTGTTGAGGAGTTTTGTCTTGTGGCTTTATGGGTTTGGATGATGCCGCGAGCAGATGGCGCAGAAAGGCGGAGATCTCGGGCATGGGCCCGGGGCTGTCTTCTTCCTGTCGCCAGATAAGCTTGGGACTCTCGAGAAGCAGTTCGCTTACACCCACCCGCAAAGGTTTCGTCTTGATCGTGATTCCATGGGTCAGGGCCTTGCCCGTGACAAGCCCGGAGCCTTTTTCGTCCGTTTTTATCTGGGCCGTGTCAAGTTGCAGATCGCCGGTAAAGCTGGCCTCGGGAAAGCGATATGTCCCTTGACCAGAGACGGTGGCCCGCCCAAGTTGGAACAGAGGGGCGTCGGGAAGCCACGGGGCAAGCTGCTGAGAGTTGATTGCCGAAAAATTCAGGGCGAGCGCCGCCCGTGTCGGGAAAACCGTGGCCAACCCTTGCGCCTTGAGCGACCCGGTCTGGTTAATCCTGGCTGTAAGCTCAAAGGTGTCTTGAGAGTCCTGGGTACCTGTCTTTGGTGTCAGGTTGCGGGCCTTGACCCGCAGTTCGGTCATCTCCAGGGCTTGTGCTTTTTCGT
>DZCR01000193.1:1807-5792 GCA_022736495.1 Desulfobacca acetoxidans
AGATCATCTTCCCTGAACTTCAGGCCTTTGATCAGCACCGTCCGCGCTGAAAGCCAGGCTGCCTTTTGATCCAGGAGGATCAGGTCATGCAGCTCAACACCTCCATCAATCAAGGTGATCATCCCTGTTTTCCGGGCGGTGGGGTCAAGGGTGCAGTGGCCGCGCAGATCGGCGGTGCCGGACATGTTTTTTTCCTGGGCGGGATCAAGGAAGGCGATGAGGGGAGCGGCCTCGATGCCTGTGAGTTGCAAAATACCGCCCGGTATTCCCCGACCGTTAAAGCTACCCTGCCAGTTGAGAGACGAATCAACGGCTTGAGTGGGGTTGGCGGTGGCATCGCTTTTGGCGGTCTTGGCCTTTTCCCTTTTGCCGTTGAGAATAAATTCTCCTTTGCCCTGTTCCGGCTTCGGGTTGGCGCTGAAATTTTTGATCGTAAGCTGGATATTTGTCCAAGGAGGGTCGATATTCTTTTCTGCTTTGCGATCGGTGAGCTGGAGCGTTCCCTCGTCGATGACGAGTGAGTCAATCTCTACAGGGTGTTGCGGGTGATCGCCAATGGTGTCGTCGGTCTTGCTATCTGTTGCAAACAGCTTGGCAATATCCCCCGCCAGACGGGACGGGTCGGCTGCCATCTGGGGTTGCGGAAGCTCCAGTTTGTTGATGTGCAGAGCCCCGGTCAGGGGTTGCAGGCTGCCGGCAATCTCCATGGTGGGCGCGGTCAAGCTCATGGTCTGTTCGGTGTTGGCAAGTTCGATGTCGCTTATCGCAAGCTGAAAATCGGTCGTCAACTGGCCCTTTTTGTTGTCCTTGGGGATAAAGGTAAACTGGATCTTTCCCGTTCCCTTTCCCTTGCTGAGGGTCAGGGGCAGTGTCTTCGGCAGATAGGCGAAATAGAGGGGCAGGTCGAGATTTTCGACATTACAGGCCAGATTGGTCGGTTTTTGCTGCGGGGTGGTGTTGCCTGAAATGGCGGCCTCACCGGTCAACTCAAGGGGGCTGCCGTTGATGATGGCGGAAAAGTGGGGGCGTAGGTATTCCTTGGCCTCAAAGGAGAAGTTGGAGAGGGTAGGCAGGTCGAGCTTGATCTGCTCAACGTGGTGCTTCCTGCCGGTTACGCGGTCGTCAAAGAGAATCGTGCTGTCGGTGATTTTGATATTGTTCAGCGAAAAAAGGAGGGGCAGGCGGGACATGGTCAGCGATTCGGTCGTGTTCGCCCCGGCGCTGCTACCGGAAGCCAAGGCCCGCAGATTGTACGAGTTGTCCTGATTGCGGATAAGCGACAAGCTAAGACCTTGAATGTCCAGGTGATTGCAGGCGAGGCTGTCACGGAGCAGGGTGATCAGATTCACGTCCATAACGAGCTGGTCAATATGCAGGAGGGTGGACGCAGGCGATGTGTTCTGATTGCTCCCACCACCGTTTTCGGGGGCAACGGTGGAAATATTGCTAAGCTTCAGGCGCAGGGTGAAGGGGTTGAAGTCGGCCTTCTCCGCCGTCAGGCCAAGGCCCGCGATTTGTTGAAAGGAATCAGAGAGGTAGCCCAGGAGGAGTGAGGGGGCAAGGAGAAATCCGCCAAGACTATACGCCGTTACCAGAAAAAAAGGCAGGGCCAGTACAAGCAGCCAGGTCTTTGTCTTTTTTTCGATGCTGGTCGGTTTTCTCCCAGTTTTTTTAGGGGTCGGTCTGGGCCTTGATTTGCCGGGTTTGCTCGGCCGCGGGGATGGCGAGGCAGGTTCAGAATTGATGGAGATGGCGCCGAAACGATCAGACATGATTGGTGTATGCGTAGATGATGCGAACAGTTATGGGGTGCTGAAATGAAAATAATAAGTCCCAACCTAACATTTTCGAGTTTCACTTATCAACTTTTAACTTGCCTCTACAGTCCGTCACGTCCATATCGCTGATTTTGAACGACTGCATAAAGTATGCCTTGAAAAAAGCAGAGACGATGTTGTACACTGAAAAATAAAAAAATATGCTTGGAGAATCAGGGATTATCATACGAATCAGCGTTGAGTCCTGTCTCCTTCTTCCTGTCTCCTCTCCTCCTGTCCCCTGTTATGCTTGAGCTCTTCAAATTACTGCGTTGGCAGGATTTTCTCGACATCCTGGTCGTCTCCTTTATTATCCATCAACTTATCCTGATCATTAAGGGTACCCGTTCGGTGCAGATGATTCTGGGGCTGGTGGTGCTCAGTGCGGTCTATTCCATGTCCATCGCCCTGGACATGGCGGCCCTGCAGTGGTTGCTCAATACCTTCCTCAGTTCCCTGCTGCTGATTGTGGTGATTGTCTTTCAACACGATATCCGTCGGGCCTTGACCCAGGTGGGGAAATCACCTTTTCAGAAGGGCATGGATATGGCCGAAAAGGATCTGGATGAAATTGTCAGGGCAGTCTTTTATCTGGCCAAGCGGCGGATTGGGGCCCTGATAGTGCTCGAACGGGAAACGGGTTTGCGTGATTTTGTGGAGTCCGGTTCTGAACTTGATGCCACTTTGAGTAAAGAGCTGCTGATCTCAATCTTTATGCCTGTTTCTCCTCTCCATGATGGCGGGGTGATCATCCAGAAAGGGCGAATTCAGACCGCCGGTTGTATTCTCCCCCTGACCAAGAATCCTTACATCAACAAGCGTTTCGGCACCCGGCATCGGGCGGCCCTTGGCCTTTCGGAAGAAACAGATGCCGTGGTCGTCGTGGTCTCGGAGGAGACGCAGGAGGTTTCATTGGTACAGCATGGGGCTCTGACCCTGATGACGGATGACATGACCCTGACCAAGGGACTCCATGCTATTTTCGTGGCCAAAGAAGTGCAGGCGCAGACCTGGAGGAGCTGGGTGGGACGATCATGAAACGGTTGAACCAGTTGAATAAATCATTGTACACCCTTGATTTCAAGCGTTTTCAGGAACTATGGCCCAAAGACTGGACCCTGCGTTTTATCTCGTTGGCCCTGGCCGTGGGCCTCTGGTATTTCGTCGGTGGTGATGACACCGTCGATAAAAACGTGCTGGTACCCCTTGAGGTGATCAATCTGCCCCGGGATCTGGTTATCTCCAATCAGTTCAAGCGGGAGATTGAGGTGACGATCAGCGGCCCACGGAGTCAGGTATTGAAGATCGAAAAGGGCGATATAACCCGGCAGGTCGATCTTGCCCAGGCCGTCGCCGGCACGATGGTCATCAAAAACGAGAACAATTTGATCTCGGTGCCGCGAGGGATAAAGGTTTTGCGCACCCAGCCCGACTCGCTGATATTTTCAATGGATAAACTGATTCAGAAACAGTTTGTGGTAAAGCCTACAACCAAAGGGAACCCGGCAGCGCATTATGTCGTGCAGGCAATCAGGATGAAACCGGAGACCATCTCCATTACCGGGCCTCAGGCGGTACTGTCGCAATTAGATGACCTGCCGACCGAAGTGATTGATATCAGCGGCATGAATCAACCCATGCAGTTGCAGGTTCCCCTGGATATGAATGCCGACCTGCTTGAGTTGATCGGTGAGACTTCGGTCACTGCCGATCTGGTCATTGTTGAGGAGGCCGTGGAAAAACGGATCACGGGGGTGGGGATTGAGATGCAGATCCCAGGCGCCACGCGGCAGATCAGCCCGACCACGGTGACCGTGACCGCCCTCTTACCTCGGAGCCTGACGCGAGAGAATAAGGAAGAACTGCACTCCCTGTTCAAGGCCACAGCAGTTGATGATGGCGAGGCCGGACAGATGACTGTGCGGGTGGTACCTCGTGAAAACTCTTCGAGTCATATCCAGATTGTCAAGATTGACCCCTTGGTGGTGACCTATAGTGAGAAGACGCCGGAGCCGTCGGCTGAGTCTGCTCCCAAGCTTGACGACAAAAACAAGAATAAATAGAACAGCGTAGCAGCGTATATAAAAAGGACGAGCATATAAACATGAAGAAATTATTTGGAACAGACGGGATTCGTGGAGTCGCCAACATCTACCCCATGACAAGCG
>DZCR01000194.1 GCA_022736495.1 Desulfobacca acetoxidans
CTATACCAGCACCCTCTGCGCCGTGCGCGTGGAGCCCCAGCACCTGGAGCAGTTTGTGGCCGCGGTCAACCACTACCCGGGAGTCACCCACAACTACCTGCGGCGGCACCGCTACAACATCTGGTTCACCCTCATCGCCGAATCCGAAGAGCGTCTGAATCAGATACTGGAGGAGATCGCTCGGGCCACGGAAGTAGTTGAAATTCTCAGCCTCCCGGCGCACGAGGTCTTCAAAATCAAAGTGGATTTCTCTCTTTAGCCAGAAAATCTTCAAAAATTCGTAACTTGGGAAATAGGAAGCCCGAGGCCACCGGGAGCCTGACGAGGTTTGGGCCGAGTAGCACAGATAGCTCAGTAAAATCACCCCCGATAAGCTCAATAAAATGCTTGCGGTTATCAAAAGAGTGATTATGTTATCTCAAACATATTAAACCAGGAGGTTATTAAATGAAGCGAAAAAATCTGTTCATCTCAGTGGCTCTATTGACAATTGTGATGACGTGGGCGGGTCTCTCCCCAGCTGCCGGCAAGCCGGCAGAAGCGAGCAAGAGTGATAAGCTCTTATTGAAAATTTCCGATGATGGCAACATGGCGATGCGCGCGGTGCGTTTCGCACGGGTGGAGATTTTCAATGGCCAACCGGAAGCTGCCGAGAAACGGCTTGATCAGGCCAAGAAGGGTTTAGAGGCTGCCGAGAAACAGGCGCCGGAACTGACCGCCATCTTGGCGAAGCAGGCTGATGAGAGCAAGAAGACGGCTAAAGAGATGAGCGACCTGATTCCAATTGATGTAAGTCTGACGCTTTCGGATGATTTCGTCGCAACCCCTGAGAAGTCCGCCAAGATCAAAGAAGCTAATGAGCATCTGCGCAAAGGTGAGCACGCCAAGGCCATTGAGATTCTGCGTCAGGCCGACATCGGCATTGTTTTCTCCCGGGTCTTGATGCCGCTGCACGCCACGATCAAACGGGTGGATTCCGGCATCGCCCTGCTTAAGGATCACAAGTATTACGAAGCCAACCTGGCGCTCAAAAGCGCCGAAGATGGGCTGATTGTGGATACGGTTATGGTCAACGAGCCGATCATGCCCAAGAAAACCAAACCCCAAGAGAAAAAGAAGTAATACTGGCCGCCGGCGCGGAGCCTAAGGGAAAATGGAAGTTACCTGTTAGCATTAGGGGTATGGCTTCAAGGCAGCTAATTCAAGTAATCCTTAGCCCCCCGTAAAACACGGGGGGCATGTGCTTGCTTAAGTGTAAAAGTCCAAAAATCCCTTTTCTTATAAATCTATAAATCCGGAATACCCCCGGTCGCAAGTCAGGCTACTCCGCCTAATCCCCCAGGTTATTTTAATCTCGCCTTGAGCTTCTTGAACACCTGGCCAGCGCTGTTAAAGGTCCCTGATTCCCTCAGCAGCACCTTGCCGCGCTTATCAACGACCACGGTGGTGGGGGTGCCGTCGATATGGAAGATGTCTACGCTGATATCCCAATCCGGATCAGGCACCATAGGGAAAGGCACTTTATAAGCAGATTTGAACCGCCGCAAAGATGACGCATTATCGCTCGCGCCTACGGCGATAAATTTTACCTTGTCTTTGAGGTCCGATTTCGCCACCAGATTATACAGCCGGTTCACGACCGGCGCCTGCTCCAGGCAGTGGGGTCAGGTGGTGCGGGTGATTTCGACCAAAATATAGGGGGCCTGGATATCCTGGAGGCTAAAATTGCCAGGACCTTTTAAGCCGAGATATTTTTGGTCCGCTGCGGAAACCGGGCCGGGAAACTTTAGGTTAGCAATTTTGGCATTGTCCGGGGCCGCCCACAACGGGGAACTGAACCCCAACAAAATCGTCAGCCAACCTGCCAGGGCCAGAGCAGCAGTCTTATGACGCATAGCGCCCCCTTTTCATGATCTCATTACGCGTGCGAATTATTTTCATGACCTGAAGATAAGGCCACAAACCGGTGGCGTCAATCGGGCGGGAACCGGGTCAGGCTGATAACAGCCTGACCCGGTAATGGAGAAGTTATTTCACGACGGCTTTGATCTTCTGGAGGGTTTCATCGGCGTTTTCAAAAGCGCCGATATGCACAAACACGATCTTGCCGGTTTTATCCAGGACTAAGGTTACCGGATAAGGTGTGAAATTTACGGCTTTGCCCCAGGTGTTGCTCGGGTCGGGCACCAGGGGAAAGGGTACCTTGTTAAAGGCCTGCCACATCTTCAACTGGGTTGCTTCGTTGCCCTCACCCGCACCAATGAATTTCAGCTTATCTTTCAGTTGTGGATCAGCTTGCACTTTTTCGAACAGCTGATTCATGATGGGAGCCTGGTGTATGCAATGCGGACAACTGGTACTGAACTGCTCCACCAGCACATAGGGCGCCTTGACATCCTTCAGGGTAAAAGGTTGCGCTTTGGGCAGACCCAAATATTTGGCCCCCTCCTCGGTGATAGGCGCTTCTAATTTTACACTGGGCACCATCTGGCCGACTTTCGGTTCCGCTTCAACCGCCGCCGCCAGGGATACTGTGCCAAAGCAAAAGATCAGAGCCAGACAACAACTCAAGACTACCACTTTATTCCTTCTCATTAATTGCCTCCCATGCAGTTTTTTGCTGAATGATAAACTAACCCTCGGAAAAGGGCAAAGGAAAAGCGCTCTTACCAATCCTTTCGGAACCGATTTTAGGAAAGTATAGGGGAAAAACCAAAGTGCCGATACTTTTCAGCAAATCAGCTAAAAAGACGCTCTTCCTGCCAATCCACCGGCACCCGCACCAGGGTTCCCTGGCGGTGTTGATAGATCAGATAGCCGTGCCGCACCCCAAATTCAAAGAGGCGGCGGGTCAGCACCACATCCTGGCGGCAGTAGGATTCCAGTTCCTCCCATTTGCCCGCGGCATAGAGTTCCAGGGCCAAAAGCCCGTCGCCGCTCTTTTGCTCCCCTAAGGTCTTTTCCGCCAGGTGATTGAGGGAGAGCCGGTGCCCCAGGAGGGTATGGACCTCCTCCAGGATGTCCAGCGTGGGCAGTTCCGCCAGGGGCACAGGGGTGTAGGGCTGCAAGACCTGGTAGTCGAAGCGCTTGATATTGAAGCCCACAATCAGGTCCAATTTCTTTAAGCGCTCCCCCAGGCGCTTCAAATCGTGTTCCCGATAGGTGGTGGCGACCCCGGTATGACTCTCGTGGACCACCACCAGCGATACCCCCATGCGGTGGCACTGTCCCCAGCCGCCCACGTCCGCCGCAGAACAACAGGTCTCCAGGTCCAGAATCCCGATCTTCCGGTTCCGGAACCAGGAAATTTCCGCATCCGACTCAGCCACGGGCACTTCGACAGGTTCCGGTGCTTCCACGATCTGGATCTCCGCCGGCGTCTCCGCCTCTTTCACTCCCAACAGCAGTCCGGCGATCCGAAGCGTCGCCTCCTTATCCAGGGGTTTGTTGCCTGAGCCGCACTTGGGCGAATGGATGCACGAGGGGCAGCCGTCCTCGCAGGGGCAGGCCTCGGTGAGTTCCAGAGCCCGCCGCAGCAAATCTTCCAAGATCTCGTAAGCCCTAACCGACAGACCCACGCCGCCGGGATAACCGTCATAGATGAAGACTGCCGCTCGGCCCACCTGGGGATGGGCCGGATGCGAGATGCCGCCGATGTCATAGCGGTCCGCCAGGGCAAACAACGGAAACATGCTGATCAGGACGTGTTCCAGGGCGTGGATGCCCCCCATGAAGTGGCGTCCCTCGGCGTAGACCGCGTTCTTTACCGCGTCCGGTATTTCCAGCCACATGCCCACCGTCTCAAAGATCTGGGGCGGCAGTTCCAGTTCGACCTGGCCCAGCAACTCCTGCCCCGGCAGCCGCCGCTTTTCGTAGCTCAGCAAATGCTCCGTAACCTTGAGACGCCCGATATGGGCCGTGAACCGGGCCACCTGCCGGGACTCCAAAATCTCCAGGATTTCCGTCTCTTTGTCGGTCTGAATCCGGGTAAAGTAGTTGGGCTCGATGGAGTTGACCCAGACGTTATGCCGCTCCAGGTCCAGCTTTTCCACCACCCAGGTCTGGGCCTTATGGAGATACACCGCGCCGGGATGACACTCTCGTAAGGCCCGGTGGCCGTCTATAGAGCCTAGCGGGCGCTTCTTGCCAGTCTGGAAAATGGCGAAGCTCTCCCCAATCCCACGGATATTCACTTCTTTCTGCGGGAACCGGGAGCGGGCAAACCAGGCGTCCCCCGCGGCGGAGTGCAGCAGGTGGCGCTCCCGGACCAGTTCCCCCACCACCTGCTCATGCGCCTTCAGGTCAAAATAAGTCTCGTTTTTGCTATTGAGCGGTAGTTCCTGCGCCGCACAGGGCAGGTGGGCCTTGACCACAAACTGGTTGTCCGGGTCCACCACCGCGGTCTCCATGGGCCGCCCGAAAAATTCCGCCGGATACTTGATGAAATACTGGTCCAGGGCGTCGGCCTGGGCCACCATGACAATGAGGGCGTCCCGGCCCTGGCGGCCCACCCGGCCGGCCCGCTGCCAGGTGGTCACCATGGTGCCGGGATAGCCCACCAGGATGCAGACGTCCAGGCCGCCGATATCAATCCCCAACTCCAGGGCGCTGGTGGAGATCACCCCCCGCATCTTGCCACTGGCCAGGGACCGCTCGATCTCCCGGCGTTCCTCCGGCAGAAACCCCGCCCGGTAAGAGCTGATAAAGCGTTTCATCTCCGGCGCCAGGCGCTGGGCCCAGATATGGATCAATTCGGTGAGCTTCCGGGCCTGGGTAAAACAGATAGTGTTGAGGCCGTCTTTGATGGCCTGGGCAAAGATCCGGGCCGCGGTGGCCGGCGCGCCGCCGTGCGGATTGAGGAAGACAAAATGTCGCCCGCTCTGGGGCGCGCCGCTCTTTTCGATGATTTCCACATCCAGGCCGGTCAACATCTTGACGAAAATATCCGGTTTGGCGATGGTGGCCGAAGAAAGCAAAAACTGGGGGTGCGAGCCGTAATGGGCGCAAATCCGCTTCAAACGCCTGAGCACCTGGGCCATATGACTGCCCATGATGCCCCGGTAGGTGTGGACTTCATCGATGATCACAAACTTGAGATGCGCAAAAAAGCTGGACCACGAGGCATGATACGGCATCAGCCCCATGTGGAGCATATCCGGGTTGGTGATGAGCACGTGCGGCGGCTTGGCCTTGATGGCCTGGCGCTGGGCCGGCGGCGTGTCGCCGTCATAGATGGCAGACGTCAGAAAAGGGTAGGGGAGGGAGGCGTCCAATTCCTGGAGCCCCTTGAGCTGGTCCTGTTCCAGGGCCTTCAAAGGGAACAGATACAGCGCATGGCCCTTGGGGTTTTCTAACAGGCTTTCCAACACCGGCAAATTATAAATCATCGTCTTGCCGCTGGCCGTGGGCGTGGCCACCAGCAGATTTTTCCCCGCCCGGATATGGTCCAGCGCCTCCCCCTGATGGCAGTAAAGCCGGGGAATCCCCAACCGCGCCAACGCCGCCACCACCCCCGGCGACAGCCCCGCATCCCCGGCGACATACTCCACCGCCTTTTCAGGCAAATAATGATAATGGCTGAGAATATCGCGGTATTCGGCGGTTTCTTTAAGTTGGTTGATGAAATCTTGCAGCATAATGACCGGAAAATTAGTGTAGGGTGGGCACTGCCCACCATTTTCATCCTCGTTCCCAAGTTGCACTTGGAAACGAACTTTTAGCCCAACTCAGTTTGGCAATATGTCCTTACAGGGGGTTGGGAGGGGAGGGCGGGGGACTCTCGT
>DZCR01000037.1 GCA_022736495.1 Desulfobacca acetoxidans
CCTGGAAGCCCTGGAACATCGGATGAAGAAGGAGGAAGGTTAGTATGGGTCTTATGGTGGAGTGCCCGGAGTGCAAAAATCGGAATAGCCTGAAGGCCAAAATCTGCACGGGAGAACTGGTGGTGTGCCCACAATGCAAAAAGAAATATAGCCCCAAGGCTAAGTTCTGCCCGGAATGCAAGGAGCCAAAGAGCCTTAAGGGTAAGAGTTGCATTTGTGGGCTGAACTTGGCAAAGGCTAAAGGGAAGGTCTACTGGATTGAATGGTATCAAGACGGGCACCGTCGGCGGGAAAGAATTGGCCCCAGCAAAGAGGCCGCAGAGCAGAGGCTTAGAGAAGTTCTGACGGCCCGCACGGAAGGCCGCCATATCAAGAAAAGGCCGGACACAAAGACCTCGTTTAAAGAACTTACGGACTGGTATCTAAATCTTCCAGAAGTGAAGGCCAAGGATTCTTACCAGAGAGACCAATACAGCGTGGAGAAATTGCTTCCCCACTTCGGAGACCGTCTCCTAAAGGACATAACCCCTGCTGTGGTGGAAGCCTACAGGCAAAAGCGGCTCAAGGAACCTTCCTACCGAAAACACCTAACCAATCCGGCCACGGTTAACCGGGAAATCACGTGCTTGAAGGTTATATTCAATAAGGCCGTGAAGAACGGGAAGGCGGAGAAAAATCCGGTTCATGGGGTCAAGCCCCTTAAAGAAAATAATATTCGGGATAGGGTGCTCTCTTCTGGAGAATATGACCGGCTGTTAGCCCATTGCCCGGCCCACCTTAAGCCGATAGTCAAGGTGGCCTACCTCACCGCCATGCGCCAGGGCGAGATTATAAATCTGACCTGGGGGCAGGTGGATTTGAAAGAAGGATTCATTTGCTTGCGGCCAGAAGACACGAAGACCGATGAGGGCCGGTTAGTACCCCTGGAACAGGAACTGGTGGAGATGTTTAAGGCCATGCCCAGGGGCTTGCCTGGGGTGAAGGTGTTTACCTACCAGGGAAAGTCTGTGTCCTGCATTAAGAAGAGCTTTGTTACGGCCTGCAAACGGGCAGGGATTGAGAGCTTTTGCTTCCACGACCTCAGGCATACGGCCATTAACAACTGGCGGCTGGCCGGGCATGACTATTTCAGAATCATGGCAGCCACCGGCCACAAGACCATGGAAGTGTTCAAGCGATATAACACGGTAAGCCGGGAAGAATTAAGGGTCCTGGTGAAAGGATAAATCAGGAACAATATTCACCTATATATTCACCAAGACAAAAAAGGGGTTAACCAATAACGGTTAACCCCTTGAATTCTTTGGTGGGCGATGGGCGACTCGAACGCCCGACCTTTGGTTCCGGAGACCAACGCTCTATCCACCTGAGCTAATCGCCCGCTGAAAAAATAATATCAAATTAGGGTTCTCTGTCAAGGTGGATCGCACGCCTAGGGTTAGCGCTGGAACTGGCTTATAATCGGCATGTTATTTACTACAGTGCATAATATGCTGCTGGTTAATATTGAAACTATTTTTCAAAAGCCTTTCGCAGAGGTCTCGAATTGGTATGCTTGCGGGATTTGTTTCCGTTGGGGAAGAATTCTTGGCTTTGGCGGCCGGTGGCAGCCGGATGAATCCCTCGATGCCATTACTCCTCAGCGGATACTTGGGGAAAGGCCAGGATTTTGAAAAAAAGCAGGTACCGAAGGAGCGGCCCCCAATTGACACCAGCTCAAAACTAATTCTTCGGGGAAGATGAGCGGCTATCGGTTCGAAGCATTGAAGGCCTGGGCGCCGCCCGTTTGCTTGGTGATGTCCACCGCATTGCCGTAGTGTTCTTCCACCGTCTGCATCACCTTGCGCATGTCCACCTGATCGGCCAGGGAGCGCTGTTCCAGCAGGTTCAGAACGTGGAGGATCATGGAAGGGATTTTGAAGTAAAAGTCCTCGTGCACCGACAGGTAGATGCGGCCCTGACGGAAGCCGATCAAAGCCGGTTCATAGACATACTCCACCGAGGCACCCATCGGCACCATAGGAAAGAGCTTCTTGATATGCTCCGGGTACATGCGGGTGCAGCCGTGACTCACCAGGCGCCCAACTCCCAGGGGCATGGCCGTGCCATGGATGCCGTAATCGCCCCAGGAGAGGGTGAGTTTGTACTCTCCCAGAGGATTATCCGGCCCAGGGGGCATCTCCGCCATTTCATATTTCTTTTGCAGGGTTTTGGGGATATGCCAGGTAGGATTAACTTTTTTCTCAATCACCCGGAATTTTCCCTGGGGAGTCCTGAAATCCAGTACTCCCATGCCGATGGGGAAGGTGTAAACCTGGGTATCGTTCTTGATATAGTAATAGAGGCGCATGGCGCCGGTATTGACAATGATCTGGTTGCCCCGACTATTGGGCACGATCCACATGGTGGGGATAGAAATCTCCGCGCCCACGGGAGGGAGAAAGGGGTCCCATTGGCGGTACATGACCCCGAGCTCCGAATAGCCCAGGCCATAATGCCGAGCCAGTTCGAGCAGATCGTCGCCTTTCTTGATGCGGTAGTGCTGGATGCTGCCCACCACGGTGACGGCATTGGGATCACAGCCTACGGGGGAGGCCGGAAACCGGATGTTGAAGGGGCCTGCCGCCAGCACCGGCTGGGCCATAAGCACGATTAACCCCATCAGCAGGTATCGAACCATAGTGTGCATCAGGTTACTCCTGGTTGTGTCGATAAGGTTTTAAACTAGAGGTGTAGGGGGGATCCATGATGCCTTTTTCCGTAACGATGCCGGCAATCAAGTCGTTGGGGGTAACGTCAAAGGCGAGGTTCAGGGCCTGAGCTCCCACGGGCGCCACCGCCTGCCCCCAGAGATGGGTGACCTCTTCGGCGGCCCGCTCTTCCACCGGAATGTGGTTGCCGTCCGGGATGGAGAAATCAAAGGTGGACAGGGGCGCGGCCACGTAAAAGGGGATGCCGTGGTGGTGGGCCAGGACTGCCACGCTGTAAGTGCCGATCTTGTTGGCGGTGTCGCCATTGGCGGCGATGCGGTCCGCCCCCAGGATGACCAGGTCCACTTTGCCCTGGTGCATCAGGGTGGCCGCAGCCCCGTCGGGAATGAGGGTATAGGGAATCCCCAGCCTGCCCAACTCCCAGGTGGTGAGCCGGGCCCCCTGGAGGAGGGGCCGGGTTTCGTCCACCCACACCGAAAAGCGCTTGCCCGCTTCCCAGGCCGCCCGCAGCACCCCCAGGGCAGTGCCGTAGGCCCCGGTGGCCAGGGCCCCGGTGTTGCAGTGGGTGAGGACCCGGTGGCCGTCCTTGATCAAAACCTGCCCGGCCTGGGCCATGTGGCGGTTGATGGTTTCGTCTTCGGCCAGCATGGTCTGGGCTTCGATCACCAGGCGGTCTTTGAGGGCCGCGACGGACTCATGGGCGTGGGCCTGGGCGAGGCGCTGGACGCGGTCCAGGGCCCAAAACAGGTTCACCGCGGTGGGCCGGGCCTGGGCGATCTCCTGACAGATTTTCTGAAAGCGCGCCTGGAACTCGCCGGGGTCCTGAGTCTCCAAAGCCAAGGCTCCCAACGCTGCGCCCATGGCCGCGGCCACGCCGATGGCCGGCGCCCCCCGGATCGCCAGGGTGCGGATGGCCTCGATGACCTCGTGATAATCCGTGATCTCGAGATACAACTCTGCCGCGGGCAGACGCCGCTGGTCCAACAACTTGACCTTATCCACATCCCAACAGATGCTGCAATAGGGAATCATTTATGCTCCTGATGGTGTCTTGTCTTGGCGGATTGTTAACCTAAAAGCCGCTGAAAAATCTCATTGGCCAGTTGCGGATTGGCCTGGCCCTGGGTTTTTTTCATGAGTTGGCCCACGAAAAAGCCCATGACCTTGGTCTTACCCGCCTTGTAGTTGGCCACTTCCTGGGGATGGGCGTTGATAATCTCCTGGGCCGCGGCCTCCAAGGCAGAAGTGTCGCTGATCTGGGTCAGGCCTTTTTCTTTGACGATGGCCGCCGGGTCGCGGCCGGTGGCCACCATGTCTTCGAACACGGTTTTGGCCAGCTTGCCGCTGATGGTGCCTTTTTCCACCAGTTCCAGCAGGTGAGCCAGGGCTGCGGGGGTGACTCGGCAAGAGGCGATCCCGGCCTCGGCCTTTTTCAACTCCCGCAAGAGTTCCACCATAATCCAATTGCTCACCTGCTTGGGTCGCGGGAACTCTTTGACCGCGGCCTCAAAGTAGTCGGCCAGGGCTTTATCGGCAGTCAGAACCTCGGCATCGTATTCGGGCAGGTCATAATCCGCCTGGAAGCGTTTCAGGCGCGCCGCCGGCAATTCCGGCAGTTGTCTCGTAAGGCGGTCGATCAGCTCCTCAGAAATTTTGACCGGCACCAGGTCGGGGTCAGGGAAGTAGCGGTAATCGTGGGCCTCTTCCTTGCCCCGCATGGATACCGTCTGATTGGCGGCCGTGTCCCACAGGCGGGTCTCCTGGACGATTTCTTTGCCCGCGGACAGGAGCGCCCGCTGCCGCTTGATTTCATATTCCAGGGCCGCTTTGACAAAGCGGAAGGAGTTCATGTTCTTGAGTTCGGTCTTGGTGCCGAGTGCGGTTTGCCCCATCGGGCGCAACGAGATATTGGCATCGCACCTGAGCGAGCCTTCCTCCATGTTGCCGTCGCAAATCTCCAGGTAAACGAGGATATTGCGCAGGCCCTTGAGGTACTCCACCGCCTCCTCAGGCGTGCGCATATCCGGCTCGCTGACGATTTCGATGAGGGGCACCCCGGTGCGGTTAAAATCTACCAAGCTCACCGGCCGGGACTCGCTGTGGATGAGTTTCCCCGCATCTTCTTCCATGTGGATGCGGGTGATGCCCAGGCGCCGGGGTTGGCCTTCGACCTTGATATCCAGAAAGCCGTGCTCGGCCAGGGGCAGCTCGTATTGGGAAATCTGGTAGCCTTTGGGCAGATCGGGATAAAAGTAATTTTTCCGGGCGAAGACCGACTCCGCATTGATCCGGCAGTGGGTGGCCAGGGCCATTTTCAGGGCGAATTCCACAGCCTTTTCGTTCAAAACCGGCAAGCTGCCGGGCATCCCCAGGCAGACCTCGCACACGTGGGTGTTGGGCGGGGCCCCAAAGGAGGTGGCGCAACCGCAGAAGATTTTGCTATGGGTGAGCAGGTGGGCGTGGACTTCCAACCCGATGACAGCTTCGTATTCCAAGGAGAGGTTCCTTCCGGAAGATGGCCGGCACGAAGGCCCGCCCTACCCTGTCTTGCTAGACCGCGGTCAGCCGGGCATGAATCAAATCGGCCACCTTGAGGCCGGACAACAGCATACCACCAAAAATCGCGCCCATACGATTGACCCCGCCGGTGGCGGTGGCCGCCATCCCGGCCACGAAGAAGCCCGGATAAATCTCTTTGGTGTGTTCGATGGTGCCCTTTTCGCCCTCTTCCGACCACATGGAGCGTTCACCGCCGATGCCGCCGCTGGGCGTAAAAAGCGTCAGAGGCTGGTTCTTGCGCAGCAACACCTTCACCACCTCCAGGTCGTGACCGGTGGCATCGACAGTGTACTTGGACCGGATTACCAGGGGGTCCACGTGCAGGCGAGCCATCTCCACCGCGGTCCAGGCGATCACCAGGCCATTGACCCGATCTTCCCGGACCATGACGTCCTCCACGCTGATGCAGTTGAACACAGTGGCCCCGGCCTTGATGGCCTGGGACCCTAAGGTGGTGACGGCCTCCACGGCATCGGCGGTGTAGTATTGATCGAATATGGGTTTGAGCCGAATCCCCAGCTTGTCCATGATGGGCTTGGCTAAATCCTGGATGACGATTTCATTGAACATCATGCCGCCGCCCCACATGCCGCCGCCGACGGAGAGCTTCCGTTCAAAAATCGCCACCTTGTGGCCTTGGTTGGCCAGCCGCCAGGCCGCGGTGAGCCCGGAAACTCCGCCTCCCACCACCGCCACATCCACGTCCAAGTTGGCTAATAACTTTTCGGTATATCGTTCAATAATTGCCCGGGTGATAAGAACTTCATCCAGCGCCATGATGGGTCCTTTCTTTGGTTCAAATTGTGTTAAAAATATCTAACCCCCGGAGTTCTGTCAAGTAGAGGGTTCCCGCCGAGAGCCTGGGAGATCTGGACAGTTCGGCCATGATGCCACTTCCTCCGGGCCTTGCCCTTCCCCGGCGGGAACAGAAACGGTATAGTGAAAAGAAAGGTCTGCCGGGATCCGATCATGCCCTCAATCAAATTAAAAGTTTTCTCTTTGCTGGAAAAAATCCGGACGGAGAGCCCCCTGGTCCATCACCTGACCAACTGGGTCACCATCTACGACTGCGCCCAGGTGGTCAAGGTGCTGGGAGCCTCGCCGGTCATGGCCCATGCCCCCGAAGAGGTCGAGGAGATGGCTAGGCTCGCTGGCGCCCTGGTCCTGAATATCGGCACGCTCACCCTAGAGATGGTGGAGGCCATGAAGCTGGCGGCCAAAAGCGCCAACGCCAAAGGGATTCCGGTGATTCTGGATGTTTGCGGCGCCGGGGCCACGTCCTTACGGGATCGGAAGTGTTTGGAGCTTTTGGATGAAGTGCGGATTGACCTCATTAAAGGCAACGCCTCGGAAGTGGCCCGGATCAGCGGCGCGGCAGTCCGCACCAAAGGGGTGGATGCCACCGAGGTAGCCTTGGACCTGGAGGAAGTAGCCCAGAGCCTGGCTCTGCATCGGCAGTGTACGGTGGTCATCACCGGCCCGGAAGATCTGGTGGTGGACGGCAGTCGCCGGTTTGTGGTGAAAAATGGCCATCCCCTCATGTCCCGCGTGGTGGGCACCGGCTGCATGGCGACCTCGGTGATCGGGACCTTCGCCGCGGTGGAGCCGGATCTGGCCATAGCCGCAGCCGCCGGCCTGGTCTGCTTCAATGTCGCGGCGGAACTGGCGGCGGAACTGGCCTCAGGCCCCGGCACCTTCAAAGTGAAACTCTTCGACTGCCTGGACGGCTTAGACGAGCAAATCCTGGCGGAGCGGCGGCGGGTCAGCGGGTGAGGGGCTACTATTTCATCACCGATGCGGGCTTAAGCCGGGCGGGAAACCGGCGGGATGTGGCCGCAGCGGTGGCAGCAAAGGTGCGGGTAGTGCAGTACCGGCGCAAAGAAGCTGGCACCGATGAGCTGGTGGCCGAAGCCCGGCACTTACGAGACCTTTGCCGGGGTCCCCGGTTTATCGTCAACGACCGGGTGGACGTGGCCCTGGAGGTGGCAGCCGACGGCGTTCACCTGGGCCAGGAGGATGTTCCCTACCGCGAGGCCCGAAAGCTCTTGGGGCCTGATAAAATTATCGGCATTACGGTACACAACGTGGCCGAGGCCCTGGCGGCCGTGGCCGCAGGGGCGGATTACCTGGGAGTGGCGCCCATTTTTGCCACCGCCACCAAGGCCGACGCCGGCGCCCCCACCGGGGTGGCGCTCCTGGCGGAAATCCGCCGGCGGGTATCCCTCCCCCTGATCGCCATCGGCGGCATCACCCTGGCCAACGCCCCGGCGGTTATCCGGGCCGGGGCCGATGGGGTCGGCGCCATCTCGGCGGTGGTGACCAAGCCGGACGTTCGGGCCGAGATCGAGAAATTCCAGGCCCTCTTCCGGCCGGGCTGATGGTTGCAATTTGCTGGATGCGTCGGGGCCAGGCAATCCTTAGAAAAGACCTTGGCGCAATCGGTTAGCTGCGGTACAGTAACTTTGCCCCCTCCTTAATGGTGATACGCTTGCAGGGACGATGGGCCGGGGGCGGGCCTGGCCAGAGCGAACCGTGGCATAATCCCTGGATTCTCTCCCTGGTTCGGCAAATTTATCTGATAAACGAGGTACACATGGCTTCCTTAGCATTCTTATTTCCCGGGCAGGGCTCGCAGTACGTGGGCATGGGCCAGGACCTGTTTGACGCCGACCCTGGCGCCCGGGAGTTGTTTCAATTGGCGGAGCAGACCACCGGCCTCCCCTTGCAGAAACTGTGTTTTACCGGCCCCATGGAGGAACTCACCCTGACGGTAAATCTGCAACCCGCGGTCACCGTAGTCAACCTCTGTCTCTACCGGGCCTTGGCGACGGCCGGAGTACAGCCTGCTGCGGTGTGCGGCCACAGCCTGGGGGAATACAGCGCCCTGTTTGCTGCGGGGGTGCTCAGCGCCGGCGACACCCTGGCGGCAGTGCGCCAACGCGGGCGCCTCATGCACCGGGAGGCTGAAAAATATCCCGGCGCCATGGCCGCGGTCATCGGATTGACCCCGGAGAAACTGAAGGGGGTGGTCCATCCCTTCACCAAGGAAGGCCCCATCGACCTGGCCAACTTCAATACGCCGGAGCAGACGGTCATTTCCGGCGCCCCGGCAATGGTGGCCCGGGCCGGGAACGCCGCCAAAGCCGCAGGGGCCAAAGTCATCCCCCTCAAGGTCTCCGGAGCCTGGCATTCGCCTTTGATGATGGGAGCCAACGCTGATTTTGGCGCTTTTATGGACACCTTAAATTTCCAGGCGCCGCACATCCCTCTTTACCTTAATGCCACCGCGGCCCCGGAGACCAACCCTGCCATTTTGCGGGCCTCCATGGGCGCACAGCTCACCTCGCCGGTGCGTTGGGCCGAACTCATCGTCAATCTCAAGGTTGCGGGCATCGACACCTGGGTGGAGGTGGGGCCCAAAAACGTACTGACCGGCCTGGTGCGCAAGATCCTGCCAGCCGAGCCTAAAGAGAGCTTTCATAACGTGGAAAACCGGGAGAGTTTGGAGAAGTTTCTGGCCGTGCGGCAGGCTTGACCGCTGGGTGAGAGGCGGGGTTTAAAGCCTGGTGTGCCTCAGGTCAATTCATCCAGCAAGGAGGCCAAAAGGTCTTTAAAGGCGGCCAGGGCCCGGGCCCGGTGGCTGATCTGGTTTTTGACGGCCGGGCCCAGCTGGGCCATGGTGGCATTGTACTCCGGCACCCAGAAGACCGGGTCGTAGCCGAAGCCGTGGCCGCCCTGGGGGGCAAAAGCGATGACCCCCTCACACTCTCCGTGGGCCCGAAAGAGTCGGCCATCGGGCCAGGCCAGGGCGATTTCACAGACGAACCGGGCGGAACGTTTCTCCCAAGGAATGTCGCACATTTCTTCTAAAAGCTTACCCCAGTTATCGGCATCACGCGGCGGGTTGGGCGCGGTGCGGTCCTGGGCATAGCGGGCGGAGAAGATCCCGGGGGCGCCGCTTAACGCGTCCACCGCCAGGCCGGAGTCATCGGCCAGGGCCGGAAATCCGGTGAGCCGGGCCACGGCCTGGGCCTTGGTGGCGGCATTTTCCGCAAAGGTGGCCCCAACTTCTGGGATTTCGGGAATCTCCGGAAAATCGGCCAGGCTCAAGAGGGTTACCCCGGTATCCCGCAGGAGTTCCTTGAGCTCCCAGACCTTGCCGGGATTGCGGGTGGCCATCACCAGGGTAGGGGCAGGCATGGCGCCAAAACCTCTTCCTGGATGCGGCTGAGTTGTTTGATGCCCCCTTGAGCCAGCTCCACCATGCGGTTGAGTTGGGCCGCGGGAAACGACCCGCCCTCCCCGGTCAATTGCACCTCGATCAGGTTGCCGGTGCTCGTACCGACGAAATTGGCATCAACCTTAGCCTGGGAGTCCTCGTCGTAGTCCAGATCCAGGAGCAGCCTGGGCCCCACGAGCCCCACACTCACCGCGGCCATCTGTTCTTTAAGGGGAGAGGCCTGCACCAGACCCCGGCGGCGCAAATCCTCCAGGGCCAGGCATAAGGCCACAAAGGCCCCGGTGATGCTGGCGGTACGGGTCCCGCCGTCCGCCTGGATGACGTCGCAGTCGATGGTGACGGTGCGGGGTCCCAGGGCCTGCAAATCCACCACGGCCCTGAGCGAGCGGCCGATGAGGCGCTGGATCTCCAGGGTGCGGCCCCCCACCCGGCCTTTAAGAGATTCCCGGTCTTGCCGGGGATGGGTAGCCCCGGGCAGCATGGCATACTCTCCCGTGACCCAACCGCCGCCGGAATGGATGCGGAAGGGCGGTACCTGTTCGGTTACGGTGGCGGCGCAGATAACCCGGGTGCGGCCCCAGGTGATGAGGCAGGAACCTGCGGCAAAATCCAGATACCCCGGAGTAATGGTGATCTCCCGGAGTTCATTATCGGCGCGAGCGTCGCTTCGCCGCATGCTTTTTCCCCTGGTAAAAAATGCGTGGGCCGAACCCGTGCCTTTAACCGGCGGACCCTTTAACCAAACGGGCGAAAAGGGGACAAGGGCAAGAGGGGAAAAGGTAAAAAAATCTCTTTTGTTTTAACCGTATTCGCCCTTTCTCCTCTTACCCTTTTTCCCCTTCTTTAAGAGATTGGCGCAAGGTGCCGATGACGAGGTTAAAGGTATCGGCAAAGGAAGCCGGGGAGACCCGTCCCACTTCGATGAATTTGACCACGATCTCCTTGGCCACCTTCAAAAGCAGTTCCTCCCGGGGAGTCAGGGGCGTGTGGGTTTCTTTGTCCCGGGCCATGCATGCTCCTCCCGCGTGGGGTGATTTTTTGGTATAGTGGAACCGTGGGTAGTGCTAAGTTATAAGTTATCGATGGTTAGTAATACTGGTTACTAAGCGCTGCCAACGCACAACCGGCAGCTAGACAAAGTTCCCCGCCGACCAGAAGAAGGCCAATTCAAATGGCCGGCGAGGCAGGTAAGAAGAACCGCAACAGCCCTCCTTCAGGCACATGATAAACCAGGGACACCCGCAAGGCAAGGGGGAATCCGTGACCCGCATCCATATCCTGGACCCCCAGGTGGCGGCCCGCATCGCGGCCGGGGAGGTCATTACCCGCCCCGCCGCGGCGGTCAAAGAGCTGGTGGAAAACGCTTTGGATGCCGGAGCCCGCACCATCACCGTGACGGTGGAGGAAGGCGGCCGCAAGCTCATCCGGGTGGTGGACGACGGCTGCGGCATGAGCGCGGCGGAGGTGCCCTTAAGCCTGCAGCGCCACGCCACCAGCAAGCTCCAAGCAGAAACCGACCTGTTGGGCATTGCTACCCTGGGGTTCCGGGGCGAGGCCCTGCCATCCATCGCCACCGTGAGTCACCTCACCCTCATCAGCTGCCCACCGGGGGCCGTGGGCGGCTATCGGCTGGTGGCCCGGGCCGGGGAGATTATGGCGGCGTCCCCCTGGCCGGCGCCCTGCGGCACCCAAGTGGAGGTAGCGGAGCTCTTCTTCAACACCCCGGCCCGGCAGAAATTCCTCAAAAGTAAAGACTCGGAGCAGGCCCAGATCCTGGAAATCCTCCGCAGTCTCGCCCTGGGCTACCCCCAGGTGCACTTCACTCTGAGCACCGCAGCCCGGACCCTGCTGGCGGCCCCGGCCGCGGCCAACCTCACTGAACGCGTCGCCGCGGTCTTCGGCCCGGACCTCGCGGCCCATATGCTGCCCCTCTCCCTGGCTCAGGGGGCCTGGCAGGTCTCAGGGCTCGTGACGGAGCCGGATTTTACCCTGGCCAGCCGCCGCTTCCAGGTCTTGTTGGTCAACGGCCGGGTGGTCAAAGATATGGTTTTGGGGGCGGTCTTAAAAGAGGTCTATGCCGGGCTCCTCCCCCGGGGGCGGCATCCCGGGGCGGTGGTGCATCTGTCGGCCCCTCCCGAGGCCGTGGATGTCAATGTCCATCCAGCCAAAACCGAGATTCGCTTCCAAGAGCCCGGCAAAGTCTACCCGCTGCTCCTCACCGCTTTGCGCCAGGGGCTGGGGCCCCTGTATGGCGAGCGTCCTCCACCGCGGGTGAGCTGGCAGCCGGAGGCTGCCCCCCGGCTCATGGAGAGCACGCGTTTTGAGTTGTTTCCCCGGATGATGCCGGCGCCTGCTAGTGCTGGGCCGCCGCCGTTCACTTTCCCGGAGGGCGCCTGGGCCGCGACTCCTCAAGCCGCCTCGGCTCCCCGCACCTGGCGCTTTCAAGACCTTACTGTGTTGGGCACCCTGGCCCAGACTTATATTTTGGCTCAGGGACCGGACGGGCTTATCCTCATCGATCAACACGCGGCCCACGAACGCGTGCTCTATGAGGCCTTGAAGTCCCGGGGGGCAGACACTGCCAAACAGAGCCTGCTCTTTCCCCGGGTGGTGGAAGTGCCTGCGGCCCAGGCGGATTGGGTCAAAGAGCACCTGGAAGTTCTGGCTCAAACGGGGCTGGTGCTTGAGCACTTTGGGGGGGCCAGCTTTGTGATCACTGCGGCGCCGGCTTGCTTGGCCAACGCCGACCTGGAAGCGGTGGTAGCCGAGGCGGTGGAAAGCTTGGCCCCTTTGAAAAGCGGCGCCCGCCCCCAGGAAGTCAGGGAGCAGGCCCTCCAGTTCATGGCCTGTAAAGGCGCGGTCAAGGCCGGGGAAACCCTGGCCCCGGAGGCTATTCAGGCTTTATTGGCGCAACTGGATGACCTGGCCGTCTCCTCCCACTGCCCCCACGGACGGCCCTTGTGGCGGCTTATGAGTTACCACGATATCCAACAGAGCTTTCGCCGGTGAAAGACTGGGGGCGTCTCATTTCTTTCCCTTTCCCCTTTTCCCCCAGGGTTATTGCGGGAGAAAGCTTAAGCCACCATAATCGCTGAATGGAAATTACCACGGCCCACAATATAGACAAGCTCCGGGTGGCGGCCCTGGTGGGCCCCACCGCAGTGGGTAAGACCGCAGTGGCGCTCGCCCTGGCGCAAAAAATCGGGGCCGAGATCGTCAATGCCGACTCCCTCCAGATTTATCGGGAACTGGACATCGGCACCGCCAAGCCTACCAGAGAAGAGAGGGCCGCAGTGGCCCACCACCTCATCGACGCGGCGGACCCGCCGGAGCCCTATGACGCGGCCCGTTACTGCCGGGAGGGGCGAGCGGTCCTGGCGGATTTGCAACGGCGCCGGGTGGCGCCGTTGGTGGTGGGTGGCACCGGGCTGTATCTCAGGGCTTTGCTTTCCGGTCTTTTTGTCGAGGGCGAACCTGCGGCGGGGGTCAGGGCGCGGCTCCGGGGGGAGTTGCAGGTCCTGGGGCTGCCCGCCCTCTATCAGCGTCTCTTTTACCTGGACCCGGCCACGGCTGACCGGCTCCATCCTAACGACACCTACCGGATTATCCGAGCCCTGGAAGTCATGGAAGCCACCGGCAAGCCTTTATCTGAGTTCATCAACGCCCACCGCTTTCAGGACGCGCCTTATAAGGTGCTGAAGCTGGGCCTGGCGCTCCCCCGGGAGGAGCTCTATCAGCGCATCGAGACCCGGGTGGAGGCTATGCTGGCGGCGGGGTGGCTGGAGGAGGTGCGAGGCCTCTTGGACCGTTACCCGCCGGACTTAAAGCCCCTTAAGGCCCTGGGCTATCGCCACCTCATCAACTTCCTCACGGGCCGCTGGAGTTGGGAAGAGGCCCTCACTTTGCTGGCTCGGGACACCCGCCGCTACGCCAAACGCCAGCTCACCTGGTTTTCATCGGATTCGGAGATCAGGTGGTTCCACCCCGCCCAGGTGGAGGAGATGGCTGCGGCGCTGGCCGAGTTCTTCGCGTAAGACGCAAAGCTTCCGGATCCTCAGCCGCAGGGTCACGACGCACCAGAAACCGCTTGCGCTGCCCTTCCTGAAAGCCCGGCCCCTGGCTAAAATCTCGTTAAGAAATCCTAGTTGACAATTATGCAACAGTTATGCAAAAGTCATGCAACAGTATTTAGTCACAAAATCTGAAGGAGGTGATAGCGCTCAGGCTAAAATTTGGAAACTTATTCTCATTAATTTTCCTAAAATCTCCCAATGCATTCCTCAACTCCACACCCAAGGCGAGGTAAGAAATGGGCATCACGCGCAGAACATTTATCAAGGGTTTGGGGAGCGGGATCACGGCTTTAGGCCTCTCGGACGTTATCTTCTCGCGCTCCGGATGGGCCGGTGCGGTGCATCCTGTCAAGACCAAGGACACCCAAGTCACTACTTCCATCTGCCCCTATTGCGGCGTAGGCTGCGGTCTTATCGCCAACACCAAGGGGGGTAAACTCATCAACGTCGAGGGCGACCCCGATCATCCCATCAACCAGGGGTCCCTGTGCAGTAAGGGCCAGGCGGTCTTCGAGGTGGTTACCAGCCCCCGGCGCCTCAAAAAGGTGCATTACCGGGCCCCGGGCAGCGACCACTGGGAGGAGAAGCCCCTGGACTGGGCCATACAGACCCTGGCCCAGCGCGTCAAAGCCACCCGGGACAGGGCCTTCACCGCCAAGTCGGCCACCGGCGTGCCGGTGAACCGCACCGAAGCCCTGGCTTCCATCGGCGGGGCCTCGCTCAACAACGAAGAGTGCTACCTCATCAGCAAACTGATGCGGTCTCTGGGCATCGTTTATCTGGAGCACCAGGCCCGGCTCTGACACTCCTCCACGGTGGCCTCGTTGGGGCCCACCTTCGGCCGGGGCGCCATGACCAATCACTGGAACGATTTCGCCAACAGTGACTGCGTCATGATCGTCGGCTGCAACCCTGCGGAAAACCATCCCATCAGTTTCAAATGGATCACCAAGGCCATGGACAAGGGGGCCAAACTCATTGTCATTGATCCTCGCTTCACCCGTTCGGCGGCCAAGGCCGACCTCTACGTGCGCCTGCGGCCCGGCACCGACATCGCCCTGATGGGGGGACTCATCAACTATATTATAGAGAATAACCTGTATCATAAAGATTATGTCGCCAATTATACCAATGCCGCCTTTCTGGTGAATAAAGACTTTGCCTTTCATGACGGCCTCTTTTCCGGTTTTGACCAGGGGAAGCGGGCCTACGATCCGGCTACCTGGAGTTATGAACTGGACGCGGAAAAAAAGCCGGTCACCGATCCCACCCTGACCAACCCCCGGTGCGTCTTCCAACTCATGAAAACCTTCTATTCCCGCTACACCCCGGAAATGGTCACTGCAGTCACCGGGGTGCCCAAGGAGCAGTTGCTGGAGTTGGCCACCGTCTACAGCGCCACCGGGCAACCGGGCAAGGCCGGCGCCCTGCTCTATGCCATGGGGGGCACCCAGCACACCACCGGGGTCCAGATCATCCGCGGCTACACTATCCTGCAGCAGTTGCTGGGCAACATGGGCATGCCCGGCGGCGGCATCAACGCCCTCAGGGGCGAAAACAACGTCCAGGGCTCCACGGACATGGCGTTGTTGTTCCATATCGTTCCGGGCTACATGGCCATTCCCAACGAAGCCGCGCATCCGACGCTGAAGGACTATCTGGACAAGGAAACCCCCAAGGCCGGTTTTTGGATCAACAAGCCTAAGTTTTTTGTCAGTTTGCTGAAGGCATTCTGGGGGGACGCGGCCACTACTGCGAACCAGTTCGCCTATGACTACCTGCCCAAGATCGGCAAAGGCTATGAAGGTTCGGGCTATTCCTGGATGCCTCTGTTCGAGACCATGGCCCACGGTTCCATCAAGGGGATGTTGATCTGGGGCATGAACCCGGCCGTGTCTTCGGCCAACCTCAATCAGACTTACTCGGCTTTGGATAAGCTGGACTGGCTGGCGGCCTTCGACCTCTGGGAGACTGACACTTCGGTGTTTTGGAAACGCCCTGGGGCCAAGCCGCAGGATATCAAGACCGAGGTCTTTCTCTTCCCCGCAGCCGACTCCATGGAGAAGGAAGGCAGCGTCAGCAACAGCGGCCGCTGGATCCAGTGGCGCTACCAGGCGGTAAAGCCGCACGGGGACGCCCAGAGCGACTTGTGGTACGCCAACCGGCTGGGGCTGGAGCTGCAGAAGCTCTATAAAGAAGACCCCAAAGCAGTTTTTCCGGCCCCCATCGTCAACCTCAACTGGAACTATGGGGCTGACCCCGACGTCCACCTGGTGGCCAAGGAGATCAACGGCTACACCGTGGGGGACAAAAAGCAGCTCCTCAACTTCCTGGGCTGTAAGGATGACGGCTCCACCGCCAGCGGGTGCTGGATCTACTCCGGCTACTACCCCGGCCCGGACAAGAAGGACAACAAGGCCGCGGCCCGGGGTAAGAAGGACCCCAGCGGGTTGGGGCTTTATCCCGGCTGGGCCTTTGCCTGGCCGGTGAACCGGCGGATCATTTACAACCGCTGTTCCCTGGACCCCCAGGGCGTACCCTGGAGCAAGGACAAGGCCCTGTTTGCCTGGGACCCTGCCACCAAAACCTGGACCAAGCTTGACGTGCCGGATTTCGGCTGGATCAACCCCAAGACCAAGGAACAGGTTCCGCCGGAGGTGTCGGCCAAGACCCCCTTTATTATGTTGCCCGAAGGCAAGAGCCGGCTCTTTGTGCCCGGCGGCCTCTGCAAAGAAGGCCCCTTCCCGGAGCATTACGAGGCCCTGGAATGCCCTTTTGTGAACCCCATGTCGGCCCAGCAGTCCAACCCGGCGATCAAGATCTGGAAATCGGAAATGGATAAAGTGGCCCAGATCTGCGATCCGAAATATCCCGTCATCGCCACCACCTTTCGGGTGACGGAGCATTGGCAGGCCGGGACTATGACCCGGAACCTGGCCTGGCAGGCGGAGATGGTCCCCGAGATGTTCGTGGAGATCAGCCCGACACTCGCCAAGGCCCGGGGCATCAAGGCGGGGGATTGGGTCAAGGTCTCCAGCGTCCGGGGTGAGGTCAGGGCCCGGGCCAATATCACCCACCGGGTGGCCCCGTTTACCTGCGGCAAGCCCCCTGCGGTCAATACTGTAGAGATGGTGGCCCTGCCCTGGCATTTCGGGTTTGCGGGTCTCATCACCGGCGGCCCCAACCCTAAAGAAAATTACGCCGTCAACCAACTGTCTCCCATGGTGGGGGATGCCAACACCATGATCCCGGAATACAAGGTATTTCTGGTGGAGGTCCAGAAGGTCTAATGGAGGCCACAAGGAGACTGCCATGAGTAAAGCCATGTTGATCGATACGACTCGCTGTATCGGTTGCCGGGCCTGCCAGGTGGCCTGCAAGAGCTGGCACAACCTGCCGGGCGAACGTTCGACGTTCAGCCAGACCTTGAGCAACCCCAGGTATCTGGACAGCAACAACTACACCCGGATTATTTTTCGAGAGATAGACCAACCCGGCGGACAGGTGAGTTGGCACTTCATTTCCCGGCGGTGCATGCATTGCCTGGACCCGGCCTGCGTCAGCGTCTGCCCGGTGGGGGCCCTGACCAAATTGGCCGACGGTCCGGTGGTATATGACGATGACAAGTGCATCGGTTGCCGCTACTGTATGATGGCTTGCCCCTTCCAGATTCCCAAGTTTCAATGGAGTTCGGCGGTGCCCTTGATCCGGAAATGCGACTTCTGCGCCGACCGTGTCGCAGGCGGCCTGGAACCGTCCTGCGCCACCGCCTGCCCCACCGGGGCCCTGCTCTTCGGCGACCGGGATGCGCTCCTGAAAGAAGCCCACCGCCGCATCGGCACGCACCCGGGGAGGTACTACCCCGAGGTCTATGGCGAAAAGATCGTGGGGGGGACCTCCAAGCTCTACCTCACCGCGGTCTCTTTTGAGGCCTTGGGAGTGGACCATGTTGGCTTTCGCACCGATCTGGGAAACGTGCCCTACGGGATCTACGGCCGGGAGTGGATGTCCAAGGTCCCCTGGGTGGCCTTGACGGTGGGCGGCCTGGCCGTGGGCCTACACTATATCAACCAGCGCCGGGCGGAAGTCCAGGAACAGAAATCCTCGGAAGGGAAGGAGGAGTGAGCCATGGCCGAAAAAGGAGAAAAATGGCATCCGGGCGGGGGTAAGCTGACCCCCGGGCGCACCATTCTTTATGTGATTTTGGCACTGGGCCTCATTTCCGCTGTGGCCCGGCTTTTCCTGGGATTGGGCGCCACCACCAACCTGAGCGACGCCTACCCCTGGGGGCTGTGGATCAGCTTCGATATCCTGGCCGGGGTGGCCCTGGCCGCAGGCGGCTTCACCATGGCCGCGGCCATCTATATCTTTAACCTGAAAAAGTTCGAACCGCTGCTGAGGCCCGCCAAGCTTTCGGCCTTCATCGGCTACCTGGTGTTTATCGTCGGGCTTTTCTTTGATCTGGGGCAACCCTGGCGCATCTGGCACCCCATGGTGATGTGGAATCCCCATTCAGTGCTCTTCGAGGTGTCCTGGTGCGTCATGCTCTACACCACCGTTTTGGGGATGGACATCTTCATCATGGCCCTGGAGCGCTGGCAGAAGTACGAATGGGTTAACTTTTTCCGAAATATTTACCTGGTCCTGGTGGTGGCCGGCGTCATGCTCTCTACCCTGCACCAGTCCTCCCTGGGGGCGCTGTATCTGTTGATGCCGGAGAAGATGAGCGATCTTTGGGCCACCCGGGCTATCGGACCACTCTTTTTCGTCAGTGCGGTCATCGGCGGCATGAGCGTGGTGACCCTGGAGAGTCTCATCAGTTCCTGGGCCTACAAGCGCAAACCTGAAATCAAACTGCTGGCTTCTTTCAGCAAAGGCCTGGGCATCGCCCTGTTGGTCTATTTTGCCATGAAGGTGACGGACCTCTATGCTCGCGGGGCTACGGTCTGGGTCCTTGACAAACCGCACTTCTTCTTTTTCTTGGAGTTATTCGGCACCGTGGCCCTGCCGGGCCTGCTCCTGACGTTTAAGGAGGTGCGCAACTCGGTGACGGGCCTCTACTGGGCAGCGGGTTTGTCCGCCTTCGGAGTGGTCCTAAACCGCTTTAACGTCAGCCTCACCAGCTTCGGCGGCTACCGGCAATTCAGCTACTTCCCGTCGTTCATCGAGATCATCATCACCCTGGCTCTGATAGCCGGGGGTATCCTGATCTTTGATTGGGGCACCCGGAACCTGCCCTTGTACCCATCGGAGCTGACCGGGGAACCGGGGTAAGGGCTAAAGGGAGGACCGGGGGCAGCTTGGCAAAAAGTTCTCCCGCCCTTACCTTGCACTCCCTGCTACAGATGTGTTCTTCGCCTTTCCTCTCTCCTTCTTCGGGAGAGAGGGGTAGGCGGGGTAGGTTGAGGGTAACCATGAACGTAGGGGCATGTTTAAAACCCGCCCCTACTTTTTATTATACGCACTTGCCAACGCCTGCTGCGCCTTGGGGACGGTGTCTTCCGGCTTGACTCCGTACCAGGCCTGCACGATCTTGCCCTGCGCATCAATCAAAAACGACGACCGAATAATTCCCATGGATTTTTTGCCATACAGGGTCTTTTCGCCCCAGGCTCCATAGGCCTCGGCCACCCGGTGATCCGGGTCCGCCAAGAGTGGAAAGGCCAGCCCGTACTTGTCATCGAACTTTTTCTGTTTGGTGGACTGATCGGGGCTGATGCCCACCACCGCCAGGCCCAGGTCCCGCAAGGTCTCCCGGGCATCCCGGATACTGCAGGCCTGGCGGGTGCACCCCGGGGTGTCGGCCTTGGGGTAAAAATAGACCAGGAGTTTCTGGCCGCGGAAATCCGCCAGGCTGACCGTGCGGCCCTGTTGATCGGGTAACCGAAAGTCCGGGGCTGTATCATGGGGACTGAGTCTGAGCATACGGTGATCTCCTTGTGAGGAATGGTCGGCAGGATTACCCTGCATTGTGCCCCGGGGCCGGACTTATGGTTCTGAAGCGGCGCGGGTCTTGCGATAATATGTAAGGATTGATTGCGGCCTGGCAAGGGCGTTTGCCTCCTGAAAAGACATATGATAAAAATAGTATGCCAGCTCAAAGAAAGGTTCCTATGTCCCGCCAGCCTCTGCCATGGTTCCATCGACTGCGGTCCGCCTTTGAGAACCTGCAGGAATATCGTCGAGGTAATCTGGAGAATGTCACGGGGCAGCTTTCCCTGCACCACCAGTTGCGTGAGTTGATCCGGCAGCAGGTCAACCCCGATCTCAGCCGGGTTAAGATTCTGGAAATTGGTTGTGGTCAACGGGCGGCCCAAACCATCCTGTTCACCGCCGATTCCGCCCAAATAATCGGGATTGATGCGGAAATACCCACTTTTTCCCTGGGCCGGAAGACCTTTTTCCGGATTGTCCGGGTTAATGGCCTGGAACGGGCTTTCAAGTCTCTGGCCCGGCATTTCCTCTTCGACTCCCCTTTCTTTTCCCAGCTCTCCAGCCAGTACGGCAAGACGCTCCCCTGGGGCGGAATCGATGTGCGCTTAATGGATGCCGCGTTCCTGGATTTTCCTGATGATTCTTTTGATTTCGTTTTTTCCACCTTGGTTTTCGAACATATCGCTAATGTCCCCGCTGCCGTCGCAGAGCTTAATCGGGTCCTGAAGCCGGACGGACTCGCCTGGATTAACATTCACCTGTTTCCCAGCCTCTCGGGTGGGCACCACAAGGAGTGGACCAATCCCCGGGCCGGGCGACCCCATCGGGTGCCGCCCTGGGACCATCTCCAGGAGAATCGCTATCCGGCGGATGGGTCCTTGAATAAGCTGCGGTTGGACGAGTATCGCCGAATCTTCGGGGCGCGGCTTAAGGTAATGCAAGAAAACCGCGTCACCGAAGGGGAAGATTTTTTGACCCCTATCTTGGAGACCCGGTTAATCCAAAAAGGTTATACCAAAGATGATTTGCTCACCCGGGAGGCCGCTTTCTTATGCCGAAAGCGAGTCTCTGGTCTTGATGGCTCCGTGGGTGATTTGCCTCAAAAATGCCGGTAATGAAAGCAGGAGAGCGATCGATGCAGCCGAAGATAGGATTTATGGGTTTGGGAATCATGGGAGCGCCCATGGCCGCCAATCTGCTCAAGGCGGGCTACCCCGTCATGGTTTACAACCGCAGCCCGGAGAAGGCCGACCCCTTGGTAAAACAGGGAGCCGGGTTAGCCTCCGCTCCCAAGGCCCTGGCCAAGGCCGCGGATGTGGTCATTGCCATGGTCACCGGGCCCGAGGCTCTAAGTGACCTCCTCTGGGGGCCGGACGGGGCCGGTGGCGCCTTCAACCACGGCAAGGTCTTCATCAACATGAGTTCGGTTGCGCCCCGCTACACCCGGGAACTCGCCCAGGAACTGGAACCCAGCGGCGTCACCTTCATCGATGCCCCGGTGTCCGGTACCAAGAAGCCGGCGGAGGAAGGCACCCTCCTGATTCTGGCAGGCGGCCCCCAGGACAAGGTCAAGGAACTGGAGCCGCTGTTGTTGGCCATGGGAAAGCAGGTGATCTACTGCGGGCCTGCGGGGCAGGGCTCCATGATGAAGATGTTCATCAACCTGTTGTTGGCTATGATGATGGAGGGCTTTGCCGAAGTCCTGAACTTTGGCCAGTTAGGAGGCCTGTCCCTGGAGGCCATGTTGGACACGGTCTACTCGGGCCCCCTTAACTGCGCCATGTTTCAGATGAAAGCCGCCAACCTGCAAAATAAGACCTATCCCACGGCCTTTCCTTTAAAGCACATGACCAAGGACGCCAAGTTCGTGGTGGACACCGCCTTCGAGCTGGGGGCGCCGGTGCCGGTGGGCCAGATACTTCTGCACCTTTACCGCGCGGGAGTGGCCCAGGGCTGGGGCGATGAGGACGTCAGCGCCATTGCCAAGGTGCTGGAGCATCTCGGTCCCAAAGCTTGATGGGGGAGCGGAGGGGGGCGGATTCGCCGGCCCTGGCGCAGGGAAAGAGCCCTGCCTCAGGTTAGCAGCGGTTAACCATAATGTAAAAACTTTAACCACCAACTTTTCCTGTGCGGCGGGCTTTCCGGAGAAAGTGATGTTATAGGAGACTTGGATGCTTCAGGGGATTCGGAAGGCAGCATGTTAGGTTCTTTCGGTAGCTGTAACGACTCTTTGGTTAACGGCGAGGACATGAATTTGGTCAGGACCGGGACGAGCTGGCTGGTCATTTCCAAGACCAGACCTTCCAATCGGGTTAACCGACCTGACAAGTCGGACACAGTAGCTTGCAACCCGTTGGAGTGGCCGAAAGCGGCGGCTTCGGCTCTTTCCGAAGTGACTTCCGGAACCGAAGCCGGCGACGATTCTTCTGACGATTCCCCTCCAATATCTTCTAAGCTGCCGCCCTGGGCGGTAATAACCACGTCGATAAACTCCCCATCAATTTCGTGCCTGCCCTCGGCAAATCCGGCCACCAGGGCCAAATCACACCAGGCATTGATCCGGCGCGGCACCCCTTGAGTGTAATCGTAGAGTCTGTCTAACGCTGAAGCGGTAAATATGCCACTGCCCCCGGCCCGGGCCAGGCGGAACCGGATATACTCTTTGGTTCCATCCTCATCCAAAGGCCTGAGATGATAATGAATGGCCACCCGCTGAGCCAGTTGCCGCAGGGATGGATGCCTCAGGCGGTCTCTCAACCCGGGTTGGCCCACCAGGATAACCTGGAGCAGGGGCTCTTTTTCAGTCTGCAGGTTGGATAAGAGACGCAATTCCTCCAGGGCCTTGGGACCCAGGTTTTGGGCCTCATCGACCAACAGGACGACGCGTTCCCCCCGGGCGTAAGCGTTAAGGAGGAACTGATTGAAAGCGCTGAGACGTGCGGCGCGACCGGCGCCGAGAGGGTTGCGAATCTCAAATTCCTTCAGAAGCACATCGAGGAGATCTTCAGCTTCCACGGAAGTCTGATACAGGACTCCCACCCGTTGGCTGGTCTCTTTTTCCCTTAATAAGGATTTGATCAAGGTGGTCTTGCCAGTACCCACTTCTCCCGTGAGAACCACAAACCCCATGCGCTCTTTGATGCCGTATTCCAAATAGGCCCTGGCCAATTTATGCTGGGACCCCAGGAACAAATAATCGGGGTCCGGTACCAGGGTAAAAGGGCGCTCTTTCAGTCCGTAAAATTCTTCGTACATAGCCTTACTTCTGCCAGGGTAGAGTAAAGGGTTTTTGGGAGTCCTGATCCTGATGATATTTGGGGTAATAGCCGTAAGACGGCGGCATGGTGTCGATTTTGTTGAGCACAAATCCCAGGACCGGAAATTCTTTGAGCAGTTCCATGGCGTGCACGATTTCTTCCCTGGGCGTCTTGCCTGACTCCACTACCAGAATGATGCCGTCCACCAGGGGAGCAAAGGCCAAAGAATCGGCATAAAGCAAAGGCGGTAAATCGAACAGGACGTAACGGTCCGGATAAAAATGTTTCAATTCCTTGACCAATTCGAGCATACGGGGAGAACTGAGGAGTTCGGCTGACTCAGTAGTAGAACTGCCCGCGGGCAGAACCACCAGATTGGCCAGGCCCTCCGGATGCACCAGGGAGTCTGCAATGGGGTACCCTGAGGTCAAAAAATCGATGAGCCCCGGCCCCCCGGGCAGATCCAGGTAGCGGTGGATTGACGGATTACGCAGATCACCATCCACCAGCAGTACTGTCTGGCCAACTTTTTGGGAAATGGCTATGGCTAAATTGATCGCGGTGAGAGATTTGCCCTCGTTCGGCAGGGGGCCGGTAAACATCAGGGTATTCCGATGTTCTCTCTTGGTGCGATGCAAAATGTGAGTCCGGAGCAATTTATAGGCTTCCCAGAGAGTCTGGTCACTGCCGGTGACGATTAAGCGTTGGCGGCGAAGACGATCCATGTCCACGGCGACCTTGTGGGTATAGGTGTAATGGATCTCTCCCGGAGTCTCGCCAAACCCCGCCATATCTTCGAGGTCAGGGAAAGGCACCTGCGGTATCCCCAGGCCAGCGGGTGATTCAGGTTCCACTTTTTTCGGATGCAATGCTTTGGCTTTTTCTAAGGCTTTATTGATAAAACTCACGGTCGTCTCTTCCCTGGATTGAGGTTAGTGAAAGAATTTAGCTGCCTTCCCCTAAAAATCTCTTTGATCAGGTGTATTTATCAGCCAATCGCAAAAGTTTGGCAGCGAGAACCCAGAGGTCCATATACAGGAAGTGAAAAAGGACCATTACGATGATCAGGGAAAAACCGGAAACCATCCAGATCAATTTCCGCTTCCGGCGCGCCTGGATGACATCTTCTTTAGTCTGAATCCGGATAATGGATCCCAGGACGGGGAGGCCGGTGAGGCGGCTCAGTTCATCGCTATTATGCACCGAGTGGTCCAGATGTTCTGCCAGGGCTACGCTGCCTAACCCTGCCCCCAGGCTACAGAAGACCCCGGCTAAAAGAATTAACAAGCGGTTGGGGGAAACCGGTTTCTGGGGGAAACTCGCCGGGTCGATGAGGGTGAACTTCTCACCTTTCTGATGTTCTTCCATACCTTCGGCAATGCGGGCTTCCAGGATTTTGTTCATGACTTCCTGGTGTTTGGCATGGGCATTTTGATAATCCCGCATAAGGGCCAGGTACTCCTGCTCCATCTTGGGAGCGTCCTCGAGACGCTGCCGATACATCCGGAGTTTACTTTGTAATTCTCCCTGCTGGCTGCGGAAGGCGCTGATATCAATCTCGGCGGCCTTGGCCTGCGTAGCAAGACTGATATAGGCCGGATTCTCTGGCTCGGTGGCTGTTTTTGCCGTAGCTGCCGATTTAGGGGCCTGTTCGAGTTGGGCTATTTCGTTTTTCAGCTTCTTAATTTCCGGATGCTGGTCGGAGTATTTCCCCTGTTTTTCGGCCAACTCATTTTTAAGTTGGGCCAGCCGCTTGCGGCGGGCACCGGGCATCGAGGCAGGGGAACGGGCCGGGTAGGGACAAGGCATGGGGGCTCGATATAGGAATAACTGCCGTTTGTCAATCG
>DZCR01000195.1 GCA_022736495.1 Desulfobacca acetoxidans
CCAGGATGACGGCCAGCAGTTCCCGGTCCGAAAGAAAACCGGCCCCTTTTTCAAGGAGTTTTTCCCTGGGTCGTTCGTTTATGGGCAGGTCTTTGATGGGTTTCATGGTTTGCCTCCGCCCCGCTCCAGCGGCAGCCGGATAGTAAAGGTTGTTCCCTTGCCGGGCGAGGACTTGACGTCCATGGTCCCCCCGTGATTCTGGGTGATGATGAAATAGGAAACCGAAAGGCCCAGGCCCGTGCCGACGCCTGGGGGTTTCGTGGTGAAAAAGGGTTCAAATACGCGCCTGCAGACAGCTTCATCCATGCCCGGACCATTGTCCGCCACTTCCATGACCAGAATCCCGGTTCCCTTTTCCGGAAAAAGCCGCAGGATAAAACAGGGTTGGCCGGTTTTATCCGGATCTGCCTCCTGCATGGCCTGGGCCCCGTTGCGCAGGAGGTTTAGAATCACCTGCTGGATCTTAGCCCCTTCACAGGGCACCATGGGAAGATCGGCTTCATATTCTTTGATGATTTTAATGCTTTTGAAATCATATTGCTTTTTCAAGTCATATTCGGTGGCGGCCAGTTCCAGGATTTTATCCATCAACTGCCGGGGGTCGTGGGAGGAGAACCCGGCATCGGCCTTTCGGGCGAAACTGAGCATATTGCTCACGATTTCAGCGACTCGCCGTCCGGATTCATTGAGGGCTGCGATCATGCTCGGGATTTCCCTTTTTTCCATGAAGGCGCGGATCCCGTCCAGGGGAATGCCGATTTCGTTTGCCGCACGCTGGTTGGCCGGCATATCCAGATTCGTGAGGCGGTTTTTCATCACGCCGGCGGTCTGGATTATTCCGGCCAGGGGATTGTTGATCTCATGGGCCATGCCTGCGGCAAGGCCCCCCACGGAAAGCATTTTTTCAGACTGCACCATCATTTCTTCCAACCGGATCTGTTCGGTCACGTCATCAATCCGGATCACGGCGCCGGTCGCATCATCGGCAATGAGGGGATAGACGGTGATGTCTTCATAGCGCTGATCCTTTCCCTGCATCCGGGCCTTTTTTTTGCTGCTTTGCTCCCGGCGGGTGAGGATGGCCCGGCGGACCCGGTCCATTTCATCGGCCAGTTGCGGGTAGACCTTTTCCACTGCCCGGCCCACCGCTTCCTCTGAAGGAATTCCGGTCACAAGGGCTGCTTTTTTGTTCCACTGGGTTACCCTGCCGTCACGGTCGACCCCCACCAGGACCGAAGGCATGGAGTCAATGATATTGGAAAGATAATTTCGCAATTGCTGGAGTCTTTCCCGGCTTTCTTCCAAGGCTGATGTCCGCTCCAGGACCCTGGCCTCCAGGGTTTTTTTGGCCAGGATCAGATTCAGGAAAAACCAGATACCGATGAGAGACAAACCCAGGCAGACCGCGATGTAAAAATATATAAAAACCGCTCTGCTCTGCCAGTCCGCCATGATTTTTCCAATGGCGGCCTCATTGTGAAGGATATCTGTTTCAAGGGGATGGACCGGCAGAAGACCCAGGGCCGTCAGCAGAAAATCCGACCGGCCGTCGTCCGGGTTGATGATGGAAACAAATTCATTTCCAAACTCATCCACCACCACCACTCTTTTATAATCATTTGACCGGGCCGCCAGGTGTAAATAGGCCACGGGCTCTCCCTTTTCATATCGCCACAACGAGTCTGCAATGACCCGTGCGTGGGCCTTAAGCCTCTGCCCGGCCTTATGGTAACTGTATTTCTGGTGGAAACTGAAAAACAGGAAGAAGCAGGCAATGAAAATCATCACAATCATCATGAATATGAATCTGACACGGGCTTCCATATCCTGTCCCTTGTGCTGAGATACCGGGGGTAATATATGGGCAATGAGATTAATCATAGGCTGAAAGAATCCGCTTCATGGTCCCGTCGCTAAACATCTCCCGGATGACCTCGTTGAATCCCGGGAGAATTGAATTGAATTTTGATTTTTTACTGATCAGCAGGTGGAAGGGCATGGATTCTAAAGAGACATCGGTTTCAATAATTTTACCGGCCACCCCTGATATTTTTATATTGGCTGCCGCCCCCGCAGGCCATTCAATCACAAGATCCCCCCGCTTGGCGGCCAGCATTTTCCATATATTGGGAACTAGGGAGGTCTCATGGGTGGGGATGCCGAGGCTTGAAATGTTTTTTTCATGCCAGCCGTTACCGCTGTAGGTAATCACCGAGAACCCCCCGGATTTGATATCGGCCATGGTCCTTATGGCAGAGATCCGGTCCAGATCGGGATGCCCTGCATAGGTAAACACCTTCAGCTCCTTCAGATAAAAGGGATCCGGGTGGGTATCGCAATATACGCTACGCTCTTTTGTCGGGACCGTTATCATGGCATCGTACCGGCCGGAATACACCTGTTCCTGGCATCTTTTCCAGGGCATTTCCGTCCAGGCAGTCCGGATGCCCAGACGACGGTCCAGGGCCTCGGTGATGATTTCATAAAAAAATCCCTCCACTTCCCCTTTTCCGGTTTTTGAAAAAAACGGAAAAAATTCGGGATAGGCAATGGCCATGGCGGTCTCAGTCCGGGCCATACCCGGACACAGCAATACCAGGGTCCATATTAAAACGGATAGGGTCATGGCCTTAATCGGCATGGCGTGCGTGGTCCCCATGGGTAACCGGCTTCTTGGCGGCCGGGATGATGGATTCAAAGACAGCGGAGATTGTGTTTTTTTCACCAAAATTTAAACGTAAATGCGGGGTTTGTCAATAAAGATGCTCAAGCCTTTGAAAAATTTTATGTAAATTTTTATCCTCTTATTTACTTTTTAAATAAATTCGAATAGGTGTAACACTGCATTTAGGAGATTAACGGTTTGCCGGTATGGGGAAGGGAATATCAGGACTCTCAAAAATGAATAAACACAGGGAACCCCGTGTCAAAAAAAAGATCAGGGCTGTTTTAGGCGGCGGCACAGGCATTATTGAAAATATTTCAGCGTCAGGCGGGTTTTTAAAATCAGACGGGGATATTCCAAAGGAGCCTTTTCATATTGAACTGAAAATAAGCGCCTATAAAACCCTTAAAATAAAATGCGAACCCCAGTGGCGGGATGATTCCGGTGTCGGGTTCAGGGTCCTGGAGGTGGAGGACAGCAAAGAAGCGCTTTTTGAGCAGTATGTGGAAAAGCAGATTAAGGCCCTGGAACAGTTCGGGGACCAGAGGGTGTTTAAAACGGAAATCGTGGTCACCCTGAAGGATACCAATGCCTTCGGCAATGTCTATTTCAGCAATTTCATCGAATACCAGGGGGTGGTCAGGGAAAAGCTGCTGCTGTCAACGGTCCCGGATCTCCACCAGATGCTGGCGGGAAACAGCATCCGGCTGGTTACGGTGGAAGTCTATAACAAATACGTGAGCAATTCCTATTTCGGGGATCGCCTGGTGGCGGAACTCACCACATCGGAAATCAAGGCGGCAACCTGCCGGCTCAATATCACCTTCAGGAACAAGGGGACGGGAGAGCTGGTGGGCAAGGGATTCCAAAGAATATGCATTGTCGGCTCCAGGGGAAAGGTGATCCGTATCCCCTCCAATCTTTTGGATATCCTGGATTTTTACCAGGAAATTAAGGAATAGGAAAAAATGCAGCATCTGAGCGCCGTCCTTCCTCTCTTTTCCGGGATCCTGTTTTTATGCCTGGGCGTCACGGTTTTTTTCCTGTCCAAGGGCCGTCTGCGCGCGGTTTTTTTAAAATTCTGTTTTTTCACCTCCTACTGGCAGTTTTCCTGGGTGGTTCTTTTTCTGCTGAACAGCCGGGAATATTCGGACCTCATTTGCCGGATCGGCTATTCCGGCATCATCTTTCTTCCCCTGAGCGGGTATGAGACCATCATCCATTATCTGAAACTTCCCGACAAACACATCCGGGTCCTTTACTTCCTTTGTATCGGGTTTCTGATCAGCCTCTGGACAACGGATCTGTTTATCCAGGGCGCCCACCTCTATGCCTTTGGCTATTACCCCCAGGCCGGGATTCTTCATGTGGCCTATCTGGTCATGGTGGCCTCCATGGCCGTCAGAAACGCCTTGCTTCTTTTCAGTGTATACCGGAAAGAAGCCGACAGGCAGAAAAAAACCCAATTGGTCTTTTTTTTCCTGGCCATCAATATTTTCAGTTTTGCTGTGGTTGACTTCATTCTGAATTACCCCTTCCTGGTGGAGAAATTCAATATTCAGCTCTATCCCTTTGGGGTCTTTTTCATCACCTCCAGTGTCATGGTTTTTATCCTCAGCCATTTCATGACCCTGAACCTGACCCTGGAAAAACGGGTCGCGGAAAAAACCCGGCAGCTCAAGACCTATGTCCGGGCCATGGAAGAGGCCGCCAACATCAAAAAAGATTTTATTGCCAATATCACCCATGAACTCCGGACTCCCCTGACCCTGATCCGGGGATGGACCGATTATATTGTCAGCGGAGAATTGGGGGAGGTGCCTGATAATTTTATGGAGGTGATTGATAAGGTCAGCCTCCAGACCCTGAACCTCATGGAGAAAATCAACGAGCTGCTTAAAATTTCCAAATTTGATGCCGGCATGGGAAAGCTTTCTCTTTACCGGATTAATATTGACGACTATATCTTCCAGATTGTCTCCACCTTCAGGGAACTGACGGACCGGAACGGCATCGCCCTTCATTACGCCTGTGAATCGGAAATCAAGGAGATCTTTGTCGACCGGGAAAAACTCCGGGATATTTTAAACAACCTGATCCGGAATGCCTATAAATTCACTGAAAGCGGCCGCATCGACGTAACGGCATCGAGCCGGAACGGCATGATCGTCATCAGGGTCAGGGACACGGGCATCGGCATGTCCCGGGAACTGATTCAAAAAGCCTTCCAGAGATTTCAGCAGGGGGATGGTTCCACGACCCGGCAATATGAGGGAACAGGCCTGGGCCTTGCCATTGTAAAGGAATCCGTTGAAATGATGCACGGCCGCATCTTCGCCCAGAGTGTAGAAAACGAATGGACCTGCTTTACCGTGGAAATCCCGGCAAACCTTGAAATTCTTGAACCCGGCTGCATTGAGGAAAGAAGGACCCAGGAACGCAGAACCGCTTCTGAAAATTACCGGTTCAATGAGCGCCGGAAAAAAGACAGGCGGGATACGGACCTGGCCGGGATCGGCGCCAGGGATATCATTAAGATCGCGGCCTTTGACAAGACCCTTGCCGTATCCGGAGATGTCAAAAGAATTGAATCTCCGAATTCCACGGCCTGTATCGTCATTGCCGAAGACAACCCCGGGATCCAGGAATTCCTGGGCAGGGCCCTCAAGGGCTATACCCTGCTCATGGCCCCCAACGGCCAGGCCGCCTGGGAAACCATCCAGCACACCCAGCCGGATCTTGTTATTTCCGATATCATGATGCCCGTCATGGACGGCTATTCCCTGTTGGAGAACATCCGGCTCCATAAGGCCACCACCCATATCCCGGTCATCATCATCACCTCCCTGACGGAACGGGAGGACAGGATCAAATCCCTTCAGATGGGGGCCGATGATTTCTTGACCAAGCCCTTTCATCACCTGGAACTCCAGGCCAGGGTCAAAAACGTCATCAGCGTTCACAAACTTGAAAGAGAAAAAACACGAACAGAACAATTGGAGGTTTTTCTTATGGTGCTGG
>DZCR01000196.1 GCA_022736495.1 Desulfobacca acetoxidans
AAAAGCGAACTCAGGGGCTCCATCTTAATGGATAAAAGCACCAGTTCCCTCATTGTCCAGGCCACCCAATCCGATATCCGAAAAATCATGCCCATCATTGAAAAACTGGACCGCCCCACCCACCAGATCCTCATCGAAGCCCATATTGTGGAAGCCAATTCCGATACGGCCAAGGAACTGGGCATCCAATGGGGGGGGTTAGGCCAAGCTGCTAGCGGCGATAATTTAAACTGGCTCGGCGGCCCCCTGGGCACCTTTGACAAATCCCTATACGTCAGTTCCGACGATGCCACGGCAACCGTGCCGGCAGGGAGTCCCATCACCCACCTGCCCGGTATCGGCTCGGGAATCAATTTCCCTTCATCGGAAAACGCCGGCACCGCCGCCTGGAAAGGGATGACCCTGGGCCTCATGACCCAGCATGTGGGGGATTTTCTCTTATACACCCAATTAACGGCCCTGGAAGAAGAAGGCAAGCTGAACATCCTCAGCAAACCCTCCATCACCACCATGGACAACCGGAAAGCCATCATTGAAAGCGGCAAGGAAGTCCCTTTCCAGACCATTGAAGACGGAGAAATCAAAATTGAATTTAAAAAAGCCGTCATCAAGCTGGAAGTCATTCCCCATGTCATTGACAACAAATCCATCCGGCTCCAGATCGTAACCCATAAGGATGAACTGGACTGGACCCAGACCGTGGCCGGAAACCCCACCATCATCACCAAAAATGCAGAGACCGAAGTGTATCTGTATGACGGCCAGACCACGGTCATCGGCGGACTCAACAAAGAAAAGGTCGAAGGTTCCGAAGCCGGCGTGCCCATGCTCAAGGATGTTCCGGGACTGGGGTGGCTGTTCAAAAGCAATTCAGATACCACAGACATGGAAGAACTGCTGATCTTTTTGACTCCCCATATCCTTGACCGGAAACCCCCGGCCCCAAAGGAAAAGGAATAGGCGGGACAGAGCATTTCCATGGATTATTTCAAGACACTGAATCTAGAGCGGGAACCCTTTTCCAATTCACCGGACCCCGGACTTTTCTACAATTCCAGACAGCATCTTGAAGCCCTCCAGAAACTGGAAATCGCCATCCGCCTCAAACGGGGACTGAGTGTTATCACAGGAGATGTGGGGACCGGTAAAACCACCCTCAGCCGTCAGTTGATCCAGAAACTGTCCCATGACCCGGCCCTCAGGTATTTTCTAATTCTTGATCCGGGATTCAGCAGCACCCGGGATTTTTTATCCGGCATTCTCAGCCATTTTACCGGCCAGGTCCCGGACCAGCCCGGAGACGGCCCCTTAAAAGAGGAAATCAAAAAATATCTGTTCACCCAGGGGGTGGACCGGCAATTCACCACGGTCCTCATGATCGATGAAGGACAGAAACTGCCGGTATTCTGCCTGGAGGCCTTGAGGGAACTCCTGAATTATGAGACCAATGACCACAAACTTCTGCAAATCGTCATCTTTGCCCAGAAAGAATTTAATGAAACCCTTCTCTCCCTGGACAATTTCAATGACCGCGTCAATTTCAGGTATGATCTGTCTCCCCTGGGTTTTTTTGAAACCCGGAAACTGATCCGGTTCAGAATTGAGAAATCCGCCGGCCAGGCTGCCGCCGCCCCGTTGTTTCTCAGTTTCCCTGCCTATATTGCCGTTTACCGGTATACCCGGGGATTTCCCAGAAAAATCATCAACCTCTGCCACCATATCCTGATCCGGCTCCTCATCAAAAACAAGACACGGGCCGATTACGGTTTTGTCCGGGCCTGTGCAGAGGAAGTTTTTCTAACGGGACGGCCCTGGAAATTACGCCTGGCCCTTTCCAGCCTCCTATGCCTGACCTTCATGGCCTGCGGCGCTTTCCTCTTCAAGACGCTCCAGACGTCCCATCTGTTGCCGCCGGTACTGCAGGAAGAAAAAACAACTGCGGCCGTCATTGAAAAACCCGCAGCCCCCGTGGAGAGCCCGGTGGTTGAAACCGCTCCCCCGGCCCTTGCGACCGGGACCGAGGAAACCGTTGCCCCCATTGAAGCTCCCCCGGAAACCGTTGCCCCTGCGGAAGCCCCTATAGAGGCCCCTGCCTTGGTTCAGGTGGCCCAGGCCCTGGAAACCGCTCCCCTGCCTGAAGCGGCCCCGGAAATCGAACCCGCAGAAACCCCGGCAAAAGCCGACAATTCCGGAGAGATTCCCCAGCCGCCGGAAACCTACGGCGCCTTCCGGGTCCCCAAGGCGGATACCCTGTACCGGCTCATGGAAATCGTTTACGGGTCTTATCGAATCGAATATGTGGAAAAAATGATGAGCGCCAATCCCAAAATCAAAGATCCCAACCAGATCATTGCCGGCATGCTCCTCCAGTTCCCCGTCATTGCCGGGACCCACAGCCTCTGGGAAAACAGGCCCTTCTGCATTCGCCTGTCAGCGGAAACCGACTTTACAAAAGCCGTTGAATCGGTTAAACATTATCGCCAGAGGAATCTTGATGTCAGGATGCTGCCGGTATGGGAAGATAAAAACGGATTTGTCTTCCCGGTGGTGGTCAACCAGGCCTTTGAGAGCCTTGCCCAGGCCGACAGCCATAAAACACAGACAGGGATGGAACAGGGAATCTGTGAACGCATTTTTGCCGACACCGGCGGCAGAAAACCTTTATAAAGGATATTCTTGTGAAAATACGCAAAAAATTGGGAGAGATGCTGCTGGAAGCAGGTCTGATTGAAAAAACCCAACTTGAAAACGCCTTGCACGGCTATAAAAAAAGCGGGAAAAAACTGGGCCAGTTCCTGGTCAGGGAAGGGGTCGTTTCAGAAGAAGCCATTGTCCGCTTGATCTCGGACCAGCTTAACATCAAACGCTACAACCCCAACAATTATTCCATCAAACCCGCCCTGGCCTCCATCCTGGATGTGGATACGGCCAGAAAGCTCCAGGCCATCCCCATTGATCGGAAAACCGACCTGATCACCGTGGCCATGACCGATCCCCTGGACATCAAGGCCCTGGATCATATTGAAATCCTGGCCGATATGGAAGTCGAATCCGTCATCTGCTCGGAACAGGAATTGAACCTCCTGATCTCCACGGTCTACGGCACCTATTCCGGCAAGGACAATGTCATGGAACACCTTCAGGAAATGGAAGACCTGAATGTGGTGGAAGACAAGAGCGCCCAGGAAACCTATTCCACCACCTCCCTCCAGGACATGGCCGAAGAAGCCCCCATTATCCGGCTGGTGAATTCCATCCTGACCCAGGCCGTCCAGGAAGGAGCCAGCGATATTCATCTGAGCCCGGAAAAAGATTATGTGGAAATCCGGTTCCGGGTGGACGGCAAGCTTCACCATATTCCCACCCCGCCCAAGGCCATGTTTCTTTCCATTGTGTCCCGGCTCAAAATCCTGGCCAACCTGGACATTTCCGTATCCAGGATTCCCCAGGACGGCCGGTTCACCGTCTTTGTCAATGACAAGGAAATCAATATCCGCGTGTCCACCATTCCCACGGTCTACGGGGAAAACGTGGTCTTAAGGCTTCTCAATACCGGGGCCGGCATTTACAGCCTGGAACAGGTGGGCATGGCCCCCCGGGACATTGAAACCATTGAAAAAATGATCCGCATGCCCTACGGCATGATCCTTTGCACCGGTCCCACCGGCTCGGGAAAAAGCACCTCCCTCTTTGCCATGCTCAAAATCATCAATTCTCCGGACGTCAACATCATCACCCTGGAAGATCCGGTGGAATACCGCATGGAGCACGTCCGCCAGGCCCAGCTCAACAAAAAGGCCGGCATGACCTTTGCCTCGGGCCTGCGCTCTATCCTGCGCCAGGACCCGGATGTCATCATGATCGGCGAGATCCGGGATTCCGAGACGGCCGGGGTGGCGGTCCAGGCGGCCCTCACCGGCCATATGGTGCTGAGCACGGTCCATACCAACGATGCGGCCGGCGCCATTACCCGGTTTGTGGACATGGGTATCGAGCCCTTTCTCGTGTCCTCCGTCATGCTGGTCACCATTGCCCAGAGGCTCATCCGGCGGGTCTGCCCCCATTGCAAAACAGCTTACAAACCCACGGAGGAGGTCCTGAAATTCTGGGGCCTGGAAAAGGCCCAGGGCCTGGATTTCTCCTACGGCAAGGGATGCTTTCAATGCAAGAACACGGGATACAGCGGCAGAACCGGCCTCTATGAAGTGCTCCACATCAACGAAGATGTCAAGGAAATGATTCTCACGGGCAAATCGGCCCAGGCCATTACCAAGGCCTGCACTTTGTCCGGCCAGTTGACCACCCTGAAGCAGGACGCAGCCCAGAAGGTGGCCAACGGCATCACCAGTTCAAAGGAGGCGGCCTCCGCCATAATGATGTAATTATGACCATTTTTATCTATACCGCCATCAATGAAAACGGCAATGAAATTTCCGGGGAAGTGGATGCCGCCTCGGAAGAGCTGGCCTTTGAAATCCTGGCAAGTCGGGGCCATATTCCCGAAACCGTGAAAAAGAAAACCGGAGCCCTGACCACACCGGCCATGACCCGGTTCTTCCAGGGCCTCACCCCGGTGAGCGCCAGGGACATCATCCTCTTCACTAAACAGTTCAAGACCCTGATCCAGGCCGGGGTGTCCATGCTCCAGATCCTGTCCATCATGGAGGCCCAGACGGAAAACAAAAGGCTCCAGGGCATCATTGCCCAGATCTCCGAAGATATCCGGGAAGGGGCCTCCCTGTCCACCGCCTTTTTCAAGCATGAGAACGTCTTTTCCACCCTCTACTGCACCATGCTCAAGGCCGGGGAATCCAGCGGCTCCCTGCCCGATGTCCTGGACCGCCTCATCTATATCATCGAGCACGAGCACAAGGTCAAATCCGATATCAAGGCAGCCATGCGCTACCCCATGATCGTGGTCTGTTTTCTCGGCGTGGCCTTTTTTATCCTTTTAACCTTTGTCATTCCCAAATTTATCACCATTTTTGAAAATGCCGGTATTGAACTGCCTTTGCCCACCAAACTCTGCATGATTCTGTATAATTTTCTCCATGATTTCTGGCTGATCCTGATCCTTGTCCTTGCCGGGGCCATCTTCTTTTTTGCAAAATTTTTCAAGACCGCCTTCGGGAGATATACCCTGCATTATTCCCTCATGAAGATCCCCCTGGTGGGTCCCCTCATCGTCAAATCGGCCATGTCCCGGTTTGCCAGCATATTCTCCATTTTACAGGCTAGCGGGGTCACGGTCCTGGAATCCATGGACATTCTGTCGGAAACCATTAACAATGCCGCCATTACCCGGGAATTTGTCAAGGTCAAGGAAATGCTGACGGAGGGCCGGGGCATTTCCCAGCCCCTTCGGCAGGCAAAATATTTTACGCCCATGGTCATCAATATGGTGGCCATAGGGGAAGAATCGGGTAATTTAGATGATATGCTGAGGGAAATCGCCGTGCATTATGACGCCGAGGTGGAATACAGCACCAAGGGCCTTTCTGAGGCGGTGGGGCCCATTTTGACCATCGGCCTGGCCGCCGTGGTGGGATTCTTCGCCCTGGCCATTTTCCTGCCCATGTGGGACCTGACCAAGATGGTGAAATAGGAAAAAAATCTACTATTTTATGGTAATTTTTTTCACAAGAACCTTCCGG
>DZCR01000197.1 GCA_022736495.1 Desulfobacca acetoxidans
CTGAATCGAGATCCACCCTTCTCTTCCAGGTATGCGTTGTTCCTGAATGGAGGCAATAGCGACATCTTCTTTTTTGGTTTCTTTGACGATCTTGCCGAGGGGGACGAAAGAGCAACCTTTTGCTTTGCTCATCTTGATAAAATCCGCAAAGAGGTTTTTGTGGACAATTCCTTCTACTTCAGCATGAATGGTGAGAATATTAAGCCGAGAGGAATGGAGATGGGAGAAAAGATGTTCGTTGTACTTTGCGATGGTGATCCCTTGCTGCCCGATTAGTTCATCGAAGGTCGGCAGAGTTGTCGGTACTTGCGGGGTTTGTAGGGCCTTTCCCGCAACTTGCGGATAAAAAATGGATTCTCCCCGACAATCCGAATTATAGAGAAATGCGAATTTTTCTTTTTCCACCAGAGACGCATCGGTGCTGCGCCATGCTGGGGCCGCGGAACAGATTGGCCTGCTGCCGGTTAAAGACAGAAGCGCCTCGCTTCCTTGACTCAACAATGATTGAATACGGGGTGCCGACATTTGTTGAAGTCTCGCCTGCCATCCATGGTGATCCCAAGCATGCAGGCCGATTTCATGTCCATCGTCGGCGGCTTGTCTGATTGCTTGTCCGGCATGTTTGCCAATGGATGGCCCCGGCCAGAATGTGCCTTTCAGAAGGATGTCCCAGCCATAGAGGCTGGTGGCCTTGGTGCGCATCATCTTCAGAAAAAAGGCGGGGCGCAGCAGCCGCCATAAATGTCGTCCCATATTGTCAGGCCCGACAGAGAAGAAAAATGACGCATGGATGTCGTTCTCCTTCAAGATCCGGCACAGCTCCGGGACACCCTGTCGGGTTCCGCGCAGGGTGTCCACATCAATACGCAATCCTATTTGCATATCTTGATCTCTATGATTGATGGCGTCGGAAAAAGTCGCCAACTGCTGCGTTGCTGCGAATTCATCGTGATTGGATTTTAGCAAAAGTCGTCTTGATGGTGGATCTCGAATTCCCCGGTTTCCACTGCCTGTTTCAGGAAAAAATCCAGGGTCTCTTCTACGGATTGCTCCAGGGACACTTGCGGCTTCCAGCCCAGGAATTTTTCTGCCTTTTGAATACTTGGTTTGCGGAAATTCACGTCTTCATAGCCCTTGCCATAAAAAGCGCGACTCTCCACGTCCCGCATCCCGGCAAAGGGTGGGAATTTTTTTGCCAGGGGATGCTGTTGAAATTTTGTGACCAGGATCTCAGCCAGCTCACGAATGGAGGCCTCATTGTAAGGGTTGCCAATGTTGAATATCTTGGAATCACAGACATTGTCCTTGTTTTCAATGATACGGAACAGGCAATCAACTCCGTCTTTGACATCGGTAAAGCAACGTTTCTGGTAGCCGCCATCCACCAGTTGGATGGGAGTACCTTCAGCCAGATTGAGAATCAACTGAGTGATGGCCCTTGAAGAACCGATTCGTGCCGAGGCCAGGCTGTCAAGTCGTGATCCCACCCAGTTGAATGGACGGAACAGGGTGAAACGTAACCCCTTGGTCGCGCCATAGGCCCAAATCACCCGATCAAGCAACTGCTTGGAACAGGAATAGATCCATCGTTGTTTGTGAATGGGGCCAAGGACCAGTTGCGAGGTGTCTTCATCAAAATTGGTATCCTGACACATGCCATAAACTTCGGAGGTGGATGGGAAAAGAATACGTTTTCCGTATTTTGCGCAATAACGGACTACCCGAAGATTTTCCTCAAAATCAAGTTCAAAGACCCGTAGCGGATTGCGGGTATATTCGGCGGGGGTGGCTATGGCAACGAGAGGCAGGATGATGTCGCACCGCCGGACATGGTATTCAATCCATTCCCGTTGGATGGAGATATCACCTTCGGCGAAATGAAAGTTGGGATGATCGGAGAGATGTTTAATATAACGGGACCCCAAGTCCATACCGTGTACTTCATAGCGCCCTGTGTCCAAGAGATGCTCGGATAAATGGCTGCCGATAAAGCCGTCAGCCCCGAGGATAAGGACGGATTTTTTGCGTCGCTGGGCGATGACCTTTTTCACATCGGGGCCAAAATGCATCCCCTGCACCAGCGCCAGTTCGGCAACTAATTGACTGGCACTGAGAAAAAGGCCTTTTTCTGTCTGGCCGGTCTTGATCTCAATGGCCCCCTGGCCGCAACTGATGAGAAAGGGATTCTCCGAGATAACTGTGCCTGGCCGTGCGCCTCTGTTTTCCGCCATCGTCTCGACCTGCCAGAAGAGCACCTTGCGATTTCCCAGAAAGCTGAAGGCTCCAGGATAAGGGCGTGTGACTGCCCGGACAAGGTTGCGGACCTCGTCTGCGCTTTTATTCCAGTCAATCTCGCCATCCGCCGGTTTTCTGCCGCCATAATAGGAGGCCAGTGTTTTGTCCTGGGCGATGCGTGGGGCAGTGCCTTGCGCCAGTTGGGGAAGAAATTCATCAAGAAGGGTGGCGCTTGCCGCTGCCATTTTTGTGTGCAGGGACAGGGCGGTATCCTGTTCGCCAATAGTCACCTTGGCCTGACCGACAAGATCACCGTCATCCGGCCGAGGGGTCATATAATGCAGGCTGACCCCGGTTTCCAGCTCTCCATTGAGCAGTGCCCAATTTATCGGGCATCGTCCACGGTAACGGGGTAGGAGAGAGCCATGCAGGTTGAGGCAGCCGGCGGCGGGAATGTTGAGGATTTCTTCCCGAATCAGATGACGATAATAAAAGGAGAAGAGAATGTCGGGCTGCATGGCCTGGATCTTTTCAATCCACAGTGGATGATTGATGTTGTCCGGGGCATAGATGGGAAGATTATGGATGGCGGCGAGCTCCGCTACCGAGCGGAACCAGATGTTTTCGGCAGGATCGTCCGGGTGGGTGAAGATAGCGGAGATCTCATAACCGGATTCGAGAAGTTTTTCAATACCAACACAGCCAATCGTATGATAGGCGAGGACAATAGCTTTCATGTTTGTTCCTGTAATAGAGTTTTAAGAAAAAGGATTTAGTGCCTTACAGGTCAATTTCTTGTTTTTTTCACAAGAAATTGACCTGTAAGGCACTTATCCCGTTCATTGGGGTTAGGAAATAATGGTCGTCATGGGGCCAAAGGGTTGGCTTCGACCTTTTGTTGTCCTGTCACTTCCTGAATAAAATATCTGGGTCTGTCACGCACATCGTGGTAAATGCGGCCTATGTATTCGCCCAGCAGACCCATGGCGATAAACTGGGCGCCGATAAAAAAATAAACCAGGGCGAACAGGGTAAAGACCCCACCCACCGCCCATTCAGCGCCTTGGATAAGCCGCAGAATCAAGATCAAAATCCCGAATCCGAAGCCGGTGGCGGAGATGATTCCGCCGACAATGGACAACAGACGCAGGGGATAGGTGGTCATGGTGGTGACGAGATCAAACATCAGGGAGATCAGCTTGCCAAGGCTGTACTTGGATTCCCCCAGGGTGCGGGCGGCATGTTCCACTTCCACCTCGGTGGTGGTTCGGGCGAAACTGTTGGCCAGTACCGGAATAAATGTGGAGCGTTCATGACACATGAGCATGGCCTCCACAATATGCCGTTTATAGACGCGAAGCATACAACCATAATCGTGCATCATGACCCCGGTCGCTTTTTGCACAGCACGGTTGATAATGGCTGAGGAGATTTTACGGAAGAAGGAATCGTTGCGTCGGGCGCGGATCGTGCCCACCACATCATAATCCATGGCCACGGCGACCAGACGGGGGATCTCCTCCGGCGGATTCTGCAGATCAGCATCCAGGGTGACGACCCAGTCGCCGCGGACATGGGTGAATCCGGCCATGATCGCGTTGTGCTGGCCATAGTTTCGATTGAGCAGCACGCCGATAACTTCCTCGGGGTTGCGGGTGGCCGCATCACGGATTATCTCGGATGAATGATCGCGGGAACCGTCATCAATGAGGATGATCTCAAAGGTGCGGCTCATCAGTCGGCAACTGGCCAGGGTTCGGCTGATCAGTTCAGCCAGGCAGGCCTCTTCATTGTAAACGGGGATGACTATAGATATTTGCGGGTTTTGATTCACGGTAATGTCCTGTTTTTTTGAAAAGCTTATCCTTGTTGCAGGCAAGCCTTGATCGCCTCGACAACGTCGGCCACATCGTTTTCTGTCATGTCGGGAAAGAGCGGCAGGGAGCAGATCCTCTCCGAGTTCCACTCGGTGTTGGGCAGCATCCCTTCCCGCATTCCCATCTGTTCCCGATAATATTTCTGGAGATGGATAGCGCGAAAGTGGAGTCCGGTTCCGATATTTCTCTGCTTCAGGCCTTCCATGAATTGATCCCGATTGAATCTGTGCTTCTTGCCCACAACCCGGACAATAAAGAGATGCCAGCTATGGAGATGGGGATACTCAGGCAGGGCCAGCGGCGATATTTCCTCAATGTCCTGTAGCGCTTGATGATACAGGGTCGCCAGTTCGCTGCGGTGCTTGTTGAAAGCATCCACCCGTTCCAGTTGTTTGACCCCAAGAACCGCCAGCATATCGGGAAGATTGTATTTGTACCCCGGCTCAAAGACCTGGGCCTGAGGCGAACGGCCCTGGCCGGAGCGGTCATAGGCATCCACCCCCAGGCCATGAAATTTCAGACTGCGAACCCTGGCCAGCAGCGCGGGATCATCGGAACAAACCATGCCCCCCTCGCCACTGGTGATGTTTTTGATGGGATGGAAAGAAAAGATGGCGGTTCCGGTTTTACCGATGGGCTCGTTGCGATAGGAGGTGCCGATGGCATGGGCCGCGTCTTCAATGAGCGGGATCCCGTGTTGAACGGCGATTTTTCGCAAGTGGTCAAGATCCGCCGGGGCTCCAGCGTAATGGACCGGGATGATGGCCCTGGTCCGGGAGTTGATCTTCTCCTGAACGGCGGCGGCGTTGATCATCAGGGTGTCACGGTCAATATCGACAAAGACAGGAGTCGCCCCGGCAAGGACAATGAGGTTGACGGTGGAAACCCAGGTCATGGCCGGGGTGATGACCTCATCTCCCGGCCCGATACCCAGTGCTTTCAGCATTACATGCATACCGGCGGTGGCCGATGAGAGGGCCACCGCCCCCCGGCTGCCAGTATATTCGCAGATGCGCTGCTCGAAAAGGGCGTTCCACTTGCCGGTGGTGATCCAGCCTGAACGCATGACATCGGCCACGGCGGCAATGTCTTCTTCGGAAATCGAGGGCTTGGAAAAGGGGAGGAAATCAGGGCGCATGCTTGTAGGTTCCTTTTAGTAAGTGGCAATAATAAAGCCGTTTCGGCCGTTGTCATAAATAGCGCTGGGGTTGGGGAAAAAAGGCACCCATTGGCGATAGGTTCTGGCCTTGGCGATCAGGATGATCTTCCCTCGATTGATGAGGATCTTGTCCTTGACATCAGTCAGGGGAAGCAGTCGATCTTTCGTCTCGGGGTAGCCAAGGCCATAGGTGGTTTCGCCAGCATCATGCACCAGGAGAATATCGGATCGTTTGAGATACCAGCAGGCGGCCCGCAGAACGGTCTCGTCGGAGAGAATAATGGTGTCAGAGCTTATCTCATTTTTATGTTCGAGCAGCAGGG
>DZCR01000198.1 GCA_022736495.1 Desulfobacca acetoxidans
AGGTGGTCCCGAATTCATCCCGCATCTGTTTCATGAGTTCCACCACGGTTTTGGCTGTGGCCCCGTCCAGGTTGGCCGTGGGCTCATCGGCCAGAACCAGGAGGGGGTTCCCCACCAAAGCCCGGGCAATGGCCGTCCGCTGTTTCTGCCCGCCCGAGAGTTGGGCCGGGTATTTGTCGGCCTGGTTTTCCATGGACACGGCGGCCAGGACCTTTTCCACCAGGGGGTGCCTGAGATGCTTGGGCATATCGCGGATCATGAGCAGGGGGTATTCAATATTTTCAAATACCGTGAGTACGGGCAGGAGATTGAAGTCCTGGAACACAAAACCCAGTTTCTCTCCCCTGAAATCCGCACCCTGCTTCCGGTTCATCCTGCTGACGGCCTGTCCGGCCACCATGACTTCACCTTGGCTGGGCTTGTCCAGGCAGCCGATGAGATTCAGGGCCGTGGTCTTCCCGCTGCCGGAAGGTCCTACCAGGGCGGTAAAGGCGCCTTTGGGGATATCCAGCGTGACGTCCTTTAGGGCCGAGACACTGACTTCTCCGATCTGGTAGGATCTGGAGACGTTTTTAAATTCGACAAGGTTCATTTTTTATCCTTTGTTCAATTGATGTATCTTTACCGTAAAAAATATAAGCAGAAGTTAGCATGTTCTGTGCCAGGGTTGGAAATCCATGCCTGGCCGCCTTTCAGCTTTTTTTGATCCTCAAATCCGGGTAAAAAGTAAACAGTTGGCGGGAACAGGTGGTTACTTTTTACCCGGATTATTCAAGGTCAAGCCTCTGCGGTTTGATTTTTTTTGGTAAACATTTCACACAAAAGGGTGCCGTTGCCGCAGGATTCGGTTTCAAACTGAAGCACCGGGTGGTCAATGCCGAAGGTGTGGAAAATGGAATGCCGGATCCGTTCGGATAATTTTTCCGTCCGGCTGACCAGTTGATCTTCGACAACGACATGGCAGGAAAAGGAGACCCCGGAGGAACCCAGGGGCCAGGCATGAAGATAATGGACGTTTTGCACCCCGGTGATGGATAAAAGATGGGAGCGGACATCATCCAGATCAATATGGCCGGGGACGGCATTCATTAAGATGGCGGTGGAGGATTTGAGAATGGTCCAGCAGTTTTTCAGAATAAACACGGCAATCAGGATGGATAATAAAGGGTCCAGCCAGTACCAGGGTTTAAACAGCATCACCAGACCGGAGATCAGCACCACCACGGAGGTCAGGAAATCTCCCAGCATATGCAGGAAGGCTCCTTTGATGTTCAGATTGTGTTTTGAATCCCGGTGAAGGAGCCAGGCGGAAAACCCGTTTCCCACGATGCCCACCAGGGCGGCATAGATCACTATTTTACCGGATACGATTTCCGGTGATAAAAATCTTTGAAATGCACCATACAGGATAAAAATGCAGGCTCCGGCCAGGAGGGTCACATTGATCAGGGCCGCCATGATTTCGGCCCGCCGGTATCCGAAGGTGTTCTGGTTGGTGGCCCCTTTTTTTCCGATTCGGTAGGCAATATAAGAGATCAGGACAGCCATGAAATCGCTGAAATTGTGGGTGGCGTCGGAGATCAGGGCCATGCTGTGGGCGAAAACCCCGGCAATGATCTGGATCACCGGGATGATGAGATTCAGGGCAAGGGTGATCAGCAGCCTTGTTCCGCTGGTTTCTTCAACATTCACGGCATGGTGGTGACCTGAACAATTGCCGGAATGATTGGCTTCGTCATGGGGCAGGGGTGTGAAGGGCCCATTTTCTATTTTTGCCTGACAACAGGTGTCATGGTCATCTTCGTTTGCGTGTGTCATCGGAATTCCTTATTTTTTTAATTTTTAATTGTCGATGTGTTTTGATACCGGGTAGTTTGCCGGAGAACCTATCCATTCATCGTTTCCGCCTTTACATAGACCTGTTGGATTTCTTTTTTGGAAACCATGGCCGACAGGATTGCCGCAATGATAATGATTCCCGGGATATTGATGAGAAACCGCGTTACGGCAAAATGCATTCCCAGGGAGGTCACTTCAAACAGGAACATGGGGATTTTGGTGGTGGACCAGGCCCCGATAAAGATCATGATATTGGTGAACTTAACCCCTTTCTTCATCAGGACGGCAGCTACGGGAAAGGCCCCGTACAGAGGTCCTGCGGCAGCCGATCCGATAAAAAAGGCCAGAAGGATTCCCTTTAATCCGGACCCTTCACCCATATACCGGATCATGGTGTCCCGGGATACCCAGATGTCCAGAAGTCCCAGAAGAACAAAGATCGGGGGGATGACAAGGATCATTTCCTTTATTGAAAAAGCGGTAATGCCGAGGGCTCTCATGCCAATGGAACGGTTGAACAGCGTAATCAGGCCCAGGATAAGAACAGCGGCCATGAAGACCCGGTAGCGAATGAGTAAATTTTTCATATTCCCGTTACCTCCAGGCCGATGATATAGGCCACAATAAAAGAAAATAAAAAGGCAAGAAGGTTTCTGTAAACGGCCAGTTTTTTGCCGAAATATTTGATTTCCACCGGCAGGGTAACCACACCCACCATCATCAGGGAAGAAATAAAGGCCCCGATCTGCATATAACCAGCCCCCTCCTTGAGCAGCATGGCGGCCATGGGAAAGGCGACAAAACCGGGAATCAGGGTCCCGGCCCCGACTACGGCCGCCAGGCCTACCCCGGCCATCCCGGAATCCGAACCGATAATTTTTGAAATCATTTCCGGGTCAACTACGGCCAGAAGAACACCCACCATCAGAATGACGACGAGAAATTCCGGCAGGATGTTTTCAAAGGCTTTCCACGCTTTTTTAAGGGCTTTTTTTGTTCTTGCCCTGTCCCGATGCCAGGAAACGGCCAGCAAAAGGGCGGTGATCCCGTATAACGCAATATTCATGATTAATTTCCTTTTTTTGTTAACAGCACTTTCCCCCCAGTAGCCTTGACATGGCCTGTTCCGCCGGTGAAAGGGGCGTGGGAGAATTGAAAACAACGCTTACCGGCAGTTTCAAAGCAAGCCTGGCCGCATATTTGACAGCGGCCACATCTTCAGGGACGGCATCCTCAAGGGATAGTGCCCCGCCCTCGTCCTTTTGGATAGCCAGTCGGCTGACAATGATGTGTTCCTTCACCGGGACCCCGGCATTTTCCAGGATGGTTCCGGCGCAGGCGGTTTCGCATCCGTCAATGACAATGATCTGTTCCGTATCTTTTGCAGATTGCACAAACCCGCTCTTGCCCGTGGCGATTCCGGCCAGGCAGAACAGGGTCCCGAACCCTTCTTTTGTCAGCTCCACTGCGGCCTGGTTGGCGAGCCTGCCCTCCCTGGAGGCTCCGGAACAGGACAGGATCATGATGTTTTGTCCGTTGCAATTGCAATCCGTTGTCATCGCTAATCTCCCGGCTGATGCTCAGCCTGCATGACCGGCAGGGGAGACAGGCCCGGGGTTTTGATCAGGAAAAAACTGAGGCAAAGGGTGATGCCCAGCATCACGCCATAGATGAGGAAAAGCGAGGGCAATCCATAGGCCGATGCAATTTTCCCGCCCAGGGCCGTTCCGACCCCTCCCCCTCCCATGAAGCAGAAGGCCACCAGGGACATGGCCGTTCCCCTTGCTTTCTGTGCAAATTCAGTGGCCCGGGTCAAAAGGGTGGAATGGGTGAAAATGAATCCGAGCCCCAGGAGGCCAATACCAAAGATGAGCAAGCCGAGATTCGATCCCAGGCTGTAAATGATCAGATCCGCAGTCAGGGCAAAGGTCAGCCCCAGGGTCAGGATCTTCCGGGGACCTGTTTTTAAAACCAGTTTTCCGCCCAGGCGTCCGCCCACCAGGGACATGAATCCGAAGGCCGTCATGATGGCCCCGATGCTCAGATAATTGAAAGAATAGGTTTTGGATATATAGGCCCCCAGGAAAGAAAAGCTGCCGATGATGAACAGGCCTTCAAGCAGGATCAGGATATAGGTATAAAGGCTTTTCCTTTGGGACAGCAATTCCATATAAGGCTTCAGGAAGCGGCTTTGGGGGTTCCGGGTATCGGGCAGGTCTTTATAGTTTTTCAGGATCAGGACCAGGGGGACAAAAGAGAGAACTGCATACACGGCAAAGACTCCCCGCCAGTTCAGGAAATAGGAGATGGCCCCGCCCGTGATCATGCTCAGGCCCTGCCCCAGAAAGGCGATGCCCATAAAGGTGCCGATGGCCATCTGGCGTTTTTCAAGGGGCACCAGGTCCCCGATCAGGGCCAGGCAGATGGGCATGACGGCGGCGGCAAACACCCCGGTCAGGGCCCTGTAAACGGAAAGCCCGTTCAGGCTTCCGGCCAGGGCGCACAGGCCCGTGGCCACGGTAAAAAACAGGATGGCAAAGGTGACGATCTTCTTTTTCCCGAACCGGTCGGCCAGGGGGCCGTAGATGATCTGGAAAATCCCAAAGGGGATCATATAGGCGGAAATCAGGATGCCTGCATTTTCAACAGGGATGCCCAGGCTTTCGGCAATGGCCGGGAGAATCGGGGAGACCACCCAGTTGTCCGCCATGACGATGAACCCGAGGAGTCCTAAGAGGATGATGATTTTATTATTGTTCATGATAGAATGTTCCTTTTAAATGATCATATTGAATAAATAGCCGACAAACATAATACCTGATCCCACCACCCCGATAAAGACGGCGATGAGCCTGGGTTTCAGGACTTTTCTCAAAATTACCATCTCGGGCAGAGACAGGGCGATGACGCTCATCATAAAGGCCAGGACGGTCCCCAGGGCCGCCCCTTTGCCCAGGAGGGCCTCCACCACCGGGATGATGCCGGCGGCATTGGAATACATGGGGATGCCGATGGCAACAGACAGGGGAACCGACCACCAGGAGCCTTTGCCCATGATGGAGGCCATGGCGTCTTCAGGGACAAATCCGTGGATACCGGCGCCCACGGCAATTCCGAGGATGACGTAGATCCAGACCCGGCCGATGATCTCTTTCACCGCATCCCAGCCGTACCGGAAGCGGTCGTTCCAGGTCAGCCGCTCTTCTTCCATCTGGACAGCGGTGACATTGATCTGGGCGACCCAGTCTTCGATATGGCCTTCCATTTTCAGGCGGCCGATGACCCAGCCGGCAACAATGGCGATAGAAAGCCCGGTTCCCAGATAGATGGCCGCCACCTTCCAGCCCAGAAGGCCGTAGAGGAGGCCCAGGGCGATTTCATTCACCATGGGGGCGGCAATCAGGAAGGAAAAGGTCACGCCCAGGGGAATTCCGGCCGTGACAAAACCGATAAACAGGGGCACGGCCGAACAGGAGCAAAAGGGGGTGACGATCCCCAGGAGGGCTGCCAGGATGTTCCCTGCAAATTCACTTTTCCCGGAAAGAAAGGCCCGGGTTTTTTCAGGGGTGAAAAAGCTGCGGATAATACCCACCCCGAATACCACGATGGCCAGAAGCATCATAACCTTGGGGGTGTCATAGAGGAAAAATTCCACCGAAGCTCCCAGGTGGGACCCGGCCTCTATGGGCAGCAGGGTATAGGTGAGCCAGGCGGACAGGCCGGGCAGGCTTTTGTAGAGGGTCCACCAGAGATA
>DZCR01000199.1 GCA_022736495.1 Desulfobacca acetoxidans
TTTTAAATTATGCCAAAACCACCCGGCTGAATTTCCAACTGGAAAACCCCAACACACCGGCCAGGGAAATTGTTCAACTTATGGGCCATAAGGCAAAAGAAAAGAAAATCCTTTTTAAATTTCTCCCCTCCCCTGACAAAAAACTCGCCTTGATGGATTCCGACGCCATCCACAATTGCCTGCTGAATCTGGTCGCCAATGCCTTTGACGCCTTTGATGAATCTTTGGACCCAGAGGGCCAAAAGCAGGATGGGCAAAGACAGGTGACGCTTAGCATCACGGCTCAGGAAAAAGAAATCGTCTACCAGGTAAAAGACACCGGCGCCGGGATGAGTGAGTCGGTAGAGGCCTCCTTGTTTAAGGAATTTATTACCACCAAGGGTATGAACGGAACCGGATTCGGCCTCATGACCACGAAAAAAATCATAGAGGAACACCATGGAAACATCAGCTTTCGCACCGAACCCGGAAAAGGATCTGAATTTATCATCCGGATTCCTTTAAGAACAAAGGCGTGAAAGGAGACCGGCCATGGACAAAATTTACATTGATTCATACGGAAACCTCCTGAAAAAGGGTGTAAAACAGACCGGGCCGGTGCTGAAACTGCTGGGAAATCCCATTGAACTGGATAAGGCCTTTACCTTGAGATCTTTTTTGCTGATGATCCGCCGTTATCCTGAACTGAAAAACCTCAGCGAAATCCTTGAGTCTCTGCTTGAAATTATTTCAAAGAATGATAGTGTAGGAAATAAAAGCAGTGACATCGAATCCCTGGTGTTTTACAAAACCATTGAAATCCGGGGATTCCCCGGAAAGCCGGAACTAACGGTGTATAACAGCTTGAAAGGAGTCACCCGCAATAAAACCGGAGACTTAAAATTTTTTCAGCCTGAAGCTTTGCTGGACCACACATTAACCCTGGGAAAACTGAAACATATTGTTTTTGGGGATAAGGAGGACATTTTCGAGTATGAGACGGTTTACACGCTGTTTGAGCTTGTGGAAGGGGTTGCCTGGGAATTGTCTTTTAATTTTAACCCGTTACAATGTTCCATAAGGAGGTAACTATGTTTAAAAAAATACTTTTTGCCACAACCGCTTCTCCTGCCTGTGATGCGGCTGCGAAAATCGCCTTTGAGCTGGCTGAAAAATATAAATCCGAACTGATTCTTTATCATGTGTTTGGCGTCCCTTCCCATGGGGGCAGTTTTTCCGTCAGGGACTATGTCACCGGTGAAGAAGATAATCTGGGTCCCGAATATATCGAATTTGTCAAAGATGAGATGAAAACCACCTATGAGACCCTGATTCAGAAATATGGCGCTCCCAGGGTTGAGGCCCTGGCCGGAATACCGTCCACTGAGATCCTGAGATTCGCCCGAAAAGAAGGTGTGGATCTCATCATCATGGGAGCCCATACCCGGCAGGATGAAACCGGGTCCGCCAGGTTCCGGGGGATCGTGGGCACCACCATGCAGAAGGTTGCCCAGAAAGCCCGGTGTCCTCTTCTCATCATCAGCAGGCCCTGTGAAACCTGTTTCTGGTATTTCAATAAAATCATTTTTGGGACCGATTTTTCAAAGGCCTCCATGGCCGCTTTTCAATTCGCCTATAAGATGGCCGCATTTATCGGGTGCAAGCTTTATATTTTCCATGCCCTGGATATGGGAACCTCCCAGGCCGGGGTATCACCTGGGCAAAAATCCATTGAGGACCGCATCAAAGAGGCCAAGGCAAACATTGAAACCGAATATGTATCCCGGATGAAGGATTTTGACAATTATGAAATCACCATCTGGGAAGGCACCCCCTATGTCGAACTCCTGAAATTTGCCCGGGAGACCAGCGGCGACCTCATCGTCATGGCCCATCATACAAAGGACGTGGACCCTGACGAAGCCCTCCTGGGATCCACCGTTGAACAGGTGGTCCTCAGATCGGCCTGCCCTGTGGCCAGTGTGAACCGGGACGATAAATTATAGGCCCCCCATGCCCATGACCCAGGGAAAAGAATTGCCAAAGGTTCTGATCCTTGAAGATGAGATGCAGATGCGGTTTTATCTCATGACCCTGGTCAAATCCCTGGGGTTTGAGCCCATCTTAGCCAAGGACGGCTTGGAAGGGCTTGATATCCTCAGCCATACCAGGCCCTCGGCCCTTATCCTGGACATCATGATGCCCAGAAAAGGCGGGTGCCTGGTTTACCAGGAAATCACCGCCTGCCCAAAATATAAGGATCTTCCCATTATCTTTTTTTCAGGGGTGGATCGGAACGCCTTTTTTCATTATATCAAAATGCTGAATGTGACTCTTGAACACCCTGTGCCTGAGCCTGAAATTTATGTTGCAAAAGACGCTGATCCCGAATATCTTAAAACGGTCATAAGAACCTGTGTGGAAAAAAATAATCCGGAACCGGATCATTGGATTCATTAAATGGGGATAACACCGTATGACAGCCAAAATTCTGCTGGCCGATGATGAGGAAGGCATCCGGAAGGTCCTATCCATCTATCTCAAGGATGCGGGATATGAGGTCATTACGGCGGAAGACGGTAAAAAAGCGGCCCTCCTGACCGACACCGCCTCACCCGACATTGTCCTCACCGATATCCGCATGCCGGGAATGGACGGACTCTCCCTTTTAAAACACATCAAAACCCACCGCCCGGACACAGAAGTCATCATGATCACGGGTCATGGGGACTATAAGCTGGCCATTGAAAGCCTGAAGCTGGATGCCGTTGATTTTATCCCTAAACCCATTGACAACGACGTCCTGGATATTGCCCTGAAACGGGCCAATGACCGGATTGAAAACCGGAAAAAAATACAGTCCTATACACGGGACCTTGAGTCCCTTGTCAAGGAAAAAACCCGGAAACTCACGGAATCCGAGAAACGGTATGTCCAGTTGTTCAATGAAGCACCCTGCTATATCACGGTCCAAGACAGGGATCTGAACATCATTGAAACCAACCGCATATTCCGGGAACATTTCCATTTTCCGGACAAAAAAAATTTCTGCTACAAGATTTATAAGGGAAGGGATGATGCCTGCCCCGACTGCCCGGTACTCAAAACCTTCAAAGACGGCAAATCCCATACGGCCGAATTTGAGGTCATCTTAAAAGACGGCGGCATAAAAGACATTTATGTCCAGACCTCGGCCATTACCGATGATTCAGGGGAAATCACCCATGTCATGGAAATGTCCACCGATGTGACCCTGATCCATGAACTCCAGGACCACCTGACCGCCCTCGGGCTTCATATCGGTGCGGTGTCCCACGGATTGAAACAGGTCCTGACGGGCCTGGACGGCGGCTCCTACCTCATTGATTCAGGCCTTGACAAGGGGAATACCGCACTCATCAAAGAAGGCTGGGCCATTGTCCGGGAAAAGATGTCCAAAACCCGCCAAATGGTTCTGGATATCCTCTATCATACCAAAAAAAGGGAGCCAGACCGGTCCATGGTTTTTCTCAAGGACCTGGTCAACGAAATTGTCTCCATCATCAAACCCAAGGCCGACAAAGAAAAGGTCCAACTGGACATTGACTGTCCCGAGGAGGCCGTCAGCCTTTATATTGATAAAACCGCCATTTTCTCCGCCTTTATGAGTATTCTTGAAAATGCCGTGGAGGCCTGCGCCACCGGAAAAAATAAAGGGGGCCTGATCCGGTTTACTGCCCGAATCAAGGCCCCCAACCTCATTTTTTCCATCCAGGACAACGGCAAGGGAATCGAGGACGGCAAAAAGGACAAACTCTTTGATCTCTTCTATTCCGACAAGGGAAACAAGGGAACAGGCCTTGGGCTTTTCATCGCCTCAAGATCCATCAAACAGCACGGCGGAACCATCTCTGTCCAATCCAAAGTGAACCAATACACCGAATTCACCATTACCCTTCCCCTGGGCTGATCAGGCCCTCCCCCTCCTTTATGCGGCTACTTGCCGAAATAGGCATTGGGCAGCCAGAGCGCAATCTCCGGAAACATCATGACCAGAACCAGTCCAAACACCATGACAAAGACAAAGGGCACAATGGACCGGTAAATATCCCCCAGGGTAACATCCGGAGGGGCCATGGCCTTCATCAGGAACAAATTATATCCGAAGGGAGGGGTAATATAGGCAATCTGGCAGGTAATGGTATAGAGAACCCCGTACCAGACCGGATCAAACCCCAGGCTCATGATCAGCGGGATATAAAGCGGGGCCACAATGATGAGCATGGCCGTATCATCTAAAAACATCCCCATGATGATATAGGAGATCTGCATCATGATCAGCACACCCCACGGGCTCAGATGCCACTGATCAAGGAACAGCGCCTTGATGGCATGCACGGCCCCAAGACCGTCAAACACGGCCCCGAAACACAGGGCCGCCAGGATCACCCACATGAACATGCAACTGACACTCAGGGTATTGCGCAGGGTGTCCTGCATGACCTTTTTGGTTAGCCGTCGTTTGAAAACCGCTGCCAGGGTGGTAGCCGCAGCCCCGGCGGCCGAGCATTCGACCAGGCTGGTGACGCCCATGAGAAAAAGTCCGGTCATGGAAACGATGATGACCACGGGAATGATCCCGGCCCGGAGCAGGACAAACCTTTCCTTCCAGGTGATCTGTTGCCGTTCTTCCAGGGTCAAAGCCGGTCCGAGGGCCGGGTTCAGTTTGCACCGGATGAGAATATAGAGGATAAACAGGGCAGCCAGCAAAAGACCAGGGAAAACTCCGGCCATCCATAAGCGGCCCACATTCTGCCGGGCGATCATGCCGTAGAGGACCAGGACCACACTGGGCGGGACCAGGATGCCCAGGGAACTGCCGGCCTGGATCACCCCGCTCACCATGATCTTGTCATATTTGCGCTTCATCATTTCCGGCATGGCAATGGTGGCGCCGATGGCCATGCCGGCCACACTCAACCCGTTCATGGCGGATATGGCCACCATGAGGCCGATGGTTCCCACGGCCAGGCCGCCGTTAATCGGGCCCGTCCAGACGTGGAACATGCGATAGAGGTCGCTGGCGATGCCGGATTCAGAGAACATATACCCCATATAAATGAACAGAGGCAGGGTCAGAAGGGGATACCAGTTCAGCAGGATGAAACTGGCGTTGAACGGCATTTCCACCCCCCCGTTCCCCCAGAGGAGAAGGGAGAAAAAGGCTGCCACGCCGCCGATGGCCGCAAAAACACGCTGCCCGGTAAGGAGCATGAGGCCCATGGAAGAAAAGATTAAAACAGCGATCAATCCGTGACTCATTTATTTTTCCCCCCTGGCTTTGGATAAATCCTTGAACCATTCTGCAATACACTGCAAGAGCATCAGCAAAATCCCGATGGTCATAATGACCTTGATGGGAACCAGGGGCGGGCCCCAGGGAGTATAGCTCTTCTGTTTGTATTCAATGGCATATTGAAGGCTGGAGATGGAACCGATCAAAAGGACCACCATGTAAAAAATCAGGATGGGCCCGGTGATAAGATCGGCTATGGCCTTTCTCTGCTTGGACCATCGTCCGTAGAGCAGGTCCATCCGGACATGGCCGTCGATGATCATGG
>DZCR01000200.1 GCA_022736495.1 Desulfobacca acetoxidans
GGTTTGGGGGAGGGGGTAAGGGCTTTCGCCCTTAGCCCTCTCCCCCAACTCCTTTCGCCCCTCCCTCAGCCTCTTTTCCTCTCCTCCGCCCCCGGGGGCGGCGGCGCCGGGAGTGCCGGCGTTTAGGCGCCGGGGCGGGGACCGGCAGGGCCTCGGGCCGGCAGCGCTCCAACAATTCGGCCTCGGGGGCTGTTTTAATCTGATGGAGCATCCAGGTCACAGGGTACAGCGTCAGCCGGGTCAGCCGGGCCGGGATGGGTTGGCCCTTGGCCGTGAGCGACGTCACCCGCTGTTCCAGGGCCAGCATCTGGGAGACCTCATCTTGCCGCTGCCGGGGGAACTCGATGCCGCCCAAGGCCTCTTTGATCTTCTCCTGGATGAATTCCCGCAGTTCTTTGAAGTCCTGGGGATGGGCTTCCGGCTCCAGGAAAGCAGTTAAAAATATCGCCCAGAGCAGGCTGTCGGACACTGCCAAGCCGTTTTCAACCAAACGGTCCAGCCTGCCGATAAGCTCGAGCAGACGAGACTCCCCCGATTCCCCCAACCGCCCGGCCCAGGCCGAAAAAATCTCATAGAACAACCCGGATTCTAGCATCAAAGCAAAGAACGGACGAGCCGCGCCGCTGTGAAAATCTTTCAAAATTTCATCCCTGACCCGGGCCGGGGGGCAGGTGCGGATCAGGTGGCCTTTGACCAGAATCTCATCCCAAGCCGCCGGGTCGATGGTAAAGCCGATGCGGGCGGCGTGGCGCAGCACCCGCACCATGCGCACCGGGTCCCGCACGAAGCGCACTGAGGGCTCGCCGATCACCCGGATGCGCCTGGCCTCCAAATCTTCCATGCCCCCGACGTAATCCACCAGGGAAAAATCGGCGATATTATAAAACAGGCCGTTGATGGTCAGGTCCCGGCGTTGGGCGTCCTCCGCCGGGGTGCCGTAGGTGGTGTCTTTGGCGGGGGTGTTATTGTTTTCCGTCAATGCGTCGAATTCGGAGCGGCACCGGAAGGTGGAGACCTCCACAATGTGAGCCCCCTTAAAGAAAACCTGGACCAGCCGAAAGCGCCGGCCGATAATCCGGCTATTGCGGAAGAGTTTCCGCAGTTCGCCGGGCCGGGCGTCGGTGGCCACGTCGAAGTCTTTGGGGATCTTGCCCAGCAGCAAATCCCGGACGCCGCCGCCCACCAGGTAAGCGGTATATCCGGCATGATGGAGGCGGTAGAGGACTTTAAGAGCTTCCACGTCAATGTCGCGGCGGGAGACGGTGTGTTCGGGCCGGGGGATAATGTGGGGAGCGGTTTGAGCAGGTTCTGGAAATTCAGACGGCATAACCGGATTATAGAAAAAATCATCACATTTTTTAACCCTTTATTCATTATAAAGATGAAATAGATGCCGAAGGCAGGACGCGGGCGGGAAAAAACCGGCCGGCTCAGGGCAAGAGCATGTAAAAATCAGGTTGTAAGCACTTTCATCAGATAGGCATAGTCCCATGCGGCTTTGAGACGTTTGGTTTGAATGCCGCCTTTAAGGGATTTTTCCCGTTTAAGCATGTTGACCGCCATGTGGCGCAGGATTCCCAGATTTTCCGGGCCATGGTCTTTTCGGACGCGGCAGTGGTCTTCCCGGAAAGAGATATCCAGGCACCAGTGCAGGTCGTTTTCGATCCCCCAGTGTTCTCTGATGGCTTTGGCGATGGTGGGGGCGTGATTTTCGAGGCGATCATGAGGATATCGTGGAGCAAGTGCCGGGTGTTGTGCCGTCGGGGGCCCTTGAGGCAGTCGAGATGTTTGCGGAAGGGTGACGCCGGAGAAGGTATGAGTAACCTCCTAAAAATTATAGTTTTTTAGGTGGTTACCACAAAGTCTACCAAAAGTCTATATTTATTTAACTATTTCAATAAATTATTCTTTGAACAAATTCGTTGTAATTCCAGTCAGTTGGGCGGATCATATTAAGCGGTGCAAACGACCAGAACGGCACATTCCATGCCATGGCTACATGCGATTGCCCTGGATAAAGGGCCTCGATTTATTCATCTCGCCTGCGAAAAGTGTTATCATTTAACGAGCATCCCTGAAAGCCTGGCAGATTGACGGCCGGTGTCTGCTGTTGACTGTTGACCAAGATATGGACCAGAAAACCCCTTCACTCTTTACGCCGCCGCAGCCCTTGGCGGCCCGGATGCGCCCCCGGACCCTGGGCGAATTCGTGGGCCAGGCCCATTTGGTGGGTCCTGGGCGCCTCCTGTGGCGGTCCCTTAAGGCGGGCCGGCTCTTTGCTTCCATGATCTTCTGGGGACCCCCGGGGAGCGGCAAAACCACCCTGGCCCGGGTTATGGCGGCAACCCTTAACTGCCACTTCGCCAGCCTGAGCGCGGTGATGTCCGGGGTGGCCGACATAAGAAAGGTGGTAGAGGAGGCCAAGCGCTACCAGGACCAGGGGCGGCGCACCGTGGTGCTTATCGATGAGATTCACCGCTTCAACAAGGCCCAGCAGGACGCCCTCCTGCCCCACGTGGAGGAAGGGCTCATCACCCTGATCGGGGCCACCACGGAAAATCCCTATTTCGAGATTATCGGGGCGCTGCTCTCCCGGGCCAAAATCTTCATCTTCGAGCCCCTCGCCATAGCCGAGGTCCTCACCATCCTGACGCGAGCCCTGCAGGATAAAGAACGGGGTTTGGGGACCCACAAAACCGAGGTCACCGCCGAGGCCCTGGATTACCTGGCGGAGATGGCCGGAGGGGACGCCCGGCGCGCCCTCACCGCCCTGGAACTGGCTGTGTTGAGCACCGATCCCGATGCCGGGGGCGTTATCCGGATTGACCACGCCGCGGCCACAGAGTGTATGCCCCGCCGGGACCTGATCTACGACCGGCAGGGTGACGCCCACTATGATACCGTCAGCGCCTTCATCAAGAGCGTCAGAGGGTCGGACGTGGACGCGGCGCTCTACTGGCTGGCCCGGATGCTGGCCGCCGGCGAGGACCCCCGCTTCATCATGCGGCGGCTGCTCATCCTGGCTGCCGAAGACATCGGCCTGGCCGACCCCAACGCGCTGGTGCATACCGCCGCTGCGTCCCGGGCCCTGGACTGGGTGGGCCTGCCGGAAGGCCAGTACCACCTGGCCCAGGCCACGATTTACTTGGGCCTGGCCCCCAAGAGCAACTCCACCCAGGCCTACTTTAAGGCTAAGTCAACCCTGGAGAACAAAGGCGCTACCCAGGTGCCCACGCCTTTACAAGACGCCCACCGGGACAAAAAGGGGCTGGGGCACGGCCAGGGTTACCGCTATCCCCACGATTTTCCCGGTCACTGGGTGGAGCAGGAGTATCTCCCGGCAGACCTCAGAGGGGCGAAGTTCTATGAACCGGGAACCGAAGGGGCGGAGCCGAACCTGGCAGCCCGCTGGCGGGAAAGACGGCAATCAGGTTCTGAGATCAGCGCGACCGAAAGGGGAAAGGCTGGAGGGGAAGACAAGGAGAAATAGGATCGCAGCCTTAGTCCGGCTTCGAACTACGTCGAGGGAAAAAATAATGACTGACTGGGAAAAAAATCAGTTGAGATTGGACTTTGAGGCCGAGAGTGCTTATAATCTACTCGGGGGAGCACCGGTCTGACAAAAGGGGTGTAGGACATGACCCGCATTATATTTGCAGACAGCGAACCCCACATCCGGCAGTTGTGCCTGGAGGAATTGCAGGATGAGGGCTATGAAGTGAAGGTGACCGGGAGAGCCGAAGAAGTGGTGCGCCTGGCGGAAACCTTCCACCCCGATATGGTCATACTGGAAATGGTGCTGCCAGATATGTCCGGGTTGGAGGCCGGGCGTATGATCAAAGGAGCCAACCGCAAGACCCATGTGATCCTCTATTCCTTTTCCCCTCCTCCCCAGGATATTTCCAGTTGGGGCGCCGACGGTTTTGTGATAAAATCACCGAATCTGGACCGTCTTAAGGCCGCGGTGCGTAGTTTCCTGCCGGCCTAAGCCCGGGCCCTGTCGGAGAAAATCATGGCGATCATGGAGATCAGCGTAGTCCCTTTGGGACTGGGGGACCCCGGTGTGGGCGATTTTGTCGCCCAGGTGATCAAATATCTGCAAGCCGAGGGCATTCCCCACGAACTTACGGACATGGGGACCTTGATTCACGGCCACGCCGCCCGGTTGCTGAAGGTGGCCCAGGTCCTGCACGAACTTCCCTTTGAGCGGGGCGTCAACCGGGTGGTGACGCATATCACCATTGATGATCGCCGGGACAAAGACGTTCATTTGGGCGACAAAGTAAAATCGGTAAAGGCAAGACTTACATAAAAGGATATGGCAAACCAGAAAAAGGATTATTATCAGGTCCTGGGAGTATCTCGGGACGCCGGCGTTGATGAGATCAAAAAGAAGTATCGGCAGATAGCCCTCAAATATCATCCTGACCGCAATCCCGGCAACAAAAACGCCGAGGATCGCTTCAAGGAGGCCGCCGAGGCTTACGAAGTCCTCCACGACCCGGAAAAGCGGCGCCTCTATGACGCCTACGGCCACGAGGGCCTCTCTTCCACCGGGTTCACGGGCTTCCGGGATTTTTCCGATATTTTCAGCTCCTTCAGCGATATCTTCGGGGACGTCTTCGGCTTCGGAGGTTTCGGGGGCGGTTTCGGCGGGGGCGGGCCTCGTCCCCAGCAGGGCAATGACCTGCGCTACGATTTAACCCTGGATTTTCTGGACGCAGCCCTGGGCACCGAGGTGACCGTGGAGGTGCCTCGGGGGATCACCTGCCACACCTGCGGCGGCAGCGGCGCCAAGCCCGGAACCCAGCGGACCCCGTGCCCCCAATGCGGCGGCCGGGGGGTGGTCTCCCGCAGCCACGGCATCTTTCAGATCACTACCACCTGTCCCCGCTGCCAGGGCATGAAGGAGTTTGTGGCTGAAGCCTGCCCGACCTGCCACGGCGAAGGCCGCATCCGGGAAAAGAAGAAACTCAAAGTCAAAATTCCCCCCGGCATGGACAGCGGCACCCATCTGGTCATGCCCGGCGAAGGCAACGGCGGCCTGCACGGCGGCCCTCCCGGCGATTTATACATTGTCATGCATGTCAGGCCGCATGAATTTTTCCAACGCGAGGGCAACGACCTGCACCTCAAGGTCCCGGTCTCCTTCGTCCAGGCGGCCCTGGGCACCCGCTTGACCATTCCCACTTTGCAAGGGACCCACGAACTGGTCATCCCGCCGGGTACTCAACCCGGGGAAGTGATCCGGCTCAAAGGCGAGGGCGTGCCCTATCCCAAGGGCCAGCGCAAAGGTGACCTGCTGGTGGAAGTCAGGGTGATCATCCCGCGCAAACTGAGCGCCCGGCAACAGCACCTGCTGGATGAACTGGCCAAGGAAGAGCCCGAGTCCCAGGCCCCTCTGGGGGCAGGCGAGGCCCAGGATGAAGGGCTGCTGAAAAAACTCTGGCATACCTTCACCGACTTGGGGCAGGACCATAAGCGCGACAAGAAGTAATGAATTTCCGGGCGTCGCTATGGTGGCGGCGCCCGGCATATCCCCCGCCTCAAGCATCGATTTCCTCGGCTAG
>DZCR01000201.1 GCA_022736495.1 Desulfobacca acetoxidans
AGCAACAAGCAGTCGTTACCTGGAGGGCAAACGGCGTCTAAAAAAGGTTGACACCGGGTTTAGGTCGATTATTCTTTGACCTCTGCTGAGCCTGCCTGTGATTGCTTGTGGCCCCGTGGACGGAAGTCTCCCGGCAGACATCATCTGAATAGCTGAAATTCCATAACCTTTTACGATTTGACAAACGCCTTTGTGCCCAGAACTTTACCCAGAATATCCTTTTTCTTCGCATTTTGCCACTATTGATGACCACCGCCTCCATTATATAGATGAAGGGGCCGGGCCGGTTATAGTCATGGTGCATGGCAATCCCACCTGGTCGTATTACTACCGGCATCTTATCACCCTGCTGGCCAGGACGCACCGGGTGATTGCGGTTGATCATCTTGGCTGCGGCCTCTCGGATAAGCCTCAGGGCTATCCCTATCGGTTACGCAATCATATCGACAACCTGGAGGCCCTGTTGCGACATTTACAGGTAGAATCGTATTCCCTGATTGTCCATGACTGGGGGGGAGCAATTGGCCTGGGAGTGGCGGGGAGGAGTCCGGCGGCCCTGGAACGGCTGGTGATTTTGAATACCGCCGCCTTTCGTTCGCAGCGGATTCCGTGGCGGATTCGGGTCTGCCGTTGGCCCCTTATAGGCAGCCTGCTGGTGCGGGGGCTCAATGGATTCGCGGGTCCCGCAGTCTTTATGGCCGTCACTCGCCGCCTGCGGCCGGAGGTGGCCAAGGCCTATCTGGCCCCCTATGATTCCTGGCGCAACAGGGTCGCCGTGTATGGCTTTGTCCGCGATATTCCGCTTGCCCCGTCGCATCCCTCCTATGCCGCCCTGAAAGAGGTGGAAGAGGGCTTGCCCGCCCTTGCCGCCCGTGCTGTTCCGACTATTATCTGCTGGGGGGGGCGGGATTTCTGTTTTAACGATCATTTCTATCAGGAGTGGCGCGCCCGCTTCCCTTCGGCTGATTGCCATTATTTCCCGGAGGCGGGTCATTATGTGCTGGAGGATGCCCGGTCTGAGATCAGCGCGCTGCTGGAGACATTTTTCGCCGGGAGCTTGGCGAACTGCCCCGGTTGATAGTTTGAAGGTAGCTTATATGGTTCCCACGCCGGAGCGTGGGTACGATGGGGCGATGGGGCAAACGAACAAAAAGGTTACTTTTATAATAAAGGCCGGGCCCCCCGGTTGGGGTGCTGAGAAGTTATAATGAATGTCAATATCGGACAGGCCCTGGCCGAAAGGGCGCGCGATCAGGCAAACGAAATCGGGCTCGTTGAGGCGGCTACCGGCAGGAATTGGACTTTTGCCGGGCTCAACAGCCGCGCCGATCGTCTGGCCTGGTATCTTCAGGCGCATGGGGTGAAGGCGGGTGAGCGGGTGATGCTCATGGTCAGGCCTTCGGCTGATTTTATCTGTCTTACCTTCGCCCTGTTCAAGCTGGGGGCTCCGGTCATCCTGATTGATCCGGGGATGGGGTATAAGAACCTTTTGCGCTGTATCGCAGGCGTTAGGCCGCAGGTTTTTATCTCCGTTCCGGCGGCCCACCTCTTTCGCCTGTTGTTTCCCTCTCCCTTTCGCTCAATCCGGGTTTCCTTCTGCTGTGGCCCTTCGTTTGGCCTCCTCGGCCCTGATCTCTGTAAGCAGGCCGAAGGGAGTTCTTCCCCTTTTCCCGTCTATCCCGCCCGCGCCGATGAACTGGCCGCCATTATCTTTACCACCGGTTCAACCGGCCCGCCCAAAGGGGTCCGTTACGAGCACGGGGTGTTTCATGCCCAGTTAGGGCTGATTCGTGATTATTATCAGATTGGGCCGGGGCAGGTGGATCAGCCCGGATTTCCGCTGTTTGCCCTTTTTGCCACGGCCCTTGGGGCCAAGGCCGTTATCCCCGATATGGATCCCACCCGCCCCGCCCGGGTTGATCCCCGGAAATTTGTCCGGTCGCTGCGGGAACAGAAGGTGACCTATTCCTTTGGCTCTCCGGCCATCTGGAATGTGGTCAGCCGTTACTGCCTTGAGCAGAACATTGTGCTTGAGCACCTGCAACAGGTGCTTATGGCCGGGGCCCCGATCTCAGGTGAGCTGGTGGCTCGGGTTCAGGCTATCCTGCCGGCTGGAGCTAAAATTCATACCCCGTATGGGGCCACTGAGGCCCTGCCGATTGTCTCGCTTGAAGGGCGGGAAATCGTCGAATCGACCTGGCCGCTCAGTCTTCAGGGGCACGGGATCTGTGTCGGCAGGCCCCTGCCGGGGATGAAGATTCGGGTTATCGCCTATTCGGACGACCCGATAGCGATCTGGGATGAGTCCCTGTGTCTGCCGCCAGGGCAGATTGGCGAGATTGTGGTCAGTGGCGACGTGGTGACCCGGGCCTATGAGAATAATGAGGAGGAGAACCGGCTGGCCAAGATTCAGGACGGCAGTGCGCCCTCCTCCTTTTGGCATCGCATGGGGGATCTGGGGTATCTTGACAGTCAGGGACGGCTCTGGTTTTGCGGCAGACGCGCCCATCGGGTGGAGACCACGATCGGAGTGCTGTTTACCATCCCCTGTGAGGCCATTATCAATCACCATCCCGATGTCGCGCGATCGGCGCTGGTGGGGATTGCAGACCCTGTGCATCCTGGCGCCCAGCAGGCGGTAATGATTGTTGAGCCGGTCAAGGACGGCAGGATCAATCAGGAAAGATTGCTGGCCTCGGTGCGGGAACTGGCAGCCGCCTCACCCTTGACAGCTTCCATCCGCTTTTTTCTCGTCCACCCAGATTTTCCCGTCGATATCCGTCATAATGCCAAGATCTTTCGGGAGAAATTGAGCGTCTGGGCAGAAAAACAATTGGCGGGGCATTCCCCGAAACCCTCATGAACACAGTCTTGATTACCGGTGGCGGTGGTTTTGTCGGGTCTGCCATTGTCCGCCAGTTACGGGCCCGGGGCATCTCCTGTACGGTGGTGGGCCGCCATATCTATCCCGAGCTTGCGGCCATTGGCGCAACCTGCCGACGGGGGGATATTTGCGATCGTGAGTTCATGCGTGAGTGTTGCCGGGGGGTGGACACGGTTTTTCATGTGGCCTCTCTGGCCGGTATCTGGGGCCGGTGGCAGGACTATTATGCCACGAATGTGATTGGGACTGAAAATGTCATTGCCGGATGCAGGTCTTGCGGGGTTGCCTCGCTGATCTACACCTCAACCCCGTCGGTTGTCTTCAACCAGCATTCGATCCATAATGGGGATGAGAGCCTGCCCTATGCCGATCGTTTCCTCTGCCATTATGCCCGCAGCAAGGTCATGGCCGAGCGTTTGATCCTGGCCGCGTCCGACCAGCACCTGCGTAGTTGCGCGATCAGGCCGCATCTGGTGTGGGGGCCAGGTGATCCTCATCTGATTCCCCGGCTTATTGAGAGGGGGCGCAAAGGGCAGCTTCGGCAGGTGGGGGCGGGGGACAATCTCGTTGACATCTCCTATGTTGATAATGTCGCCCATGCCCATCTCCTCGCCGCTGATAATCTGGCCGGGGTAGGTACTGCGGCGGGCCGGGCCTACTTTGTCAGTCAGGGGGAGCCGGTGAACCTGTGGTCGTGGATAAACGAGCTTTTTGCGCGACTTGACATTCAGCCGGTACATGCTAAGATTTCGTTCCCAACCGCCTACGGAATTGGGGCGTTGTTGGAGGGTTTCTACGGATTGGCGGGCTTGCGCCAGGAGCCGCGGATGACCCGTTTTCTGGCCCAGCAGCTCGCCAAATCCCATTATTTTTCCATAGCCAGGGCCCAGCAGGATCTTGGCTATCAACCACTTGTCTCGACTGAGCAGGGGATGGAGCGGGTAGTCGCATCGCTAACGAACCCGGTTGCCAAACAATGAGATAAAACGATGAAAGGGTTAATCAAAAAATTTCTGGCCGTTGTCTTGGTTTTCTCGATGCTGCATTTTTCCTGCCCTCGGCCTGCCCTTGCCTTTTCTCTGGGTGAGGAGCGTGAGGTCGGAGAGATCCTGCTCTATCAGATCCGGCAGGCCTTTCCCCTTCTTGATGACCCTGATCTCTCCCAATATGTCAATGATCTGGGCGATAAGGTGCTGGCGGTGGCCGGGGTTCAGTACTTTGATTATCATTTGTTTGTGGTCAAGAGTAAGGAATTTAACGCCTTTGCCGCACCATCCGGGCTCATCTTCTTTTATACCGGGCTTATTGAGACCATGGACAGCGAGGATGAGCTGCTCTCGGTTCTGGCCCATGAAATCGGGCATGTGGTCAGTCGTCATATCGCCGCCCGAATGGACAAGGGGATGAAGGTGGGACTGGCGACGCTGGCCCTGGCCCTTGCCGGTCTGGCCCTTGGCGCTGGCGGGGCCGGGGCGGCTGGTCAGGCCGTGGTGACGGGTTCGATGGCGGCCGGTCAGGCCATGAACCTGCACTTTAGTCGGCAGGATGAGGAGGAGGCCGACCTTCTGTCGTATGGCTGGATGAAAAAAATGGGTCGAGATACGGCGGCCATGGAAAAAATGCTCAAGACCATGCGGCGGATTACCCGCTATCGTATGGGCCAGATTCCTCAATACCTACTGACCCATCCTGATCCCGAGGCCCGGATGGGCTATGTTCAATCCCTGATGGCCGTGGATAAGGCGGCGAAGGCGTCAGAGGTCATAGGGGTCACAGAGGTCAAAAATCCCAAAAAGGCTGATGATTTTGCGTTTTTGCGCTTCAAATATCGGGTGATGGCCCAGATCGAAGATGACGGGCAGTTTCGCAATTTTATTACCAGCCGGAGTACTGATTCCCAGCTTTCCCCTTTTGAGCGGAGCATGGCCAAGTATGGACTGTCGCAGGTGGAAAGGGAGGCGAATAACCTTGAGCGCAGTCGGGCCTTGTTGCAGGAAGTGATTGCGGCGTTTCCGGATCGCTCCATCCTGCTGGTTGATCTGGGGCGGATCGAGTTGGCGGCGGGCAACAAAGACAAGGCCAGGGAGTTGATTGAAAAGGCGGCGCGGCAGGACCCTGCCGACCTGTGGGCGGTGTTTCAGCTTGCCAAGGTGCATCAGGCCCTGGGAAACAGCAAGGAGGCTGAGGGGAATTACTTCACCATCGCCCGTGAGACTCCCGAATACGCCAAGGTCTATTACGAGCTTGGTAAGATCCGCTCCGATCAGGGACAGAAAAGCGAGGCCTCCTATTATCTGGGGAAATATTATCTCTATGAGGGGCGGATCGAGCTTGCCAAAGACAAGCTCGAACGGGTAGTCAAGGAGCGTTCTCTTTCCGTTTCCCTGCATCAGGATGCCCGCGCGATGTTGGAGACGATTGAACGGTTGGAAGAGGGGCCTGGCTCTAAAAAGGAACAAGAAGAGGAAAAGCGGCGGAAAGAGGAAGAAGAAAGAAGGGATCGGCGGCGGCCTCCATTCTGATTAGGCTGAAGGCTGAAGGGTGCTTTGCCTCCGACAAAGCTGGAAGACTGAAGGGAAAACATTCGAGCCTTCGGAGTCTCCACTTCGTTCCGCTTACCTGGCCCGCTGGCTCTGACCT
>DZCR01000202.1:0-3969 GCA_022736495.1 Desulfobacca acetoxidans
CTTCGGAAATATCATTGCCAGCCCCTTTGGGGAAATCATCGAGATCAACGCCAAGACCGGTCCGGCCGTTCCGGTGGTTTTCACCGCAGGCAATTCACAGATTGACGGCGGGGTCAGCGGTATCATCCGGGTATCTTCCGATATCCCCGGCCAGATGATCAATGTGGTATATCCTGTTTCTGTTGTGCTCCAGGCGGCCGGGGCCGCCGATATGGTCCTGGACGGCATTGACGCCCGGTCAAAAATCTTTGCCGTCAGCACGGCGGTGGAGGAGATTGATTTTGATGTGGGGGGGCTTCTTCATGTCAACAGCGGGCAAAAAAGCCAAAATTACACGGCCACCCTCATCGTGACCGTGGATATCATCAATCCTTAAATCAAAGACCGGAGCCTGTGATGCCAATAAAAATTTCACTTCGATGTTTAACCTTCTTACTTGTCCCGGCCGGGATGCTCTTCTCCTGCTTTTTCATGACGACCCCTGTTTTCGGACAACAGGATGCAGCGGTCCTCATGGCCCCGACCCGGGTCGTATTTGAAGGCAGAACAAGGGCGGCAACCGTAAAACTGATCAATCCGAACAAGACTCCGCAAACTTACAAAATCAGCGTTGTTTCCATCCGCATGGATGAATATGGAACCCGGACCGAGGTCCTTGAGCCCAATGAGGCAGAACTCTTTGCCCGGAGCATGGTCCAGTTCTCACCCAAACGGGCCGTTATCCCTCCCCAGGGCTGGCAGACCGTCAGGGTGATGGTCAGAAAACCCAAGGACCTGCCCGAAGGAGAATACCGGGCCCAGTTAAAGGTCTCTCCTGTTCCCGGAGAAAAAACGCCGGATTCCCAGGAGAATTCAGAAAATATTGCCATCAATATCGATATTGTCTTTCATGTATCCATTCCCATCATTATCCGGCACGGTAAGGTGGATGCCACGGTGGCGCCCCTGGCCCCCCGGCTGATCACCAGGGATCAGGGCCATTTCCTTGAGACAAGGATTGAAAGAAGCGGGGCCGCCTCCGTTTTTGCAGACGTCAAAGCCTTTTTCACCCCTTCGGACCGGCCCGGGCAAAGGGTTCCCGTAGGTGAGGTCAAAGGCATCTCCATCTACGCCCAGAACCCGGATCAGACAATTTATCTGCCCGTTAAGGACAAAGAGGCCCTGACCCGGGGCAAAGTGGATATTGAAATTACGAACCGTGAAAAAAAAGATGAGCCGGTGATGGCCTTAAAAAGCTTTGATTTCAACTGAAGGACTACCGGGACAGCCGAGTGATCTCGGCATAGGGGTGCTTCCCCTTTAAGGCCTGCTTCAAATCCAGAGCGGCATTTTTGTCTTTAAACCGGCCTGCGAAAATCCTGTACCAGACCCCTTTTTTATCCCCCAGATCCACCCGCCGGATGGAAAAATCCTCATCCCTGATCAAGGTGCCGAATTGCTTCTGGAGCTGCTTTAACTCCCTGGATGCGTTTTCAACTGTTTTATAGGATGCCAGGTGGATACCGAACTCATTTGTTTTTTCAATCTCCACAGCCTTGCAATAGGGGGCGGCCATTTTTATTTTTTCGGCCAGGGCTTGGGCCTGGGCCTTGTCCGTGAACCGCCCGGCAATGACCCGCTCCCATTTGCCCTTGTCGGGACCCAGATCAACGCTTTTAATATTGAATTCCGTATCTTTGAGCTGGGCGGGATATTCCTTTTTCAAATCTTCTATACTTTTCTCGGCCTTGGGCCGGGTGCGGAATGAGGTCAGATGAACCCCCTGCCGGATGATGCCGCCGTCATTGTCGTTCAGGGGAACCACCATGCAATAGGGAGATGACAATTTGATCCGTTTTCCGAATTGATTTGCTTTTTCCCTGCTTTCGAAACAACCGGCAATCACCCTGTACCAGACCCCTTTCTCCTCAGACACATGGACCCGCTGCACGGTAAAATCCCCGCTGCCCAATTGGCCCTTATATTTATCCATGAGATATTGGATGCCTTCCACTGCTTTTTCCGGGGTCCGGTAGGAGGTCAGGTGAAGACCGAATTTCTGGACCCCTTCTGCCGCCTGGGAGGTCTCAACCACCGGCGCCGGCTTTGCCGCCCCTGCCGCCGCCGGGGTCATCTCTTCTGAAATGGGGGAAATGACCGGCAGAATGGGTTTCAGGCCGGATTCCGGCGCCACGGCCGCGACCGGCTCCCGTTCAAGGAAGATATCCTTTCCGCTGACCATGGTTCCCTGCTGGTCAATGTCTACGGACAGCACACTGTGTTTTTTGCCTGCCTGAGATGCATGGTCAGGGTCAATCCGGACGGAATAGGCTCCGGGAAAGACTTTCTGAAAATAATAAAAGCCGTCGTGTTCCGATCTGACCGTCTGGACCACTTTTCCGGAACCGTCCACCAACTGGACCGGGGCATTGGCCACGGGCGTTTCCGTCCCGTCCTCCGCCTCGGTGAGCAGGGTTCCGTCAATCTCTCCGGTCGTCACAACAGGGATCTCAATTTCCTGGACATGCCCCGGCCGCGGCACGATGGAAACACTCTGGGCCGAAGGCTCCCAAAACGGGTCTTCCAGGGTGTCTTTATCCAGAACCACATCCGTGGGTTTGTTTTTGGGCAGCAGGGTTAAAAAGGCAACGCCGGTTTCGTCCGTCTCGGCTTCCCGGTAGGACTGCGCCGCCTTTACGGACACATCGGGCAGGGCCTCATCCTCCGGGTCAAAGGCCTGGTTATTGTTCTTGTCATGATAGACTTTTACCGAGGCCGCCCCTCCATCGGCCATACCGGCGGAAGAGGCATGGATCTTTTTGGATCTCGGCTCCCGGCCGAGGGAGGTTGAAAAGGATAGAAGCGCCGTCATCTCTCCCTCCGAATCATAGGAAACCTGGGGGGAAACGGCAATTTTGCCGTTGTTCCAGTTCAACCGGATGATCCCCTCATTGACATCCTCTTCCATGTCTTTTTTAAGGATGACCTCGGTGCTCAGATCCTTATCCAGGTTCAAAAACCCTGATATTTCAGCGCTTTCAATTTCCGCTCTCGGGTCAAGGGCATAATCCAGCTTGCCCCGGACCCTGAGATTTCCCATCTGGGTGATGGCCTGGAAACTGCCGTCCAGAACCGGATGATCCCCTGACAGGGTATTGCTTTCCGTCCATTGCAGATAATTGTTCAGATGCATGTTCCGGATATTGGAGGAGATCCTGGACCCCAGAATGCCGTAATGGGCGTCCTCCCGCTGGATATCCCTATAGGTCAGGGTAAAGGGAAGGATGGGAGTATTCCCTTCCCCCTCTATGGCTCCGGATACTGATACGCCGGTTTCGGATGTTAAAGGATCAGACACCCCGGCCCCGCTGTCCTCGGTAAAATCACGGTAAAACCGCTGCCTCAGATTCAGGTCCAATTTGCCCAGTCCCGTCTGGGCAAGCATTTCCACCGCATCCCCACCCTCTGTGTCGTGGATATAGTCGCCGCCCAGGGAAATCCCCTCCAGGCTCCCCTTGGCCCCCAAGTTGATATAATGATGCCGTTCCTTGTTGACTTCCTGGCTGGAGACCCCGCCGCCCACGGAAAGATTTTTGGCAAGCCCGTAATCATACCGGGCATTCAATTTAAGGGTTTCTTCATCCCGGGTATGACCGATTTTATCAGGCTCGTATAATTGGACATCTTTCTGGGTCAGGGACAGGGCGTATTCCCCCGAGCCTTTTTTTAACAAGTCCCCGCCCACATCGATCCTTTTTGTTTCCTCCCTTTCCTGGCCCTGGGGCCCGTAAAACTTCAGCCTGAAATCATTTTTCCCATAGTAGAGCGGGATATCCTCAAAATTGTATTTCCCTTCTTCCCCAACCCTCTGGGTCCCCACCAGCATATTGTTCCGGTAGACTTCCACCTGCCATCCCGGCGGGAGATTTCCTTCAAAAAAAGTGGTGTCAAAATTCCTGGGCCGGTTCAGGCTTTCATTGCTTACGGCAA
>DZCR01000202.1:4069-5520 GCA_022736495.1 Desulfobacca acetoxidans
TCGGTATAGGAGGTGGTCAGACCCATATCGATGAAGGGCGGGCTGAATAATCCATAGTCTGAATAAGCCCGGGGATAAACCGGGTCATGGGCCTGGGACCCCCCGGAGATCTTCCATGCCTGTTCCCTTTCCATTCTTTTCTGAAAGGCAAGCTTTTCCCTGGGCAGGATCTGGACGGACTGGTGTGAAAAATCATAGGAGAAATCAACCGGAAACCACTGGGAAAGAAGATCGGCATCCACATAGATCTCCCCGTCGGCCACCGCAACCCCGTCCCCGGGGATATTCATTTGTTTCCCATCTGCAGACACTTCCTGTTTTGAGATATCCAGGCTGAAAGCTCTGTCCTCGGAGACAAACCATCCCGTTGCCGTTCCCTGGGTACTGTTCACGTCGATGCTGAAATCCAGGGTTCTTGAAATCTCGCCCAGGGGCAGAAACAGCCGGTTCGCATCCCCATATCCCATCAGGCCGTTGTTCAGGACATGATTATTATATTCAAGGCTCAGGACAAGGGGGTTCTCTTTCGAGATCTGAGAGCGGGGACTCCCGTCGGCCTTTGTCGACCGGCCGGTTTGGGCGATAATCGCCGCACTCTTTAAAAGAACAATATCATTTTTTCCAAGGGCTTCGGTCAGGGCGTCAAAATGCTCCCAGTTCACCGCCCCGCCGGTTTTAGCAGTCTGTAGTATTTCATTTCGTTCCAGAAGGACCCCCGCCATTTTATCAGCAAGATCGTCATTCCTTTGACAAAGTTGGGTCCATTTATCAAACTGGGCCGTATGCCGCAACAGTTCCCCGGCTTTTGCAAGCCTCAATGTTCTGGAAAACTGATCCGCATTCGGGGGGCCGACAGATGCCGCAAGGGTATGATTCCCCTTTAACCCGGTTTTGGAAATAGGGTCCAAACCTTCTCCTGTATTGATATTTAGTTACAACTCCGATCAAAGATGACAGCAATTTTAATGCCAGGAGCCGCGGCAGAAAGGAGAAGAGCCCATTGACAATCCGGCAATGAATCGCATATTTTTGTTCAGGATCAGGCGGAAACAGCCGGGATAAATTTCAGCAAAAGGAGAGCCCTAAATGAAAGTCATGAACTACAAGGACGTATTGCCCATTGCCATGGACAATGAAAATGTGAAGCATGTTACAGGCCGTGTGATGATCGGCAAGGAAGACGGCGCAAAAAATTTCTGCATGCGGGTCTTTGAAATGGGTCCCGACGGGTTCACCCCCCGGCATGCCCATGACTGGGAGCATGAAGTTTTTGTCCATTCCGGCAGCGGTGAAGTCTTTATCAAGGATGCATGGCACCCCCTGAAGGAAGGGTCTGCCGTTTTTGTCCCGGCCAAGGTGGAGCATCAGTTCAGGAACACTTCCCAACACCCGTTCGCCTTTGTCTGCCTTATTCCCTCGGGAGCACCGGAAATATGACGGAACTAAGATCC
>DZCR01000203.1 GCA_022736495.1 Desulfobacca acetoxidans
CTTGTCTTAATGCTCAAACCGTTACCTTTTCGGAGCTAAGGCAATAAGCGTTATTAAAATAAGCAGTTTGTGCTTCCAGGCTGGCGGCCAGAGCGGCTTCCGCGCCTGCCGCAGTCCCGCCGTTGGCAGTGACGAAGGCGGGATTAAATGACCCGGCATCCGTCAGAACGAAGGTATGGTCATAGGTCCCGCTGGTGACCCCAAGGGGAAACCCCGTGAAAGACGGCACTTGCGTCGCCACTCCTGCGGTGCCGGCTAACGGGACGGCCGTGGGACTGTGAATGTGCGCCGCGGTCGTGTCACCCAGTAAGCCGCTGAAGCTCGCCTGGACTTTGAGGGTGTGGGCCGCGGAGTCGTAAACGACCTGGGCCGAACCGGTTCCGGGCGAGGCGTTGGGCGGGTCTTCGCTGGGTCCGTTGAGATCCGCGGTGTAAGTAAAGATGGTAGCGAGACCATGGGATGGAAGGCCCATAACCGCCAACAACAGGGCCAGCAAAACGCTCAAAAAATATTTCATGGCTATTCTCCTCCTCGCTTCACCCTCTGGGCCGAAAGCCTGCCTTTATTTTTAATAGGCATATATTTATTATTGTCAAGCATTCTATACAAAATAGAGATGCGTGAGCGATATTTCCTGGCTTGAAGTCGACCGGTATGACCATGCCATTATAGCGTTTGCCAAAATTCCTTTATTTTCCCTCTCCCCTTATGTGATGGCCTATCCGTAGGGCGGAACAGCGTAGCGCATCACGCCTTCAGCAATTAGGTTAAGTTTCGTCGGGTGCGTCTTACGCTCCATTCTTGGCTTAGCTTGGGAAGAGCAATATTACCCCGCCCACCCCTGAGCCCCTGCCTTTGCTTGGAGCCCGCCAACCCCCTTTTTTTCTATATATTTTCCCCATAAGAGAGTATTGTAAGTCATGTAATGAGTGATTAATTTTTAAACTAAGTTTTAATCCGCTTCCCCAGGAGTTCCCCTATGCCCCGGAAGAAAAAGCCCGCTCCGGCCTCTGAAGCCAGGCCGGAAGCCCAGAAAAAATCCCCCGGAAGTTCACCCGATTCCTCCCCGGCCTCTCCTGCCGCCCCGGCTGCCGCTGCAGTTGACACCGCTCCCCCGGCCGAAACCCCCCAAGCTGCGGCCAAAGCCACACCCAAACCCAAAGCAGCCGCTGCTAAGCCCAAGGCTAAACCTCGGATCCAGGCCCAAAAAGTCGTCCCTCTTCCTGCGCCAGCGCCCCCCCTGGTAGTAGGGGTGGGAGCCTCCGCCGGGGGCCTGGAGGCCTTCACCGACCTCTTGCGCCACCTGCCCCGAGATACGGGCATGGCCTTTGTCCTGTTGCAGCACCTCCCGGCCAAGCAGCATAGCATGTTAGCCCAGATTCTTTCCAAGGCCACCGTGCTCCCGGTGGCCGAAGCCCGGGAAGGCATGGTGCCTGAAGCCGACCACGTCTACATCTTGCCCCCCGGCGAGGTCATGGAAATCCGGGAGGGGGCCCTGCGCCTGGTAAGCCGGGAAATATCCGAAGGCCGCTATCTGCCGGTGGACACCTTCCTGACCTCTCTGGCGGAAGACCGGAGCGGCCAGGCCATCGGGGTCATCCTCTCCGGCACCGCTTCGGACGGGGTCCAGGGCATGAAGGCCATCAAAGAGGCCGGGGGCATCACCTTCGCCCAGGACGAACATACCGCCAAGTACCCCGGCATGCCCCAGAGTTCCGTCGCCGCGGGCTGCGTCGACTTTATCCTGACCCCGGAAGGCATCGCCAGGGAGTTGTCCCGCATCGCCCGGCATCCCTATATCGGAACCGCCATCCCGGCAGGACTGATGAAGCCGGAAGAGGAGAGCGTCTTCAACCGGATTCTCAACCTCCTCAAGCGCGCTACCGGAGTGGACTTCACCTATTACAAGCACAGCACCATCAAGCGCCGCACCTTCCGCCGCATGGCCCTCCGCAAGGTCGATAATCTCGACGATTATCTGTCCTATCTCACTGACCACTCCGATGAGGTCTCCGCCCTGTATGCCGACATCCTCATCAATGTCACCTCCTTCTTCCGGGACCAGGAAGTCTTCGACGAGTTGAAGCACTCGGTCTTCCCGGTCCTGATGCAGGATCGGCCCCCGGATGCCCCCATCCGCATCTGGGTTCCCGGCTGCTCCACCGGGGAAGAGGTCTACTCCCTGGTCATTGCCCTCCTGGACTTTTTTACTGAGATCGGCCGGGAGGCGCCGCTGCAGATTTTCGGCACCGACATCGATAACGCCGCCATTGACCAGGCCCGGGCCGGCAAGTATGGGGAGCACGGGCTCGAAAACATCTCGCCGCAGCACCTGGGGCGTTATTTTGTCAAAACTGAATCCGGTTACCAGATTCACAAGTCCATCCGGGACCGCTGCACCTTCGCCCGGCAGAATCTCATCAAAGACCCGCCCTTTTCCCACCTGGACCTGATCTCTTGCCGCAATGTCTTGATTTATCTGGGCCCGGTGCTGCAAAAGAAGATCATCCCCATCTTCCACTTCGCCCTCAAACCGGGCGGCTTCTTGGTCCTGGGCAAGTCCGAGGCCATCGGCGCCTTCCAGGAGATGTTCAACCTGGTGGACAAGAAGCACAGATTTTACCTCAAGAAGGAACTCCCGGGACGGGTGCCGTTGACGTTTTCCCTGGAGGCCTACGCCGAGCGCGAAGACCTGTCGATCCGCGCCATGGCGCCGGGAGAAGTAACCAGCGCCCTGGACTTGCTGCGAGAGGCCGACCGCATCGTCCTGGCCCGGTTCGCGCCCGCGGGCGTGGTCGTGGACGAGAATCTGAAGATCCTGCAGTTCCGGGGTCACACCGGCCCCTTTCTGGAGCCCATGCCCGGGGAGGCCAGTCTGAACCTGCTGCGCATGGTCCGGGAGGGCTTGCGGGCCGAGGTGGGGGCCGCCCTGCACCAGGCCATGCAAGGCGGCACCCCGGTGCGCAAGGAAGGACTGAAAGTCAAGTATAACGGACGGGCCCTGGAGGTCAACGTGGAGGTCTTCCCCGTCAGCCCCGCCGCCTTTAAGGAACGCTACTACCTGGTGATCTTCGAAGACGTCACCCCGCCGGCGCGCCCCGAGTTGGAGAAACTTGAAGCCAGGCGTCGCAAGGGGAAGCCGACCACCAAGGACGAGCGCATCGGTGACCTGGAACACGAACTGGCCGCCACTAAGGAGTACCTTCAGGCCACCATCGAGGAGCAGGAAGCCACCCTGGAGGAACTCAAGAGCACCAATGAAGAGATCATGTCCTCCAACGAGGAGCTGCAAAGCCTCAACGAGGAGCTGGAAGCCTCCCGGGAAGAACTGCAATCGGCCAATGAGGAGTTGGCCACCGTCAACGAAGAACTGGAGAACCGCAACCTGGAGCTGACCCAGGCCAACGATGATATGGTGAATCTGCTGAGCAGCGTCAACCTTCCTATCCTCTTCCTGGACCAGAATTTGCGCATCCGGCGCTTCAACCCCGTCGCCAAAGAGGTCTTGCACCTCATTCCCGCGGACGTGGGGCGGCCCATCGGAGATATCAAGATCGGCCTGGAAATCGAGGACTTTGAAATCCTGCTCCGGGACGCCATTGACAACCTGAGGATCGAGACCCGGGAAGTGCAGGACAATCAGGGACGCTGGTACCAGCTCCAGATTCGCCCCTATAAAACCGTGGAAAACAAGATCGAGGGCCTGGTCCTTACCCTGGCGGACGTTGACAAGTTGAAGTGCACCATGAAGGACCTGGAAAATGCCAGAAACGTGGCTCAGTCTATCATTCAGACTATGGACGTGCCCCTGTTGGTGTTGGACAGAACTCTCAAGGTGGTTTCGGCCAATGACAGCTTTTGCCGGACCTTTCAGGTTTCGCTCCAGGAAACGGAAAACCGTCCGGTCTATGAACTAGGAGACCGGCAGTTCGATATTACCGATCTCAAGCGCTTGCTGGAGAAGATTCTCCCCCAGAACACGGTGATCCAGGGCTTTGAGGTGAATGCCGAATTTCACCGCCTCGGCCGCCGCGTCTTTCTCCTCAACGCCCGGCGTCTCCGACAAGAGCCTGGCCCGGACCTTATTCTCCTGGCCTTGCAGGACATCACCCCCCAGAAGGAACTGGAGGAGACCTTAAAGGAATCGGAACGGAAACTCCAAAACCTCAACGCCGACCTCATGAGCGCCCAGGAATCCGAGCGCGAGTCCGTGTCATCGTCTCTGCACGAAGAACTGGCACAAACTCTGGTGGCCTTGAAGCTGAAACTTCGGAGTATTGCCACTCACCTCCCGATAGCCTGCTCCAAAGATCGGGAGGAACTGGACCAGGCTATCAAGCAGATTGACGGCCTGGTGGAGGAGGCCCGGGAACTGTCCTGGAACCTGCGTCCCCAGGTCCTGGACCTGGGCCTGACTCCGGCGCTGCGGCACTTGGTGGAGCATTTTGCCCAGTACTTCCAAATCGACGCGGCCTTTGAGGTCCCGGACCTGGACAAATTGCTGGCGCCCCCGGCCCAGGTGATGATTTACCGGGTCTTGCAGGAAGCCCTGGTCAACGTGGTCAAACACGCCCAGGCCAACCGGGTCTCCCTGGCTGTCGAAAAATTGGAGGGCAAAATCCGGTTCCAGGTGGCCGACAACGGCATCGGGTTACAACTGGGCCCCTCTACTGGTCTGGATCTGTGCGAGCGGATGCAAGGGACTCCGGAAAAGGCCTGGCTGGTGGGTGGCGTGCCGTTTGTGGTAACGCAAAACGGCAAGGAGTATATGGCCGTGCCCGAAGTCCTGGGGACGGACGCGGGCCGTAAGATGGGTCTGGCCCTCATGGAAGGGCGCATCCGCCTCTTAGGGGGCTCTTTTAACATCACCAGCGAAGTAGATAAAGGCACCAAAGTCGTCTTTTCCGTCCCCACGGACGGAACCCCGGCGGCCTGAAGATAAGATACCCCCTCCCCTTTGCGGGAGAGCGACTGTCTTGTTTGTCAAGCTGGCTGATGCAGCTGTGGGTTAAGAGAGTATGATTTTTGAGCATGGCATTCAAGATCACGAGGATCTTGCGCATACAGGCGGTGAGGGCCACCTTGGGCGGTTTGCCCGCCTGACGCAGGCGTTGGTAAAACTCCCGGATTGCCGGATTGCGGCGCGCCGCCACCAGAGCTGCCATATCCAGGGCCTGGCGAAGCTGCGGTTCCAACTGACGCAGCATATGAGAGAGAGCAGTATGTCTGGAGCGCCGTGGTGTCTTACAATGTGCTGGTTTTGGGGATGTTGCTTAAGGCGCAATAACATGGACCTACCCCGGGTTTTCCGACCAGGGGGGTGGTCTGCCCGGAAGAGGGGAAAATTGGGCAAAAATGCCCCGTTAACCGCCAAATTCGTTCTCATAAGCTTTGATAAACCGGCTTGGGCACCAAATCGCCGTCCCAGGCTCATACGCCCGCATAAAATGACGGCTTTCCGGATGAGAACTAGTGGTATGTTTCGCAATTAACTACCGTTAACAGCGTTT
>DZCR01000204.1 GCA_022736495.1 Desulfobacca acetoxidans
CCTGTGGTTATTTCATTTGATCATCCCCGTCATGGGCCCAGGTGATGAGGCCCGGCGTATGGCTCAATACCTCGTCCCCCTTGGGGATGACCCTTGCCGTATACCCGAACCGGCCGGAGTCGGCGCAGGTGATGGTGCATGCATAAATATGAGTGCCTTCGGAAACGGTTTCCTGGAGCCACATGGTTTCGGCCCGGCTGCCCTCCACATAGTCGGAGGACCTGATCTTGCCGTGGTAGACCTGGACCTCCACGTCTTCCGGGCTCAGTTCACCCAGAAAAATCTGGATGGTGATTCTGAAGGTGTCGCCCACGGTAAACTCAGACTCCGTGGCCAGTTTGGGCGCTGATAGCCGGATAGCTCCCCACAGGGATAAGAGTCGGGATTGCACCAGGGCCAGTTCCTTGGCTTTCAAGGCCGAATCAGCCGTCAGCCGGCTGAAATTCCGGACTGCCGGGATATAATACCGGGCCGAATACTCCCGGACCATCCGGTCGCTGGAATAATCCATGATGGCCATTTTCATGGCTTCCTTCATCATCCTGATCCATTTCTCGGGCGGGTTCCCCCTTTTCCGGTCATAGAATTTGGGAATGACCTCATTTTCAAGCACATTATAAAGGGCCTGGCTTTCCACCTCATCCTGGTACTGGAAATCATCATAATCATCCCCGTTTCCAATGCTCCACCCCCTTGTGTCCCTGTATCCCTCACACCACCAGCCATCCAGAATGGAAAGATTCAGACCGCCGTTGGTCGATGCCTTCATGCCGGAGGTGCCGCAGGCTTCATTGGGCCTTCTGGGCGTATTGAGCCAGACATCGCATCCCTGGACCATATAGCGCGCAATATTGATATCATAATTTTCAATGAATACCACCCGGTGCCGGATACCCTGGATCCGGGCGAATTCCACGATCCGTTTGATGATTTCCTTGCCTTCGTTGTCGTTGGGGTGGGCTTTCCCGGCAAACACGACCTGTACCGGTTTCTCATCATCCGAGAGGAGTTTGATCAGGCGCTGGGGATCTTTCAGCAACAGCGCAGCACGCTTATAGCTTGCAAACCGCCTTGCAAAACAGATGGTCAAAACGCGGTGGTCCAGAACGCTCACGGCCTCATCCAGGATATTCCGGGGCGCGTTTCTACGTTCATACTGGACCAGCAGCAGTTCCCGGCATTTACGGATCAGGTTGGACCGGTCCAGTTCATGGACATGCCAGAGGTCTGCATCCTCAATGTTGTCTATCCTTGAGATCAGGGCCGGATCGGAGATCCGGTTAGCCCAGTCGGAAGAGATATAGCGCTCAAACAAGGCGTTCTTATGCCTGGAAAGATAGGAGCAGATATGGACCCCGTTGGTGATATGGGAAATGGGAATTTCCTCGACATGACGCCGGGGCCAGAGGGATTGCCACATGGTCCGGGCCACCTGGCCGTGGAGGCGGCTGACCCCGTTAATAAACCCTGAAAACCGGACCCCGAAGATAAACATGGAAAATTTCCCGGTATCCTTTGATCCATGGGGCTCGCCCCAGGACAACAATTCTTCCTCGGAGATACCAAATTTTGTCGCATAGGGTTTGATATAGCCCCGGACCAGTTCCTTGGGGAATTCGTCATGGCCGGCGGCCACGGGAGTGTGCGTGGTAAAGACGGAGGTTCTCTTACAAACCTGGAGGGCGCTCGGGAAATCCAGGTGATACTTGTCCATGATGATGGAAATGCGCTCCAAACCGGCAAAGGAACAGTGGCCTTCATTCATGTGGCTGATGGTGGGAAAAAGATCCATGGCCGTCAATACCTTGACCCCGCCGATACCCAGCAATACCTCCTGGGCCGCCCTTCTTTCCCCATCGCTGTCATAGAGCCTGGAAGTAATATCCCGTATGGCCTTGGGATTTCCCGGCAGATTGGTGTCCAGCAGCAGAAGCTTGATTTTCCCGACCCTGAGCTGCCATACACAGGCCCGGATCAGTCCCGCCGGGCCGGGGATTTCTATCATGATATCATATCCGGCGCTGTCTTTCACCTTTTGAACCGGGAGATCAAAGACATCATTGATGGGATAGGTTTCCTGCTGCCAGCCGTTATGATCCAGAAACTGCCGGAAATAGCCTTCGTGGAATAAAAGTCCGACCCCGGTTAAGGGGATGCCGAGACCGGAGGCGGCCTTCAGATGATCTCCGGCAAGGACTCCCAACCCTCCGGCAAAAAACGGGAGGGATTCATGGAGCCCGAATTCCATGGAAAAATAGGCAATGGTTTCTTTGGGTCCGAGGTTTAATTCCTGAATCTGGGATACATAGGAAAACATCCGCTCAAATTTGCCCTTGACCCGGTTCAGATGGCCCAGAAAACTTTCATCCTTTGACAGCTCATCAAATCTGCGCTGGGAAATGGTCGACAAAAAAGCCACCGGGTTCTTGCCGATTTTTTCCCATTGTGTGGAATTGATCCTGTGGAAGAGTTCGATGGCCTCCGGGTTCCAGCACCACCACAGGTTTCTTGCAAGATAATCCAGGAAGGACAAGGCTTCCGGGATGGCAGGGTATACTTTGTAAATCTGCATTTTTTCCATATGACAAACTTTCTCCCTAAAATTCACTCAACAATTTATGCATCACCCTTGCAGCCTCACTGGATCCCCAGGCCTGGGCGTCACATCCCCTCGGCGTATGGGGGTAATCCCCGTCCAGAATTTCAGGGATATAGCCTGCCGCACCGGTTCTCATCAAATTCAGCACACTGCCCAGCCATGCGAGACAGGTGGACCGGCTGTTTTTCCCAAAGGCCTTGGCCCAGGCTTCACAAAACACGGGAAAGGGCCAGGTCCAGGCCGTTCCGTTATGATAGGCCGGTTTACGCCGTGTGTCTTCATCCCCTTTATACTCTCCCATATAGGGAAGATGGGGGTCGTTCAGCAACCGGCCGTGATAATATATGGGAATGGGATATTCAACCCTCCTGTCGGCAAGACTCCGGATACCTCCGGGCACCAGCAGCTCCTGACAGGTCTCCACGCAGGCCTGAAGGATTTTCATATCCTGTATGACATCAAAAGTAAACAAAAACAACTGGTTTGGTCTCAAGGCATCATCGGCAACCGCATTTTTAGCCCCAATGGGGCCGTCGGCATGGAGGCAATCGGAAAAATACCCCTTGTCCGGAAGATAAAAAAGGTCCAGAACCGATTTTTGAACGGTTTCCGCCTTTTTCCGCCAGTCGGATTCAGAGCCCTCATCAATGGATGAGAGCAGAATCAGGGCATTGTACCAGAGGGCCTGGATTTCAACGGGATAGCCCTGCCTGGGAGACCCGGCCGGGAAATTGGTGTCCATCCAGGTAAAATGGGAGGGACTGTAAATCAGCAGGGTTTCAGGATCGGCCTTCACCCCTGTTTTTGTTCCGTTGACCAGGGAATGGGCGATGGAGAGAAGAATCTCCCGGATGGTACGGTTGTCCGGCTTCTCGTTCAGGAAGTCCCGGCTTTTTTCCTTTTCCAGGAGATCTTTGCAGCAGGCGAAAAACCAGAGAGGGGCGTCCGAGGTCTCAATATTGGCGGCATCCTTTCCGCAAATCATATTGGGCAGGGTTCCCTGGTTTTCAAACCGGCCGAAAAGACGCAAAACGGACAAGGCCTCGGGCACCCGGCCCAGCTCGATGAGGGCCCGGCAGAAAATAAGGCTGTCCCTTCCCCAGTCCAGAAACCAGGGATAGCCTGCAATGACGCTTTTTTCCGTTCCCCGGGACACCATAAAGGCATCCAGGCTTTTATAAACCGCCTCAGGGAGGGGCATTCCTTTTTCAAAGGCGTTTTCTCCCAAAAGGTCAAGGGATTTGTCGAATTGCCGGGGGTCCTGATCGTTTTCCCTGACAAAGGCGGTAAGCAGGACATGCTCCCCCCCCAAACAGGAAACGCTGAACCAGCCGGGGCTGAAAAGGTCGGAATCCGGGTCAAGACCCCTTTCGGCTTCCATGGACCGGTGAACCATATAATACCATTCCGGCTCATGATGGAATTCGCCCCTGGACAGGATCACCCCCAGTTTCTTTCCGTTGGACAGGGAAAACTCAAAGCCTTTTTCATAGGCCGTGACCGCTCCGGGCCAGTTTTTTTCCGGACCCATATAGGCCTTGACCGGGTCATGGAAACACCGGTCCTCAATGTCCGGGCGGATGACCAGGGTGATGCCTTTCTTGTCTTCGAGAAAAAATGGCGAGTCCTCGCCGGAAGAACTTCGCCTGAGGGTCAGATAGACCTGGTTGTCCTCCCGGTCCATGGACAGATCCAGTTCCAGGGCATAGTATTTGCCCTCGGAGGTGGGCACCCGGAACAGCCACCGGCCGCCGTGATGGTATGAAAAGGTGAATCTTTCCAGGCAGTCCGGCAGGAGTTCCCTGGAATATCCCTGGAATATGGCCCAGATCCTGCACCGGGAAAGCACCATCCACCGGTTTTCCGGCATGGTCTTGTCCAGGTTGGCCCCCAGAAAGGCGTCATAGCGGCTGTCGAGCCTGCTCCACCAGGCCGCGGCCCTCATCATCCCCCCTTTTTTCGTGGTGCCCAGCAGTTTCAGCGAAGGGGTCCGGACAATCTCCTTCCGGGCAAAGGAAGAACTCATATAAAGGGCTCCAAAGGGAGCCAAGGATAGGAGGAAAACCTTTTCAACCCGTGTGCCCCCGGGTTCAAACACTCTCAGGATGAGGGAATATTCCTTGTGCCGACTCCGGGCTTCAAAGGGCGGGAAGACGGCAAAGAAACCATTTTCGGCCGGTGTGGGAAGACCTTCCTCATATCCCAGGGAGGTTTTTGAGGTCCTGCTTTCATCCAGGATCTCGGCCCTGAACCCTGTCTTGCAGGAAACGAGGAGGAAAAAACCGGGAGGGACCATCAACTGGCGGCGCAAATCCCTTTCAAACCAGAATTCAATCACCCGGGATTCCTTTGAGGCTTTGTTCAGGGACCGGATGAATTCGGCCGGGCGTTTTGCAAATTCAAAGGCCTCTTTTTCGATATCGATGCCTGTAATATTACCGTATCCGTTTATGATGGTACGAATCGACAGCACCTTGGCCTTCAGTTTCTGGAGATAGACTCTTTCGGGGGCCTGGCTCTTCTCTCGGCGGCTCAGTTCAAGGGCTTTCAAGTCTTCCAGGTCCGGGCTCAGGGCCAGGACCTCTCCCGGAGCCAGCCTGAAGATAAGGCGATCCCCTTCTTCTTCGGTTTTCACCGTTGCTCCGGAGATCAGGTCCGTCATAAAAGTTTCTTTAAACCCGGTATCCTCACGGCTCCAGATCGCTTCACCGGGATCGGTACAATCCAGGTTTACCAGAACCAGGAGCTTTTTACGGTACTCTTCATTATGCCGCAGGAGAACCAGGCATTCTGAATGATTTTTCTGAATCAGGGCGAGCTTTGTGTGGGCAAAAAAAGTCGGGTGGTGTTTCAGGATCAGATTCAATTTTGCAATCTCATCCACCTGGTTGATCT
>DZCR01000205.1 GCA_022736495.1 Desulfobacca acetoxidans
AATGGTTTCTTCCAGCTGGATGATACGGTTCTCCCGAAGCGGCCCCAAGCGGCCTCACCAGTCAGTTAGGGGTTAGGAATTAGGAAAAGCCGAATTAACCTGCCAGCCTGCCATATCTAATCCACGTTCCCAGAAAGGGCGTAAATGGGTTTCCGCCAATAAAGGCTCAAGCTATTGCAGTCGCCTTAAAACTAATTGCTAATTGCTAACGGCTAACTGCTACTTCAAAGTTCTCCACACCTTTTTCAAGTCATTTACCGTAAGTTGCCCCGGCGCCGAGGCCCCCGATTTGCTAAACGGTGCGAAGGTGAGAAAGCTCCCCATAAGAGGCGCCACCACCCGGGACCATTTTCCCAAGGGACCCATGCAAAAGGCGATGATCTTCTTGCCCTGCGCTTGGGCCTGGGGGATGAGAGAGAGCAGGCGGAGGTTGTCCTCGGGCCGGGTAGCCATCGTGACCAGTTTGACGATGTCTGCGTCGGCGGTCAGCATCTGCCCCAGCACGGCCTCCAGCCGGGGCGCATCCGGGGTGCCGCCAAAATCGTGCCAGGAGAGGATGAGTTTGGTTTTCTCCCGGCGCGCCGCGAGCTCTCGGCGCCATGCCATATCCGTATCCAATTCCACGTCCAGGCAGGTTACTCCCAGCGCCAGGGCCTCTTCCAGGAGGCGGCGTCGGTCCGCTTCGCTCCCCTGCCAGCGGCCGCCTTCGGTGCCCAGGCGGTTGGTGGCGATCACCGGTCCCGGTAAGGTTCGGAAGAGTTTTTGTAAGTTAGGGTTGACCTCTTCCAGGTAGTCCAGGCGCACCTCGGTCCACAAACCTTTGCGGGCGGCCCGTTGGTATTTACCCCGGGCGCGGTTGACGGTGATCTCCACTACTGGCACGCAGATGCGGAGGAACGGTTTTCGGTTTTCCGTTTTCGGTTTTCGGTTTTGGGTCATGGGAGGAATGTTAAGGTCCTATGATGGCAGGATAGTGGCCTGCGCTTATAATCAGCATGTTACAAAAACTATGAGATCGATTTGATTCTATAATCTCTCAAGCTTATTCTCTAAGGCTTTTACCGAAAACTGAAAACCGTCAACTGAGATTCTCCACCCCTGCGGCCCGGGGAAAGGAGCCCAGGAGCTTAAAATGGGCGCTGATGGCTTCGACTTCTTCCAGAGCCTGGCCCACCTGGGGTTCGGTGGTGTGGCCGTCCACATCCACAAAGAACAGATAGCGCCAGGCCTCGTTTTTGGCGGGCCGGGAGATGATGCGGGTCATGTTGAGTTCTCGTTCCGCCAGGGGGCGCAGAGTTTTATACAGGGCCCCGGGGATATTGTCCACCGCAAAGAGGATGGAGGTCTTGTCTTTGCCGGTGGGGCCGGGAGAGTCGGAGCCGATGACAAAAAAGTGGGTGACGTTGCCGGGGTTGTCTTCGATGCGGGATTCCACCACTCGCAGATCATAAAGGGGCGCCGCGAAGGCGCTGGCAATGGCCGCGGCGTTGGGGTTTTTGGCGGCCTTTTGGGCCGCTACCCCGGTGGAGGCCACCTCCAGGATGGGAATCTCGCCCAAATGGGTCCCCAGCCAGCCGCGGCACTGGGCATGGGCCTGGGGGTGGGTGTAGATCACCTCAATATCAGCCCGCTGCCCGGATTTGGATACCAGGTCGTGAGAGACTTCCAGATAGATCTCGCCGCAAATTTTCACCGAAGTCTCGGCAAAGAGGTCCATGGAGATATTGACGATGCCTTCAGTGGAATTTTCGATGGGCACCACGCCGTATTGGAATTTGCCTTTCTCCACTTCGGCAAAGACCTCTTGGATAGTACTCATGGGGCCATAGCGAGTGGCCCGGCCGAATTTTTTCAGGGCCGCCAGGTGGGAAAAGGTAGCCTCAGGGCCCAAAAACGCTACCCCGAAGGGCATCTGCACTTCCCGGGCGGCGGAGATGATCTCCCGGAAGATATTGCGCAGGGCCGAGGGACTCAAGGGGCCGGGGTTCAGGTGCATGAGATGGGCCAGGACCTCCTCTTCCCGCTGAAAATCCAGGGTGCCCCGGCCTTCCCGGTTTTTGATCTGGCCGATGGCCTGGGCCAGGGTCTGACGACGGTTCAGCAGGTTCAGGAGTTTCTGGTCCAGGGCGTCAATCTGGTTGCGGATGACTTCTTTTTCCGTCATAGTCATTTCTCCAGGATGGTTTCCTGGATTTTATGGCCAAAGTGGCGGCCCGTTTCTTCCAGGGCCACCAGGATTTCGTCCCCGGGTTTGAGCGCGACAATGGATACGGCCTCACCGTTCGGTCGGGTGAGGCGGATGGTTTCAGCGTTTTGCAAAATGGTGGCAATTTCGCGACCGCCGGCCTCAGCCTGCACCAGCATCAGGGGGCGCCGTTCCACCTTGACCCGGCCCACCACTGCGGGGGTGGTGCGCCCCTGGTGATTAATCAGGAGGACTTCGTCCCCGGCCTTAAGCTCCCCCAGATACCGGGTCTTATCCCCCGGAACCCGGATATAGGCGTGCACGGGTCCGGCGTTGACCCGGAAGGGCCGAGGGGCGACGTAGGGATTTTCCAGGGATTCGGCATGTACCAGGAACAATCCCCCGGAGGAGTTGCCCACCAGCATGCCTTCTCCCGGCCCCATGTTGCTGCAGGTATCCACGCAGACCCGGTCGCCCATCCCCAGGGACTTCAGGGTGGTGATGCGGGCCGTGGTCAGGGCCACTGGCGGCGAAGCTTCTTTCACCAGGCGGGCGATCTCTTTAACCACTGATGGGCCGGCAGCGGTGACCACCAGCCCGTCCACCCCTTTTTCCAGGACTCCCAGGGCGGTGAGCGCGGTGTCTCTATCGCTGACCTCCATGAAGATGTTGCCGCTCTGAGCCACCAGATTTTCCAGGGGAATGATGGTCCAATCGGGCGTGCGCACTATCACCGGCCCCTGGCGGGCCAACCGGATGACCTCGGCCTCATCCGCGGTGCTCAAGATGATGACTTCCTGGACGTCTTGACCGGGCACCAGATCGCCGTCCGGGGCCACCACGGTGATGAGCCCCAGGGCCTTGACTTCCGTCATCCGGCCTTCGGGGACCCACACCGCGTCGGCCCCGCTCTCCAGGGCGGTAGTCACGAGCTTTTTGTCCCAGGGGTCAATTTTGACCCAGAGTTTTTTCATGGCCGCGCCTTTCTCACCCGGCCTGGAGAAAGGCCAGGGCCTCATCGACGCCGGAATTTTCATGCACCAGCATGCTGATGGCGCCCACCATGTGGGCGGGATTGCGGTGCTGGAAGACGTTGCGCCCGATGGACACGCCGGCGCCCCCAGCTTCGATGGCTCCTTGGACCATCTCCAGGATGTCGCGGTCAGAATTCATCTTGGGGCCGCCGGCAATGACCACCGGCACCGGACAGCCGGCCACCACCTTGCGGAATGACTTTACCGAACCGGTGTAGGAGACCTTGACGATGTCTGCGCCCAGCTCCGCTCCCAGCCGGGCCACGTGCATGATAATCTGCGGGTCGAATTCATCCTTAATCTTTTCGCCCCGGGGGTACATCATGGCCAAGAGCGGCATGCCCCATTCCCGGGCGTCCCGGGCTACCCGGCCCAAGTCGGCCAGCATCTCCCGTTCGGAGCCGTTCCCTATATTGATGTGAATGGAAAGGGCGTCCGCCCCCAGCTTCAAGGCTTCCTCCACCGTACACACCAGAGTCTTGGCGTTGGGATAGGGGGAGAGTGCGGTTGAGCCCGACAGGTGAATGATCAGCCCCACGTCCTTGCCCCGGCGGCGGTGGCCGCTGGTTACCAACCCTTTGTGGATGATAATGGCATTGGCCCCGCCCGTGGCCACCGCATTGACGGTGGTTTTCATGTCGATAAGGCCTTCGATGGGCCCCACCGTGACGCCGTGATCCATGGGGACGATCACCGTGCGCCCGGTGTCCCGGTTCATAATGCGTTCCATGCGAATCTGTTTGCCGACCACGTCTTCCTCCCTCGCCGCTTGGCCCGCCAAGCCCTGCACCACGGTCAATAAAAAAAGCCGCGGTCGCCTCGCCTGCGCCACGGCTTTTAAAAGGTTTTTAGTTTATGCCTACATTCTTTTAAAAGTCGAGGCGCACTCCTGGCCCGGTAAAATAATAATAGCTAAAATAATATTCGGCGGTCCGGAGCCAGGTGGATTGCATGTGCTTGAATTCCTCGACTGCTTTCAGCCTAAAATATCTCCGCCCCCATGTCAATAAAAATTTATTTTCGCTATAATTTAATATGATTCAGAAGTCGGGCGCTAAGACAGACACCGCCCCTCTTGATTCGAGACCATGCGTGAAGGAGGCGGTATGCCCCGCATCGATGATTATAAAGCAGCCATCGCCCTGGCTGTGGCGGAATTAAAGCAGATCAATCCCAAGCGGCTGGAGGCCCGCACCGGCGCCCAATACTTTGTGGAAGATACCCAGGACGGCCTCATCGTGCCCTATTTCGGCCAGGGACGCCGTATCACCTGGCCGGAGGTCAGCGTGACCCCCGCCACTGGCCAGGGAGAGATTTCCCTGCCGGAGCAGATCATCGTCCTACACTACCTGCTCCACGCCTCAGGGGAACCCCTTTCCGGCCGGGCCATCGATTTCCGGGAGATTCCTGAAGGTGGGTTTTATTGGTCAGCCTTCGTCTCCCGAGCCAAAACCCCCTTGCTGGAAACCTTTGGCCGCGACCTGAAACTCTATCTCAAAGTCGCAGTGAGCCTGGGAGGCCAGCCCCAGTCGCTGGGCGATGCTTCGGCATCATTTTTGGCTTTTCCCCGGGTTCCCATTACCCATGTTCTCTGGGGCGGGGATGAGGAATTTTCCCCTGAGGCCAATATCCTGTTCGATGAAACCATTCCCCGTTATTTTCCCACCGAAGACATCGCCGCGCTCTCCGGCGCTTCGGTGTACCGGCTGATGGGAGCGGCCCGGCAGATCATGCAGCAGTCTTCATGAAAACTACCGCCTCGGCTCGGAGTACCGCCTGACCAACGCGTGGGGCTTGCAAAAAGCCAAATAATGGTTATAATTTAATTAAAGGGGGCGTAACGGCTTCGACGTAAATAGGGAACTGTAAGTTGCATGCCGAGGTCCTGTCCGCTCGTAAAACGGGTAGGAAAACCATAATTGCCGACAACTACGGCTACGCTCTAGCCGCTTAAGGCTAGCATCTGAGGCTCGACGCCGGGAGAGGGCCCCAGATGACGGTATCCCGGCAAAGCCGCCAACAAGGCCCGCGGGTTGGCGGACGAAAATTTAAGGTGGGCTAGCCTCTAAGGATTCTGCCGGTGGAAGCCTTCTTGGGGCGAAATTAAAACAGCGGCTACGCATGTAGAAGCTTCCAGGGACTATTGGCGGACGCGGGTTCGACTCCCGCCGCCTCCACCA
>DZCR01000206.1:0-3937 GCA_022736495.1 Desulfobacca acetoxidans
CTAAATCTTCATGGGTATTTAACGGTGCCTCTACACCTGCCGGATGCCCGGCGTATCACAGGATGAAGGTTCTGGCTGGAGTCGCAACTTCTGGTTGGTGTCTTTGTGGAAAAATATGAATCGATTGCTTCCCGGTCTTGCCCTCGTTGTTTGTTGGTTGCTCCTGCTTCTGTATGGTTCCCCTCTGTTGTTCTTTCTTGCTATGGCCCTGGTGATCGGGATCGGCGCCAATGAATATGCGAGGATGGTCTTCCCTGAGCAGGGGTTTGGTTTTCGGATGGTCTTTATCGCCCTTTCTCTCTTTCCCTCTTTCGGTGCTGGTTGCTTTCCGTCTCTTGGGTTAACCGGCGGCCTCCTCCTGTCTTTTCTGTTGTTGAGTGCTTACATACTTTACTCTTACCGCCAGTTGCCAGATCCGTTGCTGTTTTTCAGCCGGGCTTTCTTTGGCGTGGGCTATGTTGGATTCTTGGGCGCTCATCTGCTCTTGCTGCAACAGCTTCCCGAAGGCAGCAGTTGGATCCTGGTGTTGACGGCGATTACTGCTGGTTCCGATTCCGGGGCCTATTATTCCGGGCGGCGTTTCGGAAGGCGTAAACTCTGTCCTGCCGTAAGTCCTAAAAAGACCGTGGAGGGGGCAGTCGGAGGGATGATTGCCGGGGTGATTCTGGCGATCATTATGGCCCTTGTCCTGCGGCTTCAGGTGAGCTGGTTATTTCTGGCTCCGGCGGCGATTCTGTTGACCGGGGTCGGCATTATTGGTGATTTGACCGAATCTATTATTAAAAGGGCGACTTCTACTAAAGATTCCGGGACGTTGCTGGGTGGCCATGGAGGCGTTCTTGATCGGGTCGATTCCCTTCTTTTTGCCGGTCCGGTTCTTTACTATTTATTGCTTGGGTATCAGGGGCTACACGGCGCCTTGGTGGTGATCCCATGAAATATCTGTCACTCTTGGGTTCGACCGGCTCAATCGGTACGAGCGTGCTCGATGTTGTCCGACAATTTCCCGGACAGTATAAGATAGTTGGGCTTGCTGCGGGTCGGAATGTGGAGCTGTTGCATCGTCAGGTGGTGGAGTTCTCCCCCGAACTGATTTCGGTGATCGATGCTGAACATGCCGAGAAGCTTAAGGCCCTTGTCCCTGCAATATTTCAAGACCGGATTGTCTGGGGGCCGGAAGGCGCTGTGCAGGTGGCAACCCTGGCGCCTGCTTCCATGACTATATCGGCAATTGTCGGGGGCGCCGGATTGTTGCCGACCCTGGCTGCCATTGAGGCCGGTAAAGATATTGGCCTTGCCAACAAAGAGACCCTGGTCATGGCCGGCAAATTGGTTATGGCGGCGGCCAAGCGTCATAATGTGCAACTTCTGCCTGTTGATTCCGAGCACAGCGCCATCTTTCAGGCCCTGGAGGCTGGGCATCGTGAAGATGTGGCCAAGATTATCCTCACCGCCTCAGGCGGCCCGTTTCTGAATAAAACAGCCGAAGAACTCCGCCATGTTACCCCGGATCAGGCCCTGGCCCACCCCAACTGGAATATGGGGAGAAAGATTTCGGTTGACTCGGCAACCCTTATGAATAAAGGGCTTGAGGTTATCGAGGCGCGTTGGCTCTTTGATATGGCGATTGACGCCATCGAGGTGGTAGTGCATCCGCAGTCGATTGTCCATTCTTTGGTCGAGTTTCAGGATGGGTCGGTAGTGGCTCAACTGGGGATTCCCGATATGCGGATACCCATTGCTTACGCCCTCTCGTACCCCCGGCGCTTACCCTTGGCCCTTAAACCGCTGCAACTTTCCCAATGCGGAAATCTGCAATTCCAGGAACCCGATTACCAGCGTTTTCCCGCTCTGGCCCTGGCCTTCCTTGCCTTACAACAAGGGGGAGTGATGCCAGCAGTCTTGAATGGCGCCAATGAAGTGGCGGTCGCCGCCTTTCTTGAAGGCCGCTTGTCCTTTCCGGGGATTGTCGCCACTGTGACCAAGGTGATGGAGATGGTGCGGAGTGACAACGTAAACACCAGCGAAGACTCGCTTGCCGATATCCTTGCCGCCGATGCCAGGGCCAGATCCGAGGCCGAACGTCTTATTGCTCTTGAGCTCTCTTGAGCTTTCTTTTTTCCCACAAGGAAACGTATCTGAAATGAATACTGTCGTCTCGTTTATTATTGTTCTGGGCCTGCTTATTTTTGTGCATGAGCTGGGTCATTTCCTCTTTGCCAAGCTCTTCAGGGTCAAGGTGCTCAAGTTCTCGCTTGGTTTTGGCCCGAAAATTATCGGCAAGACCTATGGAGAAACCGAATATCTGATCAGTGCCTTTCCCTTGGGTGGGTATGTGAAGATGTTTGGGGAAAACCCCGATGAACAGGATGTGACTCCTTCTGATCAGCAGGGTTCGTTTGCCCACAAGTCGGTGTGGAAACGCTTTTTTATCGTTCTGGCCGGACCGGTTTTCAACCTCCTGTTTGCCCTTGTCCTCTTTTGTGGCCTGTTTATCGCCATCGGTGTTCCAGATTCCAAGGATACCACGACTATTGGCCAGGTGAATGAAAAATCTCCGGCTGCTGCCGCCGGACTGGTGAGCGGCGATACAATAGAGCAGATCAATGGGAAAGCGGTGACCGGCTGGCTTGAGGTCTTGAAAAGTGTCAAGGAAAGTGACGGCAAGCCCCTTACTATTCTGGTCAAACGAGGGGAAGAGCAGGTCACGGTAACGGTGACCCCGGCTATTGACAGCGTTAAAAATGTCTTTGGCGAGGTTGTCGAGAAACGCTTTATGATCGGGGTGTCCAAGGCCGAGGCCGTGGTCTATGAAAAGGTGGGCGTGCTTCAGGCCCTGCAGGCCGCCTTTGCCCAAACCTGGATGTATATCTCGCTGACCGTTATGGGCTTTGTGAAGCTTGTTCAGCGGGTGGTGCCGATGTCGGAACTGGGCGGGCCAATCCTTATCGCCCAGCTTGCCGGCCAGCAAATGGCGGCGGGTTGGGTGCATCTCGTTTTTTTCATGGGATTGCTCAGCGTCAATCTCGGCATCTTGAATCTGTTGCCGGTGCCGGTTCTAGATGGCGGCCATCTCATGTTTTTGAGCATTGAGGCCGTGCGGCGAGAGCCGTTATCTGAGCGGGTGCAGATTGTGGCCCAACAGATCGGCATGGTCCTGCTGGGTTCACTCATGTTGTTTGTTTTTTATAATGATCTGTTGCGGATCTTTACCAAATGATTGACGGTGCGCCCCTGATCCTGGCCATTGACACTGCCACCAATTGCAGTGGGCTGGCCCTGACTCGTGGGAGCGCGGGCAGTGCTGGCGTTGGCCAGGGCGGGCAGGTTCTCGCTTCTCTGTCTTTGAACAGCAGTGTGACCCATTCGCGGCGATTGCTCTCGGCCATTGACTGGTTGTTGGCGGAGGCGGAAACTGATTTGTCTTTGGTGGAGGGCTTGGCGGTCAGTATCGGCCCGGGGAGTTTTACCGGGTTGCGGATCGGCATGGCCACGGCCAAGGGACTGGCAACTGCTACCGGTAAACCCTTGCTGGGTGTGTCAACCCTTGATGGCCTGGCCTTTCATTGCACGAGCGAACACTTGATTTGCGCTGTCCTGGATGCCCGTAAAAAAGAGGTCTATGGTTGCTTTTATCGGGCTGACGGGCAAGGGATTCCCCGTCGGGTCGGCATGATCCGGGTGCTGAGCCCGCAAAAATTAGCGGCTGAAATACAACAGCCGGTAGTGTTTGTGGGCGATGCGGTTATGGCCTATGGCAATTTGTGGCAGGATGCCCTGGGGCCATGGTTTATCAGCGCCCCAAGGACGCTGCACTACCCCAGCGCCGGTGCTTTGGGGTTATTGGCTGGTGAAATGCTGCAACAGGATCAGTGTCTGGATCTTGCCACCGCTGCCCCTTTGTATGTCCGGGCCTCGGATGCGGAGTTGAGCCTGG
>DZCR01000206.1:4037-5357 GCA_022736495.1 Desulfobacca acetoxidans
ATGATTATACGGCGCCAGACCCGGAGAATCCAGGTTGGCCATGTGCCCGTAGGTGACGGAAGTCCCATCACGGTGCAGTCGATGACCAATACTGACACCAGAGATGTCGATGCCACCGTGACCCAGATTCACGCCTTGGAAAAGGCGGGGTGCGAGCTGATCAGGGTGGCCGTCCTTGATCTTGAGGCGGCGGCGGCGCTGACTCGGATTCGGGAGGCGATCTCCATTCCCCTCATTGCCGATATCCACTTTGACCATCGTCTGGCCGTGGCTGCCATGGAACATGGGGCCCAGTCCATCCGCATCAACCCCGGCAATCTCGGTGGCCCGGTCAAGTTGGCTCGGGTAGTGGCGGCGGCCAAGCTCCATCATGTTCCGATCCGGGTGGGGGTCAACAGCGGCTCCATTGAAAAGGATCTGCTGAAGATCCATGGCTATCCCAGCCCGGAAAACCCTGCCGCCCTCATTGAGAGCGCCCTTCGTAATGTCCGCCTGCTTGAAGAACTCGGGTTTTACGAGATCAAGATCTCCATTAAATCCTCCGATACCCTGACCACGGTGAGCGGTTATCAGGCCCTGGCCAAAAAAACCAATTATCCCCTGCATTTGGGGGTCACCGAGGCGGGCGGCCTGATTGGAGGGACTGTCAAATCGAGTGTCGCCCTGGGAATCCTCCTGTATCAGGGGATTGGGGACACCTTCCGTATCTCTCTGACCCGGGATCCGGTGGAAGAGATCCGAGTTGGTTTTGAACTCCTGCGCTCCCTCAAGATCCGTGAACGCGGCCCGGAACTCATCTCCTGCCCCACCTGCGGCCGCACCCAGATTGATCTCTTTACCCTGGCCGAGACGGTGGAACGTTACGTGCAGACCATGACCAAACCGATCAAGGTGGCAGTCATGGGTTGTGTCGTCAATGGCCCCGGTGAGGCGAAAGAGGCCGATATCGGAGTGGCCGGCGGGAATGGGGTCGGCATTATTTTCAAGAAGGGAAAACTTTACAAAAAGGTAAAAGAGGAAGAGCTGCTTGCACTCTTTCTCCATGAACTCAAACTCATAGAAGAAGAGAAATAGATGCGTTATTCACAGACTTTTGTCCCGACCCTGAAGGAGACTCCGGCCGAGGCCGAGGTGGTCAGCCACCGCTTGCTGTTGCGGGCGGGTTATATCCGGAAATTGACGGCTGGCGTTTACACCTATCTCCCCTTTGGCCTGGCCGCTATCCGCAAGGTGGAGCGGATCGTCCGCGAGGAGATGAATCGGGCCGGGGCCTTGGAGCTGTTAATGCCTATGGTCCAGCCCGCCGATCTGTGGCGGGAG
>DZCR01000038.1 GCA_022736495.1 Desulfobacca acetoxidans
GTCAGAGGGGTGGGGACGCAGATAATCAGGACATCGGGTTCGCCCAAACGATTCTGATCGTGGGTGGCGGCAAACTGTCCCCGCCCATCTTGGGGTTTCAGCAAGGCCGCCAGCCGAGGGCCCGGAATATGCTTGATATAGGACTCGCCCCGGTTCAAGAGATCGACTTTGTGGGCGTCAGTATCGAAACCCAGCACCGGAAACCCCACCTCGCAAAAGCGCAAAACCAGTGGCAGCCCCACATAGCCCATGCCGATAATGCCTATCAATGCCTGCTTATTGTTAATTTTCTCCAACAAATTCATAGCTTGATCCATTTCGCTTGAGAGCAGTTATCAGCCTTTACCGGCGCGGCAGACGATGATAATCCAGATACCACCGGATAAAGCGCGGAATGCCGACCTCTATGGAGGTAGTCGGCGCAAAGCCTAGTTTGGTCCGGGCCCGGGCGATATCCGCATAGGTGGCCGGGACATCCCCGGGTTGTATGGGCAAAAGTTCCTGCTCCGCCGTGACCTTGAGCTCCGCTTCCAGAATGCTGATGACCTTGGCCAGTTCCTCGGCCCGGTGATTTCCCAGGTTGATGATCTCATAACGGTCCAAGCCGGGAACCATCAGCGCGGCTACCACGCCCTGGACAATGTCGTCAATGTAAGTGAAATCCCGCTGCATTTTGCCATAATTAAAGACCTTGATGGGTTTGCCCTGGAGCATGGCCTCGGCAAACAGCCACATGGCCATATCCGGCCGCCCCCAGGGGCCATACACCGTAAAGAACCGCAAGCCCACGGTGGGCAGGCCGAACAGGTGGGAGTAGGCATGGGCCATGAGCTCGTTGGCCTTTTTGGTGGCGGCATAGAGGCTGATGGGCGTGTCCACGCGCTGGGTTTCGGCAAAGGGCATTTCGGTCAAGCCGGCGTAGACGCTGGAACTGGAAGCATAGACCAGGCGCTCAACCGGGAAACGCTTCGCCAGCTCTAAAAGATTGAGAAAGCCTTCCAGGTTGGACTTCTGGTAGGCAAAGGGGTTAATTAGAGAGTAGCGCACCCCGGCCTGGGCGGCCAGGTGACATATCTTTTGGGGGCGGTGGGAGGTAAACAGGGCCTCCAGGGCCGGGAGATCGCCCAGGTCGGCGTTGGCAGAGACAAAATTGGGGTGGCGGCGCAGTTCCTGATCCCGGTCATGTTTGAGGGCCGGGGAATAATAATCATTGAAATTATCCAGCCCTACGACCGGGGCGCCCTGGGCCAGCAAGGCCTGCGCCACGTGAAAGCCAATAAACCCGGCGCTGCCGGTCACCAGAAACGTCTGGTTCTTGATGTCAGAGGTCCAAGCGGTCATTAATGAATCCTTATATTCCTAACCAGACAAGCAGGTTATCTCTCGGAGCCCACCCGTCCAGGTTATCCCTACCAGTATTCCTGCCGATGCTCCCGATAATAGGCCACGGTGCGTTCAATTCCTTCTTTCAGGGGGGTGCGTGGCCGCCAGTCCGAGGCCGCGGTGATCCGGGTGATATCGCTGAGATAATCCCCGGTTTCCACAAAATAGCGATCCTGGGGCCACTCCACCTGGCGCACCTCGGTGCCGGGCACGGCCGCAGCCACCAGGTGGGCCATGTCGATCAACGGCACACCGGTGCCGGTGCCCAGATTATAAACCTGGCCTTCGGTTCCCGGGCTCACCATGAGCGCGATACACCCCGCGGCCAGGTCTTCATTGAAGATATAATCCCGGCGCTGTAGGCCCTCCCCGAATACCGGGAGCGGCTGCCCCTCCAGAGCCAGGCGGATGAACCAGTTGACGATACCGTATTTACTGTGTTTCATCTGCTGGCGGGGGCCATAAGGGTTGGCGATGCGCACGCTGACGGTGGGCAAACCATGGGCCTCTTGATAGAAGCGATAATACTTTTCCCCCGCCAGTTTGTGGATGCCGTAAATGCTCAAACAGTTAAACGGATGGCCTTCATCCACCGGGTTGTATTCGATGCGGCCATAGACAAACCGGGAACTGGCAAAGAGCAGCCGGGCCCGGGGGTTCTCCAGGCGGCAAGCCTCCAGCACCTGAAGATGCCCTTTGCAATTGATCTCCAAGTCCAGGAGGGGATCGGTGTTGCTGTCCACATAACTCACTTGGCCGGCCAAAGAAAAAATATAATCGTATCCGGGCACCACCCGTCGCATCAGGTCCAAATCCCGAATATCACCGGGGATAAACCGGACTTGTTCGAGAATCCCCTGGAGATTGAACAGGTTGCCCCCATAGAGCGGCAGCATGGCGTCCAGAATGCTCACCTCGGCCCCCTGGGCCGCGGCCTGGTGGGCGATGGTGCTGCCGATCATCCCCGCGCCGCCGGTGATCAACACCCGGGCGCCTTGAAGCGTTTTTAACCCTGAAATAACTCACCCCTTGTGGTCACATTATCTGTGCAATTTACTATGTTATCGGACATAAGAAAGAGGCGTAAAGAGAAAAAACCTGACTTTCCCCTTAGCTCGGCTGACTTCCGGCTTTCAGCCGGCGCCGGCCCCGGACCAGCCAGCGGGCGGGTACCAGGGGCAGTTCCCGCACGGTCCGGCGCCAGAGATAAATGGCTACCCAGAAAAACAGGAAATTGGAGAGCCAGGGGGCCAGCGCTGGATTGATCCGGGCATTGACGGCCAGGCGCCAGGATGCGGTAAAGATAACGTAATACACCAGAAATACTACCAGGCCCAGGATCAGGCCCCAGGTGCGGCCATGGCGCAGCGGACTCAAACCCAGAGGCATGGCCATCAAGCACAGCAGCACCGCGCCCACGGGCAAGGCAAAACGCTGGTTCAGTTCCACCAGGGCCCGGTTCGAGGGGTCCGAGCCCCGGGGATTGGCGGCAATGGTAGCCCACAATTCCCTCAAGGACATTTCCGACTCGGATTTGGCTCCTTTCAGGGCAAAGCTGAACACCTCCAGAGGCAGTTGATAGGACTTGAACTCCAGGGTCTGCCAGCGGTTCCCCTCCTGGCCCCAACGGATCACGCGGCCCTTATAGAGCTGCATGAGCATGGTTTCTTGTTTCCGGTCGTAGCTCAGGTCGCCTTGCTCGGCATAAATGGTCAGGGGATTCTCCGAGTCCCGGGAATCATAACAGAAAACCCCTTCCAGGTGGCCTCCCTTGGGGGCGACCTGGTTCACAAAGAGCATCAGGCCGTTAAAATCAGTATTAAAGGTCTGTTCCTTGATGCCCAGGTCGGCCCGCCGCTTGACCACATCCATGAGCAAATCCTTGGTGGCCTGCTGTCCCCAGGGACTGGCAAACACCGTGAGCCCAAGGGTGAGGAACCCCACGGCCAGCGAAAACCCCAAGACCGGCGGCAGCAGTTGGCCGTAGCTCAAGCCTGCGGTCTTCATGGCAGTCATTTCCTGGTCCACGGACAGCCGGGTCATGGCCAGCAATATACCCACCGTGGCCGCCATGGGCAGGGTGAACACCAGCAGATAGGGGAGGAGAAAAGCGCAGGTTTTCAGGACGTCGATGATCCCCACGCCTTTGACCACGATCATTTGGGTGACCTTCATCATGCGTCCCAAAAAGACGATGGCGGTAAATCCCAGCAGACTCACGCCAAAGGGGGGCAGGATCTCCAGGACTATATAGCGGTAGAGGATGTGCGGCATGATGGTTAATACGGTTTTCAGTTTTCAGTTTTCAGTTTTCCGTAAAGATCGGGCTTTTTGAAATCTATCGACCGCGATGCCATAACTATTTATTTTCCTTCATAAGCTACCAAAATACAATCTTTATGCGAGGCCACCCGACGAAATGTGCCCGGCAAGCCTTCGGCCAGCCAGGACAGGTCATCGGCTTTCAGAAAAAAGAAGGTCACCGGGCGGGCTGCGGTAAAAGCCCGCAACGCAGCCTTATCCGGGAGGCATAAGCCAAGCTCTGGCGCCAGCCTCTCCCCGAAGTCAAGTTCGGTGCGGCAGCCCAAAAGATGGAAGATGTGGCCGCTATAAAAGCTCAGTCCCTGAGCATAGAGCTGCACCCCCACCAGGGCCGCCCCAGGTTCCCATTTTTCTTTGAGGATCAGGCCCATTTTTTGGAAAGAGCGCCCCCGGCTTACCTGGTCGATGCCCGTAGGCAGCAGTGCGCTGAGGAGCAAAGCCCCGAGCAGCAGCGCCCCCAGGTGGCGCCAAAGTAAAGCAGCCAAGGGCGTGAGGGCAAAAATCAGACAGGCCATGAGAAGAAACGGGGAGGCCAGGCCGGCCCGGGACAGGGCTCGGGACAGTGGCTCAGGAGGCCAGAAGTTAAGGGCCACCAAGGCCACCCCTGTGATGGCCCAGAGGATCAGGCTGGTCTTAAGGACCCGGCTGTTAAAGGACAGGCGGCCGGGGCCGGTCAGTTGGGTCAGGCTGTGCCCCAGAATTAACGCCAGGGGCAGGAGTGCTGGCAGGATGTAAGGCACGAGCTTGCCCCGGGACAGGGAAAAGAAGACCAGGATTACCGCGGCCCAGATTGCCAGGAAGCGGCAGTCCCGGTCCCGCCAGCGGCTCCCGCTTGCAAGCGCCCAGGGCAAAAGCCAGGTCCAGGGCAGCAACAGCCCCAGGAGAATGGGAATGTAATAATAAATCGGCTCCGGGTGGATGGCCGGGGTCAGAAACCGGCCAAAATGCTGTTCAATGATAAAAAATTGGAAGAATTCTGGGTAGCGCCACTGCACGTACGCCAGCCAGGGCAGGGTGAGGAGCGCCAGGAGGAGCCAGCCCCAGGGCTGAAACAGGGATTTCCAGAGCCGCCGCAGGGATCTTAATTGGGCCCTAGACGCGTAACCCACTTTCAATCCATCCTCCGTGATGGGGGAGGACGGGGGCGGGGGTGATATTGGCGTGAAGGAAATCGCTTCCTCTTGCTCCCTCCTCCGTGATGGGGTAGGGGTGGGGTGGGGGTGAAGCACTCCGTTTGCCTTTTTGATTAACAAAAGCCCCAGACCCCAGATGACCCCAGCCAGCACCACCGCCACCGGCCCCTTGGTGAGGACCGCCAGGGCCAGGGCGGCATAAGCCCAGGACCACATATGGGGGCGTTCCCGGCTCAAGGCCAGGTATCCCAGGCCGATGGCCAGGTTCAGGAAGAAGGCGAAGGTCATATCCAGGGTGAGGATCCGCCCCAGGGCCACGTAGCCGGCCGTGGTGGCCAGGACCAGGGCGCCCAGGACCCCCGGCAGCGGGCCCCACAAGGCCCGGCCCAGCCCGTAGGCCAGAAACAGCCCGGCCAGGGCGCTCAAGGCCACCGGCAGACGGGCCGCGGCCGCGCTGCATCCAAAGACCTTGAAGCTTATGGCCGTAAGCCAGTAGACCAGGGGCGGCTTCTCGAGATACGGCAACCGGTTGAGGTGGGGGATGAGCCAATCGCGCGTGACCAGCATTTCCCGGGCGATCTCGGCATACCGGCCTTCGTCCGGGTCCATCAGGCCCGCCGCGCCCAACTGGTAGAAAAACAGCACCAACCCCACCAGTCCCAAGCCCAGGAGGAGAGGCCAGTCTGAAAGGAAGGGTTTTTGGTTTTCAGTTTTCAGTTTTCGGTTGGTGGAATTTTGGGCACAATGAAGCATGAAACGTCTCACACAAGGACGCTAAGAAAAAATGTAAAACAGCCGCCTCGGCTGTCCTTTTCCGTGTAGGGCGGGCACTGCCCTCCAACAAATGAAGGTGGGCAGTGCCCACCCTACATTTTTCCCTGCGAGATTCAAGATCATCAATATTAATATTACCAAACCGCTTGACGGTTTTTCGTAGGGGCGGACCTGCCTGTCCGCCCCAGAGCGCACATTTAGGTGCGTCCCTACAAGCGCAGTTTCACAGCAATTCCCCCTGCCGTTCTTCATCCGTGGGGCCTTTGCGGCGGCGGGCCGCTTTTTTGAAGGTCTTGGGCGGCACCCAGCGGGGATACTCCAACTGCTTGCCGGCGAACAACTCGGCGATGGTCAGAATTTGCACCCTGGGAAAGCTTAAATCCGGAAACAGCGCCGAAACATAGTTGTCGGCGGGCACTGCCTCTTTCATGGGCTTGGTGGGCGGCTTCAGGGTGAGTAGGGCAGCGATTTCTGCTTTCTCCTGGCGTCGAGTCCCCTCCAATTCCCGCACCTCCTTGGCGCTCACGTGTCCGCTCTTCACCTGCACGATGATTTTATGATACGGCCCATCGTCCTTTTCCTGGAAATAAATGACCCCATCTACTCCCCGATCCGCGCCCTTCTTCTTGTCTTGAGCCGGGGCCGCGTCTACCAAATCCAGGGCCCACCACTCGAACTGGTGGCGGTTGACTTCGGCCAGGGCGGCGGCGGAGTGGGCATCCGCGGGGACACCGATAACCTCATAATCGGTCCGATCCTCAGGAGCGAAGCTGTCGTTCAGACGCCTCTTGATGAGATTAATGGCCAGGTACGTGATATCGATGCCGATCCAGCGGCGCTTTAGGCGCTCGGCTACGCTAATAGTGGTGCCACAGCCGCAAAAGGGGTCCAGGACGAGGTCGCCTTCGCTGGAAGAGGCTTTGATGATGCGCTCTAAGAGGGCCTCAGGTTTTTGGGTGGGGTAGCCCAGGCGTTCGGCGGATGTCCTCCCAATTACTTGAATATCCGCCCAAAGATCACCAATTGCCGTTCCACCAGTCTCATGGAGATATTGTTTTATCTTTGGATATCTTCCATTTTCAGGCCAATAGATTCTTCCCTCTGAATCCAACTTATCCAAAGTATCTGGATGATAACGCCAGTGTCGACCTGCCCCAATCTTTGACGGATCCACCCCTCGCCAGGGGAGGCCACTAGGTCCTTTGGTTGTACCTGCTCCAGTTAAGTTATCCAACATATAGGTTCCGCGTTCATCCTTAAACCGATACTCCCGTTTTATCCATCCTTCATCAGGGGACATTTTCAATTTATTGAATTTTACATTCTTCAAATCCTTGGCATAATTCAAAATCACATCATGAAGGCGGGGCCATTTGATTCCAGTCACATGGGCGGCAGTACGACGCCAGATAATTTCACCTTGAAAATTTTGGGGACCATAAATCGCATCTAAAACCAACTTCAAATAATGACTCGCGGTAGGATCACAATGCAGATACAAACTCCCGGTGGGCTTCAGGACCCGGTGAAGTTCCACCAGGCGCACGGCCATCATGGTGAGGTAGGCCATCATATCGTTTTGGCCCAAAAAGGCGCGTAACGCCTGGAGTAGTTCAGCCAACCGGGGCGCGCCCAGCTTCATGGCGTCGTCGTAGGCGGCCATGGCCTCCTCCCCCCAGTGCCAGGTGTCTTCGAACGCGGTGATCTGGGCCGCGGACTTCTCGCCGCTCTTTTCGGCAAAGAGTAGGTTGTAAGTGGCGTTGGAGTTGAAGGGTGGGTCCAGATAAATCAGGTCCACACTGCCCACGGGGATGCGGCCGCTGCGTAGAATGTCCAGGTTGTCCCCGAAGAAAAGCTGGTTTTTCCAAGGGCTCATCTACACCCCTCCCATTTCCCGTAGAAGTTCCTGAACTTGACGTTTGAGATTAGGCAGGTCAATTTCAATGATTTCCCAGACTGCTTCCAAATCAATGTCAAAATAATCATGCACAAGGATGTTGCGGAACCCCGCAATTTCGCCCCATTCCCCCTCCGGTTTTTTGGCCTTGAGAGAATCCGAAAGCCGCTTTGTCGATTCTGCCATAACCTGCAAATTGCGCAGCACCGCACCTTGAATAAGATCGGAAGCCATAAAAGAGTTTTTGCCCCCGGAAATGAACCGTTCGATGCGCTCTAGGCACTCGCTAATGTGGATCAGATAGAGGCGGTCGTCTTTCATAATGGCTTGGCCTCCTTGAGGACCCGCTCACGGATATACCAATGTACTGCCTTTTCGGTGACCACATGCACCTTGCAGCCAAGCAACTTCTCAAGGTCCATTAAGAGACCACCAGGGAAAAATGGGGTGCGGTGGGGGCCAGCATCGATCAGAAAATCCACGTCGCTTTCCGGCCCGGCTTCGCCCCGGGCCACGGAACCGAAGACGCGTACGTTATAGGCTCCGTGCTTGGCGGCGATCGCCAAGATTTCCTGCCGCTTTTCCCGCAAAAGCTCGTTCAGGCCCATGAGGGTTTCCCTCCACTTTCGGCATATTACCACAAATTTCCCTGAATTGCCGATGTCATCGCCCACAAAAAAACCGGCCCCGTTGCCGGGACCGGCTTTGTGTTTCCCTACAAGGTGCGCAGGGCGCACCCTACGTGTCTTACTTCGCCAGCAGCGGTACGATGAGCAGGGCTACGATGTTGACGACCTTGATCATCGGGTTGATGGCGGGGCCGGCGGTGTCTTTGTAGGGGTCGCCTACGGTGTCGCCGGTGACTGCCGCTTTGTGGGCATCAGAGCCCTTGCCGCCGTAGAGGCCGTCTTCGATGGCCTTCTTGGCATTATCCCAGGCGCCGCCGCCGGAGGTCATGGCAATCGCCAGGAACAGGCCGGTGACGATGGAGCCGATGAGCATGCCGCCCAGGGCCACGGGACCCAAGCCAGGCATGAAGCCGACAATGACGGGAGCCAGCACCGGGATCAGGGCCGGGAGCATCATCTGGCGCAGAGCGCTCTTGGTGACGATGTCCACGCAGGTGCCGTATTCGGGTTTGCCGGTGCCTTCCATAATGCCGGGGATTTCCCGGAACTGACGGCGGACTTCCTCGACCACGCCGCCGGCGGCCTTACCTACGGCCTCCATGCACAGAGCGGCGAAGAAATAGGGCAGCAGACCACCGATGAACAGGCCGGCGATGACCCGAGGATCGGACAGATCAAAGGTCATGACGCCGGGGAAGGAGCGGGAGTACTCGGCGAAGAGCACCAGGGCGGCCAGACCGGCGGAACCGATGGCATAACCCTTGGTGACGGCCTTGGTGGTGTTTCCAACCGCATCCAGAGGATCGGTGATGTTCCGGATCTCATCCGGCAGTTCCGCCATTTCGGCGATGCCGCCGGCGTTGTCGGTGATGGGACCGTAAGAGTCAATGGCTACGACGATGCCGGTCATGGAGAGCATGGCCACCGCAGTGAGCGCGATAGCATAAAGACCGGTGCCGGGGTGAGCCAAACCGCCGCCCAGATGGAAGGCCGCCAGGATGGCCACGACGATGACGATAACCGGCGCCGCGGTGGATTTCATGGACATGGCCAAGCCCTGGATGACGTTGGTGCCGTGGCCGGTGGTGGAGGCCAGGGCAATGGACTTAACCGGGTTGAAGCTCTTGGAAGTGAAGTACTCGGTGATGGCCACGATGAGGCCGGTGAGGGCCACGCCGATGACGGCCAGCAGGAAGACGTTCATGGGCGGAATGGCAAAGCCTGCCGCGCCACCCTTGATAGCCTTGGAGGCGACGCCGGCCATGAACTTGTTGGCCAGGGGCCAGAAGGCGATGATGGCCAGGACGCCGGACACGATGAGGCCCTTATAGAGGGCGCCCATGACGTAGTCGCCTTTGCCCAACCGGACAAAGTAGGTGCCGATAACCGAGGCGATGATGGACACGCCGCCGATGACCATCGGGAAGACGATGGCGTTGGAGCCGGCGCCGTACACGGTGAAGGCCAACAGCATGGCGGCCACCACGGTCACGACATAGGTTTCATAAAGGTCGGCGGCCATACCGGCGCAGTCACCCACGTTGTCCCCGACGTTGTCAGCGATAACCGCAGGGTTCCGGGGGTCGTCTTCGGGGATGCCGGCTTCGACCTTACCAACCAGGTCGGCGCCCACGTCAGCAGCCTTGGTGTAGATGCCGCCGCCCAAACGGGCAAACACGGACACCAGGGAGCAGCCAAAGCCCAGTCCCACCAGCGCATGCATGGCTTCATGGGGAGCCGCAGCCATCAGGAACTTGTAATAGCTGGCCACGGAAATCAGGGCCAGACCTACTACCAGCATACCGGTCACCGAACCGCCCCGGAAGGCTACCTTCAGGGCGTGGGCCATGCTGGTAAAGGCCGCCTGGGCAGTGCGCACGTTGCTCCGCACCGACACGTACATGCCGACGTAGCCGGCCAGGGCCGAACCTACGGCGCCGATGACAAAGCCGATGGCGGTGTATTTGCCCAGGGCGAACAGCAGCACGAACACCACCGCGCCCACCATGGCTACGGTTTTATACTGCCGGTTCAAGAAGGCATTGGCGCCTTCCCGGACCGCCGCAGAGATTTCCTGCATCCGGGGGTTGCCGGCGTCCTGTTTCAGGACCCAGGTGGTGGTGAACAGGCCATAGGCCACGCCCACTGCGCCACAAATCAACGCGAAACTCATAATATCCATACTGTCCCCTGCCCTCCTATAACGTAATGATTTCCTTAAAGGTTTAAGGTCGATACCCAAAACTGCGAAGTTAAATGCGCTTTACTTCCCCTAGCCGCTTCATAGTTCTGTGAGCAATCTGCTAGCTGAATGTCAATTCATACCCTAGAATGGCACCGGCTGTAAAGGAAAAATTTCACAAGTCCGATTTATTGGGGCCCGGTTCTGCGGAAAAATCGGGAGCTGTCAGGAGAGTTACGGTTGGTGCGGCTAAATTTTTTTTCTCTTCCAACTCCGCCGCCAGTTCCGGATGGAGCTTGGGGTCCACCACCACCACCCCGTGGCGTTCCGCCAAGGTCAAGAGGTATTGATACTCCATGGCCTTTTTCTGGAGGCGGTAGCGTAGCCAGAGCCGCAGCGGCAAGTACAGGAGAGCCAGAGCCATCAGGGCGATAAGGACATAGGAGCCCCCCAGCCCGATGAACTTGATGGTCGCGGCCACCAGGGACAAGGCGGCCGGACCCCGCAGGACGAACGCCAGGACGGCCATGAAGACCAGGAGCCCCAGGAGATAGCGTAGCCGCCAGAAACGAGCGCCCCATTTTTCCCCGGAGACGCCGGGGATGGATGCGGGGGCGTCCCGGCAGAGGAGATCGAAGCCCTGGATGATGACGCCGAAGAGAAACAGTAGGGCGATGGGCGCGATGAACGCGGCCAGCAGATATTGGCTCCAGGGGAACTCGATAATCTGAGGATGGTCGGTAAAGATGCCTTCATCCATCTGCCAGATGAGGGTAAAGACTAAAATGAGGATCTCCACCAGCCCCACTACCACCAGGAAACTGTTGAAGACGTAACGTTTTTCCAGGGGATCGTAAAAATTGAAGAATTTGGCCATATATCAGGTCGGTTTTCAGTTTTCGGTTTTCGGAGCAAAGCTCAGAGAGAGATAACCCGAGGTCAAATGCTCCCACCCATATAACCCCGTGGCCCAGGCCAGCAGGAACAGGTCTTCCAGGATAGCCGCCGGACCCACCTGCCGTTGGGAAAAGAGGCCGCAGCCGCAGTCGATTTTCAGGCCCCGGGCCATGGTGATGAGGATGACGACCAGAAAAACGGTCAGCAACCCGGACAGGATAAGCAGGCAACTGCGTCTTTTCAGTCCCGCCACCAGGCAGAGTCCCGATGCGAGCTCCACCCAGGGCAGCACTGCTACGACCACACCCACTAAAATCTCGGGCAATAATCGGTATGCCAAAACGGCTTCGGCAAATTCATAAGGGTGCAGGATTTTTTGCAACCCAACATAAAAAAAGAGACAGCCTAAGACTATTTCCAGAGTGCGGCGAACCAACAGATTTTTAGTTAATCGCAAGTCAAGCTCCAAAAAAGAGGGGGAAGGGGAAAAGGAAAATCCTTATTGATCTTCCTATAGCTTTTCGTCGTAAAGTCAATCTGAGCTATATAGAAAAATTTCTTGATTTTTCCCCTTTACGCCCTCATTTACTCGTATCCGCAGGGTAGCCGGTTTGGTCCCAGGCCTGAAATCCCCCTTCAAAGGCCATAACCCGAGAAAATCCCAAGGCTTGCAGTTTCTCTGCCACCTTCAGCGCCAAGTCGCAACTGGCCTGGCTGCAGTACACCACGATCTCCCGGTCTTTAGCAAACGCGGCCATTTTATCAGTAAGACCGTTATTCAGCATTTCTACTGTGATATTCAATGCTTGGGGAATATGAATTTCCGCATATTCTTCGACGGGCCGGGCGTCGATGAACAATGCCTTACCCTGCTGAAAGAGGGCGTAGGCCTGGGCCAGGTTAACGGTTTGGACCCCCTGAAACTGTTCCTGGCGGCGCTGGTGCCGGGCCTGCTCCAGACGGACGGACAATTCGCCCTGCCAGGACTGCCGCAACAGGGGCCACTGCTGCATGAGCCCGATTAACATCGCTACCCCCAGGATAAGTGCGGCCCAGGTCAGATCATGCCGCCAGACGCGATTCACGGGGGCTACTTCGCCTCCGGTGCGGGCGTAACCGGATTGCCCGGAGCCTCGGCGGGCGGCTCGATCTCCGAAGCGGCATAATGCTTCTTACCCGCATAATAAAAGGGCACAGGCAGGAAGCCTTCGTCTTCCCGGCTGAAGCCTTCTTCTTTGGTTTGGTGGAAATATCGCCAGACTCGTCCGGCCTGCAGGTCCACCACGAAGACTTGCTTGCCATCGGTCAGCATCTGGAAGCGGGAGCCGGTGGCCTGGGAGGCAGATTTTTTCAAATGCAGGGATCCCCCCTTCACCTCCGCGATGAGCGGCTGGGACTGCTGGGCCAACTGCTCATGGCCATAGGGGCTGTACAGCCAGAAGACCGTAGCAGCCGCGCTCCCCACCAATAAACTAATTATTACAGTCCAGGTCCAGCTCCTTGGGCGCGCCATCCGACACCTCCCTTTGGCGGATTTTGGCTGTGGGCAGCCAGGGATCGCAAAAGGGTGGTAAATTCCCCCAATGCCCCGGCCACGCCTGGCCATGATTTTCAGGACAGCAGTTGAACCTGCTGGTTGTGCCGATTAATTCTGCAATCTACTATAATACGGCTTGCGAGACTTGTCACGGTGAACGACGCAGGTAAAATAAACAGCATGGTTTCCGAAAAATTCACCCCTAGGATCACCGCCATTACCTTCGACCTGGGCAACGTCCTGGTCAAGGTGGATCACCTGCGCTTCTGCCGCCGTGTGGCCGCGCTGGCCGGCTTGAGTCCCCAGGAGGTCTATGCCCAGGTGTTTGAATCCAGCCTGGAGCCGGGTTACGATACTGGCCGCATCACTTCCCGGGAGTTTTATGCGCGGGTCACGGCCCACTTTGGGGTCACCATGGCCTATTCCCAGTTCTGCGAAATCTGGCGTGACATCTTCGACCCCATGGACGCCATGGCCGCGGTGGTAGCCCGCCTGGCGCCTCGCTTTCCCCTGTTTCTGCTGTCTAATACCAACTCCCTGCACTTTGATTATATCCGGGAACGCTTTGGGGCTATTCTACAGGCTTTCCAAGCCTTTATCTTATCCTATCAGGTGGGCAGCCGCAAGCCGGAGGCCGCCATCTACCAGGCCCTCATTGAACGGGTAGGCCGCCCCCCGGAGGAAATCCTCTTTTTGGATGATAAAGAGACCTTTGTGGAAGCGGCTCGGAGTCAGGGACTGGCGGCCTGGCAGTTTCACTCCCCCCAGGAGTTGCGGCAGGACCTGGAACGTCATGGACTCTGGTAAGGACTGTTTTCTCTGTTCGCAGGATCTCAAATTATGAATTGCTCTATTCACGAACTCCGCATCATCTTTTGCGGATCGAAAACTTAAAACGCCTTGCCGATGGCCTTGTCCAATTGGGCCTCGTATACCCGGTAATTATAGAGGGCCTGGACAAAATTGAGGTCGGCCTGGGAAAACTGCACCTGGGCGTCGGTGAACTCGATGATGGTGCCCACCCCCGCCTGATAGCGGCCCCAGGCCAGGCGCAGGTTTTCCCGGGCGGCCTCCAGGGCCTTCTTGGTGGCCCGGATGAGCTCCCAGCCGGTCTTGACGTTCAGGTAGGTCTGATTGACTTCCTTGGTGACGTTTTGCCGCAGCACTGCGTAATTTTCAACGCTGGCCCGCAATTGGGCTTTGTTCTGGTTGAGGGAATAGCCCGTGGAGAGGCCTTCGAATAAGGGGACTGTCATCGCAGCGCCCACATACCAGTTGCTGGGCAGGTTGGCAAAGGGTTGATCCACGCTCTGCCAGCCGTAGGCCGCAGTGGAAGTCAACGTGGGGAAATAGCCGGACCGGGCCACTTGAATGCCGGCTTCGTTAAATTTTTGCTGGAAGCGGTTCTTTTGAATTTCCGGTCGCCGCTGGAGGGCCAAAGCTTTGAGCTCCTCCAGGGAGCGGGGCTGAGTCGTCACTTCCAGCACATCTTCTACCTGGGAAAAGGGCCAGGTCTTCAAACCCAGCGCGGTCATCAGGGTGACTTGGGCCAATTTTACATTATTTTTGGCCTGAATAAGATTCGCCTCGGCCTGATACAGGTTGGCTTCGGCCTTGGTCACATCGATCTTGGCCTTTAAGCCCACCTTATAAAAACCCTGGGCCTGTTTCAGTAGGTCCTGGTTTTGTCGCACCGTCTCTTCCTGGACCTTTTGAGCCCGCTGCGCCGCCAGATGACCGAAATAGGCGGTACGGGCATCCAGCACCACCTGTTGTCGGGTACCGGCGTAATCCTGCTGGGTCTGACCGAAAGAGGCCCGGGACTCATCAATCAGGCCAGGAGTCTTGCCGAAATCGTAGATGAGCTGGTTGGCTTGAAACTGATAAAAGTAATAATGAGACGTGGCGGCGCTGGACACACTGCTGACATTACCGCCCGTGGCCGCGGTCAGGGGCTTACGCGCTGTCGAAGAAAAGGCATTCCCGTAATAATAGTTGGACACGAAATTGACCTGGGGCAGGTAAGCGGACCTGGCCACCCCGATGTTATAACGCGCCGCAGCCACATTTTCCCGGGATTGCTTGATGGTGGGATGTTCTTGCAGGGCGATATCAATTGCCCGGTTCAGGCTGAGGCTGCCTGCCGCTCTTGCCGCGGCTCTCGCGTCGGCAGTCCCTAAGGCCACCGCCAGAAGGATGAGCAGTCGGAGGCAGGCCTCGGTTCTCCTGAATGTCTGACTCATGATTGCACTCCGCAACATCTCTTAGACCGGGGCGCGCTCATCCTCGACGGGCTCACCGGGAATGACCACAACCGGTTTGCCAGGACCCGCGATGGCATCGATGAACCTAAAAGGGGGGCTTGCGCCGGTGAAACTCAGTAGCCTGCTCGAAGGCATAGGCCACCTGGAACAAGTCCGTTTCGCCGAATACGGGTCCCATGAGTTGGAGGCCAATGGGCAGGCCCATAGAACTGAAGCCGCAGGGCACCGAAATCCCGGGGATACCTCCCAGGTTGGCGGAAATGGTGAAGATATCGGACAGGTACATGGTGAGGGGATCGTCCACCTTTTCCCCCAGACGGAAGGCGGGGGTGGGAGCCACCGGCGTGGCGATCACCTGGCAGTGCTGGAATGCGGCCTCGAAATCCTGGCGGATCAAGGCCCGCACCTGGGAAGCTTTTTTATAATAGGCGTCATAATAGCCGGCTGATAAGGTATAGGTTCCCAACATGATGCGGCGCCGCACCTCGGCCCCGAAGCCCCGGGCCCGGGTCTGGGCGTACATGTCCAGTAAATTCTTGCCTTCGGCCCGGAAGCCGTACTTCACCCCGTCGTAGCGGGCCAGGTTGGAGGAGGCCTCGGCCACCGCCAAAACGTAATAAACGGCCACTGCGTAACTGGTATGAGGCAGGCTCACCTCGATGAGTTCGCCACCCAGGCCGGTGAGCGTCTGCAAGGCGGCTTTGACCGCGGCCTCGACCTCGGGGTCGAGACCGGCGCCGAAAAATTCCTTGGGGACCCCGATCTTCAAACCTTTAATCTCCCGACCCAAGCGCTCCTGATAATCCGGCACCGGTGCGGCCACCGAGGTTGAGTCCTTGGGGTCGTGGCCGGCAATGGCCTGGAGCAGAATGGCGGCATCACGCACTTCTTTGGTGAGGGGGCCGATCTGGTCCAGGGAGGAGGCGTAGGCCACCAACCCGTACCGGGATACCCGGCCGTAGGTGGGCTTCAACCCCACCACCCCGCACAGGGACGCCGGCTGCCGGATGGAACCGCCGGTGTCGGATCCCAGCGACGCGCTGCACAGATCCGCGGCCACCGCCGCAGCGGAGCCGCCGGAGGAGCCGCCGGGAATGTAATCCCGGTTCCAGGGGTTGCGGGAAGGGCCGAAGGCCGAATTTTCCGTGCTCGATCCCATGGCGAACTCGTCCATGTTGACCTTGCCCAGGATGACCGCGCCGGCCTGGCGCAACCGGGCGCAGACCGTGGCGTCATAGGGGGGCACGAAGTTCTCCAGGATGCGGGAGCCGCAGGTGGTGCGCAGTCCCCGGGTGACCATAACGTCCTTAAGGGCCAGGGGAATACCGGTGATGGCTGTAGCCTCGCCGCGTTTAAGGCGGGCCGCGGCCTCTTGCGCCATGGCCCGGGCCCCGGTCTCATCCACGGTGATATAGGTATTGAGCTCGCCGTCCCGCTCCTTGATGCGGGTGAGCACGGCCTCGGTCACCTCCTGCGGCGACACCGCGCCCGTGGCCAACAGCGGCGCCAGTTGGCTGATACTCAAGCTATATAAAGGTTCTGCCATGCACTACCTGCCCGTTTCCATGAAAATCGGTGGCACCGGCGTCTCGCCTGTGCAGTATAGGAATTATGGCGGACGATGCCCACCTGACATTTTGACTTTTTAACCCTAAAACCTGAAACCCGAACCCCGCGCCTCTCAAATGATCCGGGGCACCAGAAAGGCGCCAGCTTCTTTGGCCGGGGCATTGTCCAAGGCGGCTTCCCGTTCAAGTCCCGGCGTGACCGCATCCTGCCTAAAGACATTGAATACCGGGATCACGTGGGCCAGGGGCGCAACGCCTTCGGTGTCCAATTCCTGCAACTTTTCCACATAGGCCAGGATGTCATTGAGTTGCCGGGTGAAGAGTTCGATCTCGGCGGGCTCCAGACTCAGGCGGGCCAGGGTGGCCACGTGCAGCACTTCATCTCGGGTCAAGGCCATAATTGCTCCTCGGTATCGTCAGGCAAGGGCCGTAAGGTGGTTGCGCAGCAATTCAGGCAATCTTTATTATACTGAAAGGAGGAGCCGGGAACCAAGAGAAATCCGTCTTTTGAAATCTACGGGTTCAATCGGAAGTCGCACCCTGGGGTGGACGATGGAGCGCGGCCGGGAAATCAAAGTTGCCAGCAACCTTGTCCGGGCCTTAACAAAACCCCACAGAGAACAATCATAAATAAATTAACCAGTTAATCATGCAGAAAGGAATTTTTAGTAATAGGGTAGAAAAACCATTGCTGATTAGATATAGTTAATCATAATGATAATATATCGGGGAACTATCCCGGGCGTCTGTAATGAGCTGAAGAGGAGATAACCGCTATTCCTGAACCTGACCATCTTGCGGAGCTGGCGCGCCAGGTTCGCCTCGACATCATCGAGATGCTCTACCGGGCCGGTTCCGGTCACCTGGGCGGCTCGCTGTCGGCCACCGATATCCTGGTGGCTCTCTTTTTTGGCGAGATGCGCGCCAAGGCCGATGACCATTGCTGGATCGAACGGGATCGGTTTATCCTGTCCAAGGGGCACGGGGCCCCGGCCTATTATGCCATCCTGGCCCGCCTGGGGTATTTCCCCCGGGAGGAGCTTGCTACCCTGCGGCAGTTCGGCAGTATCCTGCAAGGCCATCCCGATTCCGGCTGCACTCCGGGGGTGGAAATTCCCACCGGTTCGCTGGGGCAGGGCCTGTCCATCGCCAACGGTCTGGCCCTGGCGGCTCGCCTGGATGGCCACGGCAGCCGGGTTTACGTCCTTATGGGCGACGGCGAGGTCCAGGAGGGGCAGATCTGGGAGGCGGCCATGACCGCGGCCCACTACGGGCTGGACAACCTGGTGGGCATTTTGGATCGCAACCGCCTGCAGATTGACGGCCATACCGCCGAGGTCATGAGCATCGAGCCCGTCGCCGACAAATGGCGCGCTTTCGGCTGGCACACTGTTGAGGTGGACGGACACGACATCGGCCAACTGCAAGAGGCCTTCCGGGCCTGCAAGGAAACCAAGGGCCGGCCCAGCATGGTCATCGCCCACACCGTCAAAGGCAAAGGGGTGTCCATCTTCGAGGGCCAGAAAAAATATCACGGCACCACCCCCAACCCGGAAGAGTATCAGCAGGCCTTGCGGGAGTTGGGGGGATAATTATCCCCCTTTTAATAAATGGGGCCAGGGGGGATTTTTCTTTAACAGATTCATGCTTGGGTGAGGGGATGAAAGCTTTTTTCAGGGTATGGTCGGTTTTCCCTATATTGCTATGTCTGGGCTGTGCAACAGCTGCCGATATTCGGGCCAAGGCCCCTTTTCATACCCTTCATTCTAATAAGCCACCCAAGCAAATTGCAGACTGCGTATTGCGTCGGGCGCCCGCTGAGGTAACATGTGCGGCTGTGCCTTATTATCATTTTAGTCTTAGTGAAGAACCACCTGGGACTTTCCACATACTTGCTGAAATCCCTGGCCAGCCATCGGGAGAGGCAGTTTTTCTACCTGCTGTCGAAGGAGGAACCTTAGTGGAATTGCGCGCAAGATGGAATTTTTGGGGAAAAGAATTGTTTTGGAATTGTATTGAACGATGTGCCAAATCCCCCTAAACAACTCTTTACAAAAGCGGGCTTTAAGACTCAAAAAAGTGTATATAATTTCAATATGTAAGCTTTTTTAATGAGGAAAAATTTGTCAGCCAAAGAGAGCACCCGCGTAGAATACGGCAAGACCCTGGCGCAGTTGGGAGAAGAGAACTCCCAGATCGTGGTGCTGGACGCGGATTTGTCCGGCTCCACCCAGACGCACCATTTCGCCAAGATTTTTAAGGACCGGTTCTTTAACGTGGGGATTGCCGAACAGGACCTGATGGGCACCGCCGCAGGCCTGGCCCTGGGCGGGAAAATTCCCTTTGCCAGCACCTTTGCCATGTTCGCCACCGGCCGGGCCTGGGAGCAGATCCGCCAGACCATCGCCTACGGCAGCCTCAACGTCAAGATCGTGGCCTCTCACGGCGGGGTGACGGTGGGCGAGGACGGCGGCTCCCACCAGGCCGTGGAAGACCTGGCCCTGATGCGGATTTTGCCCAACATGGTGGTGTTGGTGCCGGCCGACGGCCCTGAAACCCGGGCCATGACCCGCTGGGCCGCCAGCTATCAAGGCCCGGTCTACATGCGCACCGGCCGCATGGCGGTGCCGCTCATCTATGACGATGATTACACCTTTGAGTTGGGCCGGGGCAGCCTCTTGCGGGAGGGTCAGGACGTGACCCTGATGGGGATCGGGATCATGGTCCAGGCCTGTCTGGACGCAGCCGGGATGCTGGCCCAAGCGGGCATCGCGGCCCGGGTGGTCAACCTGGGTTGTCTGAAACCCCTGGACTGGGAGTTGGTAGTGGACTCGGCCCGGCGTACCGGGGCGGTGGTCACCGCCGAAGAACATATGGTCACCGGCGGCTTGGGCAGCGCGGTGAGCGAGATTCTCGCAGAACACTGCCCTACGCCCATAAAGCGCCTTGGTTTGCAGGACACCTTCGGGATGTCGGGAAAGCCGGCGGAACTCTTGAAACATTACGGGCTTACTGCTGAGAATATCAAACAGGCGGCTGTCCAGGTCATGGCGCGGAAGGCCAACGTTCAGGCCTCTCCACTCCTGGACCTGCAAGTCCCCAGCATGGCAGGGAGGTAACGTTCGCACCGTGAAGCACCTTAACGCGTTGAAAATCCCCGGCTCCGGATGCAGGGCATTCCGCCGGTTGGTAGTGATCCTGGTGTTTGTGGGCCTGACGGCCTACTTCTTGCTGCCGGTTTGGGCCGCCACCCCTTCCAAATACGACTCCCTGCGCCTATACACCGAGGCCTTGTTTGAAATCACGCAGAAGTATGTCTGGCCCAAATCTGAAGAGACTTTGATTCAGGGCTCTCTCCGGGGGATGATGAACTCTTTGGACCCGGACTCTTCATTCCTCACGGCCAAGGAGTATCAAGCTTATCTCAACGGAGATAAATCCACGCCGGCCGAGGCGGGCGTGGTGCTGATCGTCAAAGACAATCTCCTGACGGTGGCCAGCGTCATCGATGACAGCCCCGCCTCCCGGGCCGGTCTCAAGCCAGGCGACCATATTATCAAGATTGACGGGCATCAGGTGCGTAACCTGACCACCCAGGAGGCTACTCGGCGCTTCCAGGGGGCCCCGAACACCGCCATCAAATTGCAGGTGTTGCGCAACGGCGAAGTCAAACCCCTGGATCTGACCGTTACCCTGGAACCTCTGGGGCTGAGCACCGTCACCAGCCGCTACCTGGACCACGGCGTCGCCTATGTGCGCATCCGTTACTTCAATACTGAAACTCCAACGGAATTGGCCACGGCGCTGAAGAACCTCAAGCAGCATAAACCGCCGATCAAGGGCATTGTCCTGGACCTGCGCAACAATGCCCGGGGTTCCATGGAAGAGGCGGTACGCAGCACTTCCCTGCTGTTGGGTGACCAGCAGATTTTAATAGCCAAGGGGCGTTCTGCCAAAAGCGAGGAATCCTTCAAGGGCAAAGAGCGGGATCTAATCTTCAAAACTCTGCCCCCCATGGTGGTGCTGGTGGACCAATGGACCGCTCGAGCGGCGGAGATCATGGCCGGGGCCCTCCGGGACCAGTCGCGGGTCACCCTCTTGGGAACCAAAACCCTGGGCCTGTGCGGCCTTACGAAGGCCTTCCCCCTGGAAGATGGCTCTGCCTTGGTGATGACCGTGGCCCAGTGTTATACTCCTAAGGGTGAGAAGATTCAGGGCAAAGGCCTGGAGCCTACGGTTCCGGGAGCTACGCCCAAGGACGAAAAGGCTGAAAAGAAGGCGCCCGTTAAAGTGATGACTCCGGAAGGGGACCTCTGGGTCCAGCAGGCGGTAGACCTGTTAGCCTCAGGGAAACCACAGCCGCCTTTAAAAGGAAAGGCTTCATAGTATCAGTATCATATCACGGGGACGGCCCGATAACTTGGATGATTGATCATCCATCAGGCCTGGCCTCAAGCTTCAGGGTGATCTAGTCAGATGATGTTACGGAAATCATGGCTTTGGGGTGGGGTAGCCTTAGTTTTGGGATTGGCTCTGGGGTGGAATTTCCCGGGACCCGCGCAGGTCTTTGGCGAGAACCCTGATCTTATGGGATCGGCTACAGGTTTGCAGGCGTCGCTTGCTCCTACTCCCATCAGTGACGCTAATTTGAAGGTCTTCGCCCAAGCTCTGGCCCTCATCGAACAACAATATGCCGAGCCCAAGACGACCAAAGACCTGGTCTACGGCGCCATTCAGGGTGCGGTGGGGACTCTGGACCCTCATTCTTCCTTCATGACCCCGGACGAGTTCCGGGAATTACAGATCGAAACCAAGGGGAAGTTCAGCGGCATCGGCATCGAAATTACCCTGAAGGACCGCATCCTGACGGTGGTCTCTCCCATTGAGGGCACCCCCGCCTACCAAGCCGGTCTGAAGGCCGGCGACCAGATCGTCAAGATTAACGGCAAATCTACTAAAAATATCAACCTGATGGAAGCCGTTAAACTGATTCGTGGTGCCAAAGGGAGCAAGGTAACCCTTTCCATCAACCGGGAAGGCTTCCAACACCCCAAAGATGTGGTGATCACCCGGGAAACTATTCCGATCCGCAGTGTTAAGGCGCGCATCCTGGCCGATGGTATCGGTTATGTCAGAATCACCAACTTTCAGGATTCCACCAACCATGATCTTGAGGCCTATCTCAAGAAGATGAAGCAACGTCTGGTACCCTTCAAAGGGTTAATCATAGACCTGCGCAACGACCCCGGCGGGTTGCTGGAACAGGCGGTGCGCGTCTCCGATGAATTTTTGAAATCCGGCCTCATCGTTTATACCGAGGGGCGCAGCCGTAACCAGAACATGCGGTTTTACGCCCGCCCCACTGAAGAAGGGAAATTAACCACGGCTCCCATCGTAGTGCTCATTAATGAGGGCAGCGCTTCGGCCTCCGAGATTGTGGCCGGGGCCTTAAAAGACCAGAAGCGAGCCGTGATCGTGGGGACCAAGAGCTACGGCAAGGGCTCGGTCCAGACTATTATTCCCCTGGATGACGGCTCGGCCCTGCGTCTGACCACCGCGCTCTACTTTACCCCCAGCGGGGTCACTATTAACGAGAAGGGGATCAATCCCGATGTGGTGGTGGAAGAAAAGAAACTTCCCAAGAATGAGTCGCTGAAACAATTGCGGGATGAACTTCTCACCCAACATATGCGTCGGGAAGGCCTGACCGATAAGCCCTGGAATCAGCCCATCACCCCGGAGGAGTTGGATAAGGATCCCCAATTGAGAAAAGCCGTGGAGTTGCTCCGCAACTGGTCCCCCAAGAACCTGGCGCAGAGCCCCGCTGCTCCCAAGAAATGACTATGGTTCCGGCCGAGCAACCTCTGGTGGCCATCGTCGGCCGGGCTAACGTGGGGAAATCTACCCTCTTCAATCGCCTTACCCGCTCTTCCCAGGCCCTGGTAGCCAATATTCCCGGGGTCACCCGAGATCGCCATTACGGCAGCCTTACCTTCGATGACCACCCCGTCTTATTGGTAGATACTGGTGGACTGGTGGGAGGGGAAGAAGACCTCTCCGGGGCGGTGCGGCGTCAGGCCAGCGCAGCGGTCGAGGAGGCCGACGTCATCCTTCTGGTGATGGACGGCCGCCAAGGCCCCCAGGAAGGGGACGCCGAAGTAGTGGACTATCTGAGGCGCGTCGGCAAGCCCATTTTGCTGGTGGTGAACAAGATCGACCACCCCGGCCTGGAAGCCCAGATTTCGGAGTTTTATCGCTTCGGTCTGGATCCGCTCTACCCCGTGTCCGCCACCCATGGTCTGGGCCTGGGGGCTCTATTGGAGGGTTTGGGAGAGGTTCTGCCGTCTCCCCAGGAACTTTCGCCCCCGGCCCCGGGTATCCGGGTGGCCATCGTGGGCCGACCCAACGTCGGGAAGTCCTCCCTGATCAACTATTGTTTAGGGGAGGAGCGCCTCCTGGTCAGTCCTCAACCCGGCACTACCCGGGACGCCATCGACTCCTCCTTTACCTGGGAAGGGGAGGACTACGTCCTGGTGGATACCGCGGGCCTGCGCCGTCCCAGCCATGTGGACCAGGGCCTGGAACGCCAAATGGTTTTGAAGACCATCAAGGCCTTATCCCGGTCCGAAGTGGCGGTGCTCATGCTGGATGCGGCCGAAGGCCTCACCGGCCAGGACTTGCGCATCATCGGGCTCATCGAGGACCAGGGCAAGGGTTGCCTGGTGCTGGTGAACAAGTGGGATCTGGTGCGCGACGAGCCCAAGGCGGCCAAAACCCTCCTGGCAAAAGCCACCTCGGGGCTGGAATTCATGGCCTACGCCCCGGTCTTGCCCGTGTCGGTCCTCACCGGCTATAACCTGAGGCGAATTTTTCCGCTCATCAAGGCGATTCATGCCCAGAGCGGCACCCGGGTAGGCACCGGAGTCCTCAACCGGCTCCTGCAGGAGATCACCGGCCGGGTGCCC
>DZCR01000207.1:0-3865 GCA_022736495.1 Desulfobacca acetoxidans
TAATTCGTAATTGCTACACCTTGAGAGGAAAAAATGGCAGGGAATACCTTTGGTAAATTGTTTCGGGTGACCACCTGGGGGGAGTCGCATGGCACGGCCGTGGGAGCGGTGATCGATGGCTGTCCTCCGGGGATTATTCTTGATCCCCAGGAAATTCAGTACGAGATGGATCGGCGGCGGCCCGGACAGGGGGGAGCCTCTTCGAGTCCGCGCAAGGAGCCGGATCGGATAGAGATCCTCTCCGGGGTTTTTACCCCGGTGGACGAAGAGCTGCCGCGCAGCACCGGCACCCCTATTTCGCTTGCCATCTATAATAAGGACGCCCATTCCAAGTCCTATGATAACCTGCGCGACATTTTTCGGCCCGGTCATGGTGATGTGACCTATCTGGCCAAATATGGCATCCGCGATCATCGTGGGGGCGGTCGGGCCTCGGCCCGGGAGACGGCGGCCCGGGTGGCGGCAGGGGCGATTGCCAAGCAGTTCCTGCTTCTGCATAACATGGAGGTGTGCGCCTATACCGTGGCCTTGGGCGGGATCAAGGCGCGACAGCGAGATCTTTCCCTGATTACGACCAACAGCTATTATTGCCCGGATGCTGAGGCCGCGCTTGCGATGGAGGAGCGAGTGCAAGCGGTGCGGGCCCAGGGGGACACCCTGGGCGGGGTGGTCGAGATCGTGGCTTCGTGCCCCGCCGGGCTTGGTGAGCCGGTGTTTGACAAGCTTGAGGCCGAGCTGGCCCATGGCCTCATGTCCATTGGCGCGGTCAAGGGGGTGGAGATCGGCGCCGGTTTTGGAGCGGCCGAGATGCTGGGTTCGGAGAATAACGACCCTATTGGCACCTTTGGTTTTCTGTCGAATAACGCCGGAGGGATCCTGGCCGGCATTTCCAATGGCGCGCCCCTGGTGATCAGGGTGGCGGTCAAACCGATCCCTTCTATCTCCAAGGAGCAGCAGACCGTGAATCTGGCCAATGAGCCGGTGACGATCAAGGTCGGCGGCCGTCATGATATTGCCGCCATCCCCCGGATCATTCCGGTCTGTGAGGCCATGGTGCGACTGACGCTGGCCGATCATCTCCTGCGGCAGATGGCAGTCGAAGGCCGGGAGGGGTGAGAGGGTCATGCGCGCGCACAAAGAACGTGTTTCCGAATCGGTGAGCCCTGCTCTTCGCACTATCTGGATGTTGACCCGTGAGTATGGCAATCTGGCAGGGGCGGGCGGGGTCAAGGATGTGGCCATGCAGTTGGCCAAGGGGCTTGCCGCCTCGTCAGACCGGACGGTGAGTGTGGTCATGCCCCGTTACGGCTTTATGGACCCTGTTGCCCTCGGGTTTATCCCCCTGGCCGACCCGGTTCGTCCTGAGCTTCCCCTCGAATATGAGGTTGATCTTCACTATGTCCACGTCGAGCGACGGGAAAAGGTCCGGGTGTGGACGGCCCAGCTTGACAATGTGCATCTGTATCTCCTGGAGGCTGATCGTTTTGCCGACAAATCGGCAATTTATGCCTATACGGCCGCAGATGAGGCTGTGGCGCTGACAGCTCAGGATGTCCCGATCGCTCCGAGCGGTCATGGTCATAAGGCAGGAGAGGGCCATATCGATTATTTTGCCATGAATATCCTGCTCCAGAAGGGGGCGCTTGATCTTATGCTCCTGCTCGATATTCGTCCCGATATTATCCACTGTCATGATGGTCATACCGCCGTCCTGCCGGCCATGATCCATGAGAATAGCGGGCTCCGCCATTTTTTTCGCGAGACAGCCACTGTTGTGACGATTCATAATGCTGGCAAGGGTTACCATCAGGAGGTGGCAGATCTCGCCTTTGCCCATGCCAGCACCGGCCTGCCCTGGAAGGTTATTATGGGCAACCGGCTGGCCGACTGCTTTGATCCCTTTCTGGCGGCGGCCCCCTACGCGGTGATGAATACAGTCAGTGAGCAGTATGCCCGAGAGTTGCAGGAAACAGATGATGATGTCTTGACCGGCTGGCTGGGTCACACCTTGGGGGAGCGGGGGGTGGTCTTGGCCGGGGTGACCAACGGCATTGATCCGGCCGAGTTTGATACCGCCGATATCGTCCAGAGCGGGATTGACGCCCCTTTTAATCCCCTGGCCAAAGGCCCTCTCTCGGGAAAGCACCTCTGCAAGGAGACCCTGTTGCGCGAACTGACCGGCAAGCAGGAGGTGGGCGGGATAACACCGATCGGCTCCCTTGATTTTGCCCCGGAACTTCCCCTGTTTACCTTTATCGGTCGGCTTAACGAGCAAAAAGGGGTGGGTGTGCTTCTGGCTGCTTTACGGGGACTGCTGGCCAGTGAACCAGGATTTCAGTTCCTGCTGTTGGGAAGTGGCGGCCATGACGAGGAGCGGGAGCTGACCCGTTTGGCGGAAAAAGAAGAGAATAAGGGCCGGGTCTGTATCCTCCGGGGGTTTAATCCGGCCCTGGCCAACCGCGTCTTTGCCGCCGGAGATTTTTTTCTGATTCCTTCCCGCTACGAGCCCTGCGGTCTGACCGATTTTATCGCCCAGCTGTTTGGCAACCTGCCCATTGTCCATCGGGTGGGCGGTTTGGTCAAGGTCGTGGATGGAGAGACCGGTTTGTCGTACATCAAACATACCCCGGCGGCGTTAAGTACTGCAATGCAACGGGGGATGGCTCTTTATCGTGAACATCCGGCCAAAATCCGGGTGATGCAGCGTCAGGCGGTGGAGAGGATCAGGGAGAGGCATACCTGGCAGGTAGTGATGAAGCAGTATCTGCAATTGTATCAAGAGGCAAAAGAGGCGAGGGAATTCAGTAAGCCGTAACGGCACTTTGTATGGTATCTACAGAATCAAGGAGATTGGCTATGACGATAAAGATTGGCATCAACGGTTTTGGGCGTATTGGCAGAAATATCTTTCGGGCAATCAGCAAAGATCCGGCCTTTGCTGATATTGAGGTGGTGGCGATCAACGATCTTACCGATAACGCCACCCTGGGCCATCTTCTCCAGTATGATTCGATCATGGGGATCTATGAGAAGAAGGTGACCAGCGATGCCAATGGCATCATCGTTGATGGTCGCCCTATCGCGGTCTCCAGTCACCGTAATCCGGTGGACATCCCCTGGGGAAAGATGGGGGTGGAGTATGTTGCTGAATGTACCGGGATTTTTCGTGACAGTGATTCGCTGAAAAGCCATATCGATGCCGGGGCCGTCAAGGTGATCCTCTCAGCGCCGGGCAAGGGCGATGTCAAGACCTTTGTCATGGGGGTCAACGAGGATGAATATGATCCTACCATTCATCATGTGGTGTCTAACGCCTCCTGTACCACCAACTGCCTGGCCCCGGTGGCCAGGGTGATCCTTGACAATTTCGGGATTCAGCGGGGCCTGATGACCACTATCCACGCCTATACCGGCGACCAGCGTCTTCTTGACTTCCCCCATTCGGATCTGCGCCGGGCCAGGGCCGCAGGCCTTTCGATGATCCCTACCAAGACCGGAGCCGCCGCCGCTGTGGCCCTTGTTATTCCGGCCCTCAAGGGGAAGTTTGATGGATTGGCGGTGCGGGTGCCGACTCCCAATGTTTCACTGGTTGATGTGGTCATGGAGGTGGAACGGGCAACGACGGTGCAGGAGGTCAATCAGGCCTTGCAGCAGGCCGCCAATAAATATCTGGGATATACCGATCTGCCCCTGGTCTCCATTGACTTCCAGGGTGACGCCCACTCTTCCATTGTTGACGGGGGCTCCACCAAGGTGATCGGCACCACGGTCAAGGTCATGAGCTGGTATGACAATGAGTGGGGCTATTCCAATCGGATGCTTGATTTGATCCTGCACATGGAGGCCAATAAGCCTTTGTAAGGGG
>DZCR01000207.1:3965-5319 GCA_022736495.1 Desulfobacca acetoxidans
TAACAAACAGGATAGAAAAGCATGAGCAAAATCGCAACAATCGAGATCGAGTCTGATGCCCTGAAGGCCAACCTGGCGGAGACGGCGGGCGAGGTGGTCATTGATCCCCGGTTTCGCCTGTTGCTCGATATTGTCGCCCAGTATAAAGGGATTCATTCCACCCTTGAACATCTCCTTTATGAGATCTGCCATCCCTACCGGAACTGGGGTCTGCTCATTCCCCAGCTCCGCAGTTTCTGTCTGAAAAACAGCAGTTATTATCAGCGTCATGCCCAGGGGCCGGAGGCCTTTACCCTGCTCTCCGGCCTGTTCCTGGAGGCGGTGCGGGACTCGGCCAAGAAGGAAACGCTGCTCATCCAGACGATCGAGTCCCAGTTGGCCTGGGTGGAAAAGCTGCTCTCGCTTTTTGATGCCCATGACCTCCAACGGTTCGGGCCCGCCCTGAACGACTATTTCCAGCACCTTGCGGCCCTCGATAAGAGTGATCCGCTCATCATGATGTATATTGTCCAGGGGCAGCATCCCATGAAAAAGCTGGCCTCGCGTTTATTGGATTTTCAGCGGGATGAAGAACAAACCTTTGATTATCATCCCATGGGCGCGCTCATGCGGATCATCCTCGGTCGGAGTTATGGCTACTGGTTGCAGGAAGAGGACCCGCTTCCCTGGTTTATTGGTCGTTGTGGCGCACTGTGTGAGGATTTTCATGCCGGTCGGCTGTTTGAAGCCATCTCCCACGATGCCATGCACAGGCATCTGGAGAGACTTGCCGCCATTGAGATTGATACTGATTCCGCCACCGGATTGGCTACAATCCTGACCCTGCCGTCCCATGTCGATATTGTCCGCCTGTATAAGGAGATTCCGGCCCGTCTGGCCAGTGTCGAGGGGAGCGGAGAAGGGCCGGGGCGTGATTCTCTCCTTGCTGCCAACCGCTTTGCCGAAAACCAGAAGCTGTTGTTCCTCTTTCGGATCATGGACAGCAAGGGGCTCTATCTGATCCACGAGGAGACCCTGCGCGAGATCAATCGCAGTCTGGTGCTGCTCATTCGGCAGCAGAGCTTTGAGGAGATCGAGCAGTTTCTCCTCACCACCTTCCAGCTCCTGCGGGCCAATGTCCGCAAGTATCCCCATACCTCTCTCCAGTGTATTCAGGTACTCGGGGGCGAGGTCTTTGACCGCAACAAGAGCCGGATGGTGGAGGCATTTCTGTGGGAGGTCGTGCGGTTTGGTTTTCAGTACGCCAATGTCCTCGGCGTGGACGAAGACTGGCAGCCCCTGACCAATCCGGCCCATCTCGCCAATATCCGGGTCTGGCTGCATCTGATCATGCAGGAGCCGAAATGGTGCTCCA
>DZCR01000208.1 GCA_022736495.1 Desulfobacca acetoxidans
CGGGAAGCCCTACCGGGCCTTTGACGTCTATAACCTGGGGCGCTATGAGCGGCAGTGGTGGCAAAAGGCCCAACTGAACGGGGCGGATGATGAACACCGGCGGGTGGTCCTGGAGTTCTTCCGGGCCGAGGTGCTGCAAAACCCGCCGTCCCCTTTGATCCACGGGCGCAAAGGCGCGGCCTGCTGCCACGTGGACGGCATCGACTCCATCTTTACCCGAGATGAGGTCAAGGCCGTGGCCCAGGCGGTGGCCCAGGCCGGGGGGCGGGAGTGCTACTGCCTGGCCTGGGAGTTCGAAATGGACCTGCACCTGACCACCGCGGCCCTGGAAAAGGAGTTCGGCGTCAGGCTCAAGCTGGTGCAGATTCCCCGGGAGATCATGGAGAAGAACCGCAAAAACCCGCCGCCCTTTTTGGAAGTGGCGGTCTTGGAGGCCCAACCGGTTTACCGGGGGAAGGGGGCCGGGCGGACGGTGGATATCAAGCTCACCAAATTCCTGCCCTCCCTGGCGGAAGTGCCCAGCAAGGAATTGGAGGCCATCAAGGCGCGGGCCCTGAAGAGCGGCATGGACTTCATCGACTTCTGGGCGGTGGATTTCGACTGGCGGCCGGGCCAGCCCTTTAACCACCACTGGCAGGACTACCGCACCCGCAAGGACCGGAGCCTGAAGACCGTGAGCGCCGCCGGACACCAGTATCCCCGGCCCGGCAGATACACGGCCGGCGTCAAGGTGGTGGACACCTTCGGCTGCGACACCAGCATCACGGTGGAGGTGGAGGTATGAGCCCCGGACCCGTGATCAATCCCGGGGCCCTGGAGCCGCTCTTCGCCCCCTGGGAAGAACCGGTCCAGCACCGGGTGAAAAATCCGCACCCGGGGGAACCGGCCTTGCTCATCAACGGGCGGCGGCCTTCCCAACTGGTTATGCCCCAGAACCTGCGGGCCGCGGTGCGGGACTGGCGGGAGGCCTTTTACGCCGGGGCCAGCGACACCAGCCAGATATTGCTGAATCACTGGTTTGGCCGGAGCCACCGGCGGCAGACCCCGGCGGGGGAAGAATTCGAGTTCCGCTATTTCTACTGCCAGCAGGAGGCCATGGAAACCCTGGTCTACCTCAAGGAGGTGCGGCGGCTGGAGTATTTGTCCCAGATCGTGGCGGAATTCGGCGGCCCGGACCGGGAAATCGCCGCCTTGGGCATCACCGAAGACGAGGACGCCTGGAGCCGCTACGCCTTCAAGCTGGCCACCGGCGCCGGCAAGACCAAGGTGATGAGCCTGGCCATCGTCTGGAGTTATTTCCATGCTCTGCGGGAGTCGGATTCGGATATGGCCCGGCACTTCGTGGTGATCGCCCCGAACCTGACGGTTTATGAACGCCTGAAGGAAGATTTCAAACCGCCGGGCGGGGGGGCGGATATTTTCGATCAGGACCCGCTGATCCCCCCGGAGTGGCGGGGCGATTGGAATATGTCGGTGACGCTGCAAGGCGAAGCCAGCGGCGCGGCCACGGGGGGAATTCTCTATCTGACTAACATCCATCGCCTGTTTGATACTTCCAAGCGGCAAAAAAAGAAGGATGGGGAGACTTACGCCTGGATGGGACCGGCGGTGTCAAAGGCCAGCGCCCTGGATACCGGGGCGGAGTTACGGGACCGGATCACGACCCACCGGCGGGTGATGGTGCTGAATGACGAGGCGCATCATATCTGGGACCCGGATTCGGCCTGGAACGAGGCCATCCGCTACCTGCACGAGACCATCCAGGCCCGCACCGGCGGGGGCTTAACGGCCCAACTGGATTTCAGCGCCACCCCCAAGGATAACCAGGGGCAATATTTCAAGCACATTATCTGCGATTCGCCCCTGGGGGAGGCGGTGGACGGGGGCATCGTCAAGACCCCGATTATCGGCAAGGCGGATCGCCGGTTGGAGGAACAGCCGGACGATAACGCGGCCTATCGGTTTGAAAGACATCTGCGCCTGGGATATGAACGGTGGAAGGCCAGCCGGGAAGAGTGGCGGAAGAGCGGGAAGAAGACTCTCCTGTTCGTCATGTGCGAGGACACCGAGGCGGCGGATCAAATCGCCACCCGGTTCAATACCGATGAAACCTTTAAGGAATTGAACGGCACGACCATCAACCTGCACACCAATCTGAAAGGGAAGATCAAGAAGGTTGGCCGGGGCGCCGCGGCTCAAGAAGTTTTCGTGGAAGACGAGAAGGCCATCAGTGATGAGGATTTAAAAAGGCTACGGAAACTCAGCCGGGAACTGGACAGTAACAGCAGCCCCTTCAATTGCATCGTATCGGTGCTGATGCTCCGGGAGGGCTGGGACGTGCGCAATGTCACCACCATTGTGCCGTTGCGCCCTTATAGCTCTAAGGCCAACATCCTGCCGGAACAGACGTTGGGGCGGGGGTTGCGCCGCATGACCCCGCCGGGGACCCAGGGGGCCAATGAACTGGTGACGGTGGTGGACCATCCGGCCTTTGCCAGCCTGTATCAACAGGAACTGGCCCAGGAAGGGCTGCCCATCGAGATGGTGGATATTGACCGGGTGCCGGCGACGACTATTTCCATATACCCGGATGAGGGCCGGAAAGACTTACGGGAGTTGGACATTCTGGTGCCGAAATTAACGGCGGGGCACCGGATGCTGGCGAAGCTGGAAGGGCTGACCCTTGACGATGTGAGGCAGGAGTTCAGCAAATATAAGCCCCTGCCCCTGGGCGGCAAGGGAAAAACCGATATTGACTATGAAGGGCGGCACCTGTTCACCGGGGAAGTGGTAGAAAGAATGAAGATCAACCTGCCGCTCCTGGAATCGGGGGTGGGGGCGGTGTCCTACTTTGTGAAACAATTGCAGCAAATCTGCAAGTTGCGAGGCTTACATGCGCCCCTGGCTCCCCTGATCCAGATTTGTCTGGAAGAAATTCTGTTTGAGCGGAAGACCGATCTCTATGACCCGGCTTTAATCCCCCGGCTGGGCGATGCCGATGTGGGGGAACATATCCGCGCGGTGTTTGTACCCCTGATTCGGGCCAGGACCACCACGGTGGAGGTGCGAACCCCCACCGAAGAGCCCATGTCCCTGGCCCACTGGAAGCCCTATCAGGTGACCCACAGTGAACGCCGTCCGGCTCTGGAGGCCGGGAGGACACTCTTTAACCTGGTATCGTGCAACCGGGAGTTGGAAGTGGCGATGTCCCGGTTTACCGATCGGGCCCCGGATGTGGCGGCCTTTGCCAAGAATGGCGGGCCGCAGTGCCTGCGGATTGATTATCTGGCAGCCGGGGGCCGACTGGCCTTTTATACGCCGGATTTCTTTATCAGGGGCACAGATGGAAACTACTACCTGGTGGAGACGAAGGGGCGGGAAGATCAAGACGTACCCCGCAAGGCCCGGGCGGCGGTGGCCTGGTGCAAGTCGGCTTCAAATCCCTCCTGCCAGTGGGAATACCTCTACGTGCCCCAAGGGGTATTTGAACGGCTCTCAGGGGACTCGGTGGGGGAACTGGCGAGAACCTGCGCCCCGGCCTTGCAAAACCTCCTGGCCGAAGAGGACTTAGCCGCCCGGTATCCGCTCTTTGTGCCGCTCATGACCGGGGAAGCGGAAGAGGTGGAAAAGGCGCCGGAGATAAAAAGTCTGGTGGATACGGCTACCCTGGAGGCCTTGCCGCCAAGATACCGCAAGGCGGTGGAACAGTCAGTAACCCTCTTCCTATTTCTGGAAACCAAGGGCATGAACTATGCCCCGGTGTTCAATGCCCTGTTGGGTTCTATGGATGAGGCCGCCAAAGGGTTGATGCTCCGGCGATTGCAACCTAATATGCCGCCCACGGCCCCAGAGCAGAGGGCATGGTTCGATCCGTACCTGGGGGACGTGGATTACAAGGCCCGGCCTCAATATCAAAACATGTCCAAAAACCTTAAGAAAACCCTGGTGTTCCAAGCGGGCTTTTCCCCCCTGGGACTGCTCCGTTCGTGTATGGATTATGCCCTGAACGACACCACGAAGATCGGCGGGGTTTTTGAGTATGTGAAAGCAGGCTTCAAGGTCCAGGGCGGGCGAGAAATGCTGTCCATGGTTACCAGCATTAATGACTTTCGGAACACCTATGTGGCCCATCAGGAAAAAGAACTGACCGATGCCGGCCTGGCCGAGAAAGAACTGAGGTCCTGGATAAACGGCTTGAAAACGTTAAGCAGTTCTCATTGAAGATAAAGGCGTGCTTTACTAAGAAGTTCAAAGTCTTGGTTTTGCAATGCTTCACGGGCAAAAAGGCCTCGCAGTCGCAAATTGACTGCCGCGGTGATAAAATGATCTTATGGATGGCGGCGAGATAATCTATCCCGGGCAATCCAAAGGAGATGATATGAATCGCATCGCTTTTGAGGTTCCGCCGGAAAGCCTGTTGGCCCTCAAGCTTTCCCCTGAATCCCTGGCCGCAGAACTCCGTATGGCGGCCGCAGTGAAGCTCTTTGAATTGGGGCGCATGTCTTCCGGCGCGGCGGCTGGTTTGGCCGGGGTGCCTCGGGTGGTGTTTCTCTCCCGCTTAGCCGATTATGGCGTGGACACCTTCAATCTGACCGAAGAGGAACTTCGCCGGGAGACAACCCTTGCCTGAAGTAATCTGCAACACTTCACCTCTCCAGTACCTGCACCAATTAAAGTTGCTGCACCTGCTGCCGGCTCTGGCCGGGACCGTCATCATTCCGTCGGCGGTGGTGGAAGAGTTGGTTGCGGGGCAGAAATTGGGCATCGATGTGCCTGAAGTAGATAAACTGGAGTGGCTCACCATCCGTCAACCGATGAGCGCGGCGGTTTTGCCGCTGGTGACCGACCTGGGGCCGGGAGAATCGCACGTATTGGCCCTGGCGCTGGAAATGCCGGGGGCAGTGGTAATTGTGGACGATTTCCTGGCCCGACGCACCGCAGAGGCTTTGCATATCCCCCTGACCGGGACCCTGGGAGTCTTACTGGCCGCCAAGCGAGCCGGTCTGATCGAGGAGATCGCCCCCCTTCTCGACAACCTCCAGAACTTGCGGTTTTGGGTCAGTCCTGTTACCTGCACCGCGGTGTTAAAGCTTGCCGGTGAACTTTAAATGAAAACCGTCAGCCATAATTGATGCCTTGCGGTTCCCTGTCTGCCCCCGGGAAGCATGGCCTGCGGCTCCATTAGCAAAGTTTCTAAGGTTCCAAGATCAATCGGGGGCAGATAATCTACGAAGAGGCGATATGGATTTTGACCGACTATTTGACCATTTTGTGAAACCGCTTAGGAGAGCAGGCTACCCTGGATCAGGGTGGTG
>DZCR01000039.1 GCA_022736495.1 Desulfobacca acetoxidans
TCCCCACCCCTCTGACCTCCAAGCGGGAGCCGGACCTGAAATACGTGGAGAGCACCAGCCGGCATATCGCCGCCTGCCTGCGGCCGGGTCAGCTCATCTCCCTGGAATCCACCACCTATCCCGGCACCACCGCGGAATTGCTCTTGCCCATTTTGAGCCGCAATTACCGAGTGGGGGAAGATTTTTTCCTCGTCTTCTCTCCCGAACGGGAAGACCCGGGCAACCCCACTTACCACGTGAGCACCATTCCCAAGGTCGTGGGCGGCGTGACCCCAGCGTGTCTGGCCCACGGGGTGGCGCTCTACTCCCAGGCGATCGACCGGGTGATCCCCGTATCCTCCACTCAGGCTGCGGAGATGAGCAAGTTGTTGGAGAATATCTATCGGTCGGTCAACATTGCCCTGGTCAATGAACTCAAAATGCTCTGCCTGAGGATGGGAATCGACATCTTCGAGGTCATCGAGGCCTCCAAGACCAAACCTTTCGGATTCCAGGCCTTTTATCCCGGACCGGGGCTGGGCGGCCATTGTATTCCCATCGATCCCTTTTATCTGACCTGGAAGGCCCGGGAATATGATTTTTCCACCCGGTTTATCGAACTGGCCGGGGATATTAACACCGGGATGCCTTATTTCGTGGTACAGCGGGTCATCAAGGCCCTGAGTGACCACCACAGACCGTTGCAAGGCGCCAAAATCCTGGTATTAGGGCTGGCCTACAAAAAGGATGTGGACGATCTCCGGGAATCCCCGACCCTCAAAATCATGGACCTGCTCATGCGGGAGGGTGCCGACGTCAGCTATAACGACCCGCACATTCCCAGATGTGCCGGGATGCGCCATTATCCCCACTTCAACATGGTTTCGACGCCGCTCAATGAAAAGACTCTCCAGGACTCAGACCTGGTGTTATTGGTGACGGACCACTCTGCCTATGATTATCCCTGGTTGGCCTCCCAGGCCCGGCTGATCGTGGACACCCGCAATGCCTTCCGGGGCCTGCCGGGAGACCATATCTACCCGGCCTGATTTTTGAGGGGACAGCCCGGAGAAATGACCAGGCGGGGACGGGTTGAAAACCCGCTCCTAAAGCCCATCTGCTCACGCCATCAGGGCCAGAAGCTCCGCGGTCTTTTCCTGCAAAAGCGCCGGGTCTTGCCGGGTTTCCACATTGAGGCGCAGCACGGGCTCGGTGTTGGATTTGCGCAGATTGAACCGCCAGGAGGGAAATTCCAGACTGAGGCCGTCGGTGCGGTCGCAAGCACCGGCTGCGGCCTGATAGAGCGCCTCTATCCGTTGGAGAACCGCATCGGGGTCCGCGACCGTGCGGTTGATCTCGCCGCTGACCGGGTAGCGGACCAGGCGCTCCGCCACCAGCGCCGACAAGGGTTTGCCCGTGCGGCACATAAGTGACAACACGAGCAGCCAGGGGATCATGCCGCTGTCACAAAAGGCGAAATCCCGAAAATAATGGTGACCTGACATTTCCCCGCCATAGAGGGCGTTTTCCAGGCGCATGCGCTCCTTGATAAAGGCGTGGCCGGTCTTGCACAGTACCGGGCGGCCGCCGGCGGCCTGCACTATCTCTATGGTATTCCAGGTGAGGCGGGGGTCATGGATGATCGCGGCGCCCGGATGGCGCGCCAAAAGCGCCTGAGCGATCAAGCCCACCAAGTAATAACCCTCGATAAACGTCCCGGCTTCATCAAAGAAAAAGCAGCGGTCAAAATCGCCGTCCCAGGCCAGGCCCACCGCGGCGCCGTGGTCACGCACCGCCTGGGCCGTGGCGTGGCGATTTTCCGGTAACAGGGGGTTGGGCACCCCGTGGGGAAAAGTCGCATCCGGTTCATGATGGATCTTGATGAATTGGAAAGGCAGGCGTTGCTCCAGGGCGTCCAGCACCGGGCCAGCACAGCCATTGCCAGCGTTGACCACCACCTTCAGGGGTTTGAGGACCCCGGGGTCAATATAACTCAACAGGTGGCCGATATAAGCCTTTAGGCAGTCGGTGGCAACCAATCCGCCCCGGGATGGAGCCGGGGGCGGTAGGTGCGGAGCGGCGGCCAACAATGCAATTTCCTTGAGGCCGCAGTCCCCGCTCAGGGGCCGGGATTGCTCGCGTACAAACTTCATGCCGTTATATTCCGGCGGGTTGTGGCTGGCGGTGACCATGATGCCGCCAGCCAACTCAAGATGCGAGGTGTAAAAATAGATCTGCTCCGTCCCGCACAGCCCCAAATCCCAGACCTCCACCCCGGCATCATTGAGACCTGCGGTCAGGGCCGTGGCCAGCGGCAGGCTGGAAGTGCGCACATCCCGCCCCACCGCCACCCGGGCCGGAGAGAGAAACGCGGCATAAGCCCGCCCAATTTTATAGGCCAAATCTTCATTAAGTTCCTCGGGGACCCGCCCCCGGACGTCATACGCCTTGAAACAAGGAATTTTTCCCATGGCTCATACCACGTCGCAGTCACACATAGATTTTTTTATAAGGGCTCATGTGTCCACACGGCAAGAAGGTCGATACAGGAGTCGCTTTGAAAGACGACTCGATATGTAAGGTCCTGCATTTTGGGGCAAAATTCAAGAGCGAATTAGGGCGTTAGGAAAAAAATAAACCCTTACCCTTCCCGGCAGGGAGGGCAGGAGTTGGAGTTGGATGCAGAAAGGGTGCAGCCGATTAGCGTTTTTTAACCAGCCGCAACGATGGTCGAGAACCCGGAGTGAACTCCCGGCTGTTCATCCTGCCCTGCTTGAGAGCATTTTTGACTCGGACGCCATTAATCAAGAAATATGCAATCACTGCCCGTTCCCAGTCGGGACCCGGTTCAAATTCTTCCATGCGAGTCTTAAAATGATTAAGGAGAGCGGTCAGATCGGATTCTTCATACGCAAGTACGCGATCGGCAAGATTTTCGATAGTTTCCGAGATCATTTAAAAACAACCCTTTCTAGTCTCGTTACGCGCCTCTGTGTGCTTGTATCTTTGTATATCGCCGAGATAATGTCAAGGAAAAAACTTAACCGGTCGCCACCTCATCTAACGTGTTGATAACCTTAACTAATCTTACCGCCTCGGCCCGCAGGATGGCCTCCCCTTGGGCCGCAGTGGCGGGAGCCGGGTTGCCCCAGACCCCCCCCGGCCAGTAGCGTCGCTTATCCCGTACCAGCACATACTTGGGAAAACTGGGCCATTCCTCCGCAGCCGTACCGTGGACCAGATCGGGGTAAGCGGCCAGCATGACCGCGGTTTCCACTTCCCCGGCATGGGAGTCCCCTTTGGTTTGGACCAAGTCCGGTTGTTCGGTCAAAACCTCCCGGAGCAATTCCAGCAGATTGACCACCGCGACGCGGACCTCGGGGAGCTCCGCCAGCAGACGTTCACCGGCTTCAACAACGGCGCTCATATGGGTGCCCCCGGCGTGGCCGCTGATGAATACCAGGTTGCGCAAGCCCAGGCGATGGAATTCCCGGCCAAGGTCCACGAGCAGAGCCCGCAAGGTGTCCCCGGAGATGCTCACCGTACCCGGATGCTCCCGGGTGGAGCGGCACATGCCATAGAACACCGGCGGCGCCACCACCACAGGGCGCAAATCCGCCACCCGCCGGGCCAGATCCAGGGCGTGAAAGGTGTCAGTGCCTAAAGGCAGATGCGGGCCATGCTCTTCCAGGGACCCCAGGGGCAGAATGACAGTTTGTGTCTCTTGCAACAAGGCTTCGAAACCCGGCATGGTCAAATCTTCCCAATTAGCCACGTGTGCCTGCTCCTTTCTGGGGCGCCCCTAACTTTACCCACTAGACTCGGAATTGGCTCATAGAGCCCACTTGATCATAGTACCATAGTCCACGCTAAAACCGCCTGCAAAATATTACCAGATTGCATTTTCTCAGCGGCTGTTAAGTTAAGAATGTTAACCTAAAGTTAAGAGAAAAGTGTTAAGTTAACGGATTCAGGCGTAAAGCAGTCCCAGAAAAAATTTATCGCTTTTTTGAGAAAAAAGGCTTGACCATGGTTCTATATCTAGGGTATAAACTCCAAAACTGAGGGGGGGGTAATGTTAACCATAGTTCGGCCCCTTTCCTCCTTAAATTTGAACTTTTCGGAAAATGCCTTGACTTTAAAATGGACTAAGGGGTATTAAAAGTCGAGGTTGTATAAAAAAGCACAAGGAGTGGGCGTTGGAAATTCCGCAAGCCTTGAGCGATTTTTCGTTTGTACTCGTCTACCTGGTGGCGGCTGGACTGTTCGCCATGGGGCCCCTCCTCATTGCCAAGCTGATCGCCCCCAGGAGCTACGGCGCCGCCCGTGACGCCATTTACGAATGCGGCATGCCCACCATCGGCAGCGCCTGGATTCAGGTGGCGGTGATCTACTACCTCTTTGCCCTGCTGTTCCTGGCCTTCGACGTGGATGTGCTCTTTCTCTTTCCGGTGCTGTTAGCTTACGGCAAGGGCTATGTCTGGCGGGACTTCATCGAAGTAACCATCTTCATCGGCATTCTGTCCCTGGTAATCATCTATGCCTGGAACAGAGGAGTGTTCAGTTGGAAACGAAAACAGGTGAACCCCTAATCCATTTCGGAGTCCTGGAAGAGGCCCTCAATCTGGCCCGGGCCAACTCTCTGTGGCCCATGACCTTCGGCCTGGCGTGCTGCGCCATTGAAATGATGGCCGTGGGCATGGCCCGGTTTGATCTGGCCCGTTTCGGTGCCGAGGTCTTCCGGCCCTCCCCCCGGCAGTGTGACCTGATGATCGTGGCCGGCACCATCTCCAAAAAAATGGCCCCCGCGGTGGTGCGGCTCTACGAACAGATGCCCGCCCCCAAGTGGGTTATTGCCATGGGCAACTGCGCCATCTCAGGTGGCCCCTTCTATTATCCGAACCAGTACGCCATCGTACCCGGCGCCGACCTCATCATTCCCGTGGACGTCTACGTTCCCGGCTGCCCGCCCCGCCCGGAGGGGTTGATCGAAGGCATCCTCCTCCTGGAAGAAAAGATCACCAAACGGGGCCGTCTCAGGAAGTTCAGAGATGCTTAAGGATAATCTTAAAAGAGCCCTGGCCCCTGTGGGTCTAACGATGGTGGCCGACGGCGACTACGCCAAGACCGGATACCACCTGGAGGTGACGGCCGAGCCCGCTCAAATGGTCGAGGTAGCCCAGGCCATGCTGGACGCGGGTTGCTTCCTGGAGTCTTTCACCGCGGTGGATTTTCCGGAAGCTTTCGATCTGGTTTACCACTTCGCCAGCTTCGACGAGCTCTGCCGCACTGCGGTACACGTGCCCCTGGGCAAGAAAAAAGGCATGTACACCATCTCCCAGGTCTATCCCGGGGCTGACTGGTATGAACGGGAGGTCTTTGACCTGTTCGGCATCCATTTCTTTAATCACCCCAACCTCAAGCGGCTCTTGCTGCCGGAGGATGCCGATTTCCATCCCTTATTGAAAGACTTCCAGGCGGGGCAGGGCAATGATTGAGCTCTTAGGATTAGAAGAAAAGACCTATACCCTGAATCTGGGTCCCCAGCATCCCAGCACCCACGGCGTCTTGCGGGTGCTGCTCGAGATGGACGGCGAGTTCATCACTCAGGCGGAGCCGGTCATCGGCTACGGCCACCGCGGCCACGAGCATATGGCGGAGAATCGCAACTATACGCAATTTCTGCCGAACCTGGGCCGGGTGGATTACCTGCACGCCCTGGCCTACAACCAGTGCTACTGCATGGCGGTGGAAAAACTCCTGGGTCTGGTAGTGCCGGAGCGGGCTGAATTCATCCGGGTGATGACCAACGAACTCAACCGCATCTCGTCACACCTTCTGTGGTTCGGGGCCTATCTTTTGGATTTAGGGGCCTTTACCCCCATCATGTATTGCTTTGACGACCGGGAACACATCCTGGACCTCCTTGACCGGATTACCGGTTCCCGCTTGACCTATTGCTACTACCGGTTTGGCGGCGTGCCCACCGATGTTGACGACGAGTTCGTCGCCGGGTGCCGGGCCTTCGTCAAACGGCTCCGCAGCCGTTGGACCGACTACGACAACCTGGTGACCAAAAACGTCATCTTCATCAACCGGGCCCGGGACGTCGGCCTTATCACCCGGGATCAGTGTGTGAAATACGGAGTCACCGGTCCTACCCTCCGGGGTAGCGGCGTCTCGTACGATATTCGCAAGAGCGAACCTTATTCCGCCTATCCCACGTTTGATTTTGAGATTCCCACCGGGGCCCGGGGCGATATCTATGACCGCTATCTGGTGCGCCTGGCCGAGATGGAGCAGAGCTGCCGGATCATCGAGCAGGCGTGCGACAAGCTTCCCCATGGCCCCATCATGGCGGAAAAGGTGCCCAAACGCATCAAGCCCGCAGTGGGCGAGGTTTACCAGGCCGTGGAAACCGCCCGGGGCGAATTCGGCATGTACATCGTCAGTCAGGGGGACGTGAAACCCTACCGCATCAAGCTCCGGACCCCGTCTTTTGCCAACATGAGCGTTTTTTCGGAGTTAGCCGTAGATACCCTGGTGGCCGACCTGGTGGCTATCCTGGGCTCCATTGACGTGGTCATCCCGGAAATTGACCGGTAAGTACTTCTACGAGCGCAAACTATGGAACAAGTAGCGCAATTAATGGGTAGTGCAGAGGTCCGAATGATCGTGGGCCTGATCGGGGTTATCGCCCTGGTCTCGGTGAACGCCTTATTTCTCATCTGGGTTGAGCGGAAAGTGTCGGGTCATATGCAGCTCCGCCCGGGTCCCATGGAGGTAGGGCCGCACGGGGTCCTGCAATCCTTGGCCGACGCCCTCAAGCTCATGGGCAAGGAGCTCATCACCCCGGAAGAAGTGGACAAGCCCATCTATTGGCTGGCCCCCATCGTGGTCTTCCTGCCGGTGTTGCTCTCCTTTCTGGTCATTCCCTTTTCCCAGACCATGATCATCCGGGACATGAACGTGGGCATCGTGCTGATCCTGGCATTCTCCACCCTGTCGGTACTGGCCATTCTCATGGCCGGCTGGTCATCCAACAATAAATACTCGGTTTTCGGCGCCATCCGTTCGGTGGCCCAGAACGTGGCTTACGAAATTCCGCTGCTGGTCACCGTCATGAGCATCATCCTCATGGTGGGGTCGTTCAAGCTCTCCGATATCGTGGCGGCCCAGAGCCGCAACTGGTTCATCGTGGTGCAGCCCCTGGCCTTTATCCTCTATATCATCTGCGCCACGGCGGAGACCAACCGGGCTCCCTTCGATCTGCCCGAGGCCGAATCAGAACTGGTAGCCGGGTTTCACACCGAATATACCGGGATGCGGTTCGCCCTCTTCTTCCTGGCGGAATACACTAACATGTTCATCGCCGCGGCAGTGGCCACGGTGCTCTTTCTGGGCGGGTGGCATGGGCCGATTCTGCCCGGCGCGGTCTGGTTCCTGATCAAGGTCTACGCCATAGTATTCCTGCTCATGTGGTTTCGCTGGACCTTTCCCCGGGTGCGGTTCGACCAATTGGTCACCTTCGCCTGGAAGATTTTAATTCCTTTGGCCTTTGTCAATCTGCTCATAACTGCCTTTGTACTAAAACTCAGATGAGGTTGGCCGGTTAGCGCCGGAATAAAGGTTTAGTCGCGATGATGAGTTATTTCAAAGAAATTGCGGTGGGTTTTTGGAGTCTGCTGGCGGGCATGGCGGTCACCATACGCTACTTTGTCAAGCCCATCGTCACCGTCCAGTACCCTCGGCAAAAGATCGAGATGTCCCCCAATTATCGGGGCTATCCCCAGTTTATTATCGATCCCGAGACCCAGACGCATCGTTGCATCGCCTGTGAAATGTGTGCCCGCATCTGCCCGTCTCAACTGATCACGGTTGAAGGGACCAAGTTTCCGGGGGAAAAACAGAAGAGAGCCACCAAATACATCCATGAGCATCAGTATTGCAGCCTCTGCGGCCTCTGCGTCGAAGTCTGCCCCACCACGGCCCTGGAGTTCTCCAAGGTATACCGCCTGGCGGGCTACAGCCGGGAAGACTGCGTCATCGACCACCTGAGCTTACTGCAAAAGCGGCAGAAGGCTGCCGGTTTACCGGCAACGCCGATTCCCACGGCCGCAGAAATCGAGGCGGCTCAAGCTGCCGAAGCCGCGGCCAAGGCAGCCAAAGAACAAGAAGCCAAGGCCAAAGCCGAGGCTAAGGCGAAAGAGGCCTCCGCCCAAGCGGAAAAGGAGGTCAAAGAATGAACTTCTTAAGCGCTTTGATCACACCCCAGACTGCGGCCACTATGGCCTTCGTACTGGTAATCGGTCTCACTATCCTGGGCGCCATTATCGCGGTGGGAGCCCGGAACATCTTCCACAATGTCCTGGGCCTTTGCCTGTCATTGTTCGGTGTGTCTGGCATCTTCCTGTTTCTCAATAGTCCCTTTGTCGCCTTGATGGAAATCCTCATCTATGTGGGGGCTATCTGTATCGCCATCTGTTTTGCCATCATGCTCTCCGAGCCTCTCTATCTGCCTCGGCCGCCCCGCAACAAAGGCAAAGTCCTGGGCGCGGCAGTGGGCGCCGGCGCGATCTTCGTATTTCTCGGCCTGTTGCTGAAGAAAACCACCTGGACCCCGGCGCCGGAGCGCAGCACCGATTGGTCCATCACCACCATCGGCCATTACCTGCTCACCAATTACGCCTTAATCTTTGAATTAGTGTCGCTGCTGCTGCTGGTGGCCATGCTGGGCGCTATTGTCACTGCCCGGGGCGGCCGCGGTAAACCTTAACTCGAGGGTTTGAGATGCTGCTGTTTAACCAATTGCAGACTTACCTCTATCTGGCCCTGGTGCTCTTTGCCATCGGTCTCTATGGCGTCCTGGCCAGGCGGTCGCTCATCGCCATCCTCATCTCCGTGGAGCTGATCTTGAACGCCGCCAGTATCAATTTCATGGCCTTTAACCGCTTCCTGGCGCCACATCCAGCCGTGGGACAGGTCATCACCCTGTTCATCATGGCCGTGGCCGCCGCCGAAGCCGCCATTGCCTTGAGCATTATCGTGGCCGTGTACCGGAAACTCAAATCCATCAACATTGAACAAGCCACCGAGCTTAGGGGTTGATCATGTGCTCGTGGGATCCGATTCTTCTGGGTTGTTTGTTGACGGTGTTCTTGCCGTTGTCGGCCTTTGCCCTGATCATGATCTTCACCAGGGACAATGCCAAACTGTCGCTGACCATCTCCTTGATCGCCAGCACCATCCCCCTGATTATCGCCTGGACCTTTTTCTTCAAGCTGGGGGGGCACGCACCCATCATCTATAACTATGACTGGCTGGTCTCCGACATCGTCAAGGTGCCCTTCGGGTTCTTGATCGATCCCACCAGCCTGGTGATGTTCGTGATCGTGGCTACCATCAGTTGGCTGGTGCAGATCTACTCCATTGGCTACATGGCCGGAGATCCGGGGTTCGGCCGCTATTATGCCGACCTGTCGCTCTTCGCCCTGGCCATGCTCACTCTGGTAATCAGTAGCGGCCTGTTGCAGTTGTACATCGCCTGGGAACTGGTAGGCCTGGCATCCTATCTCCTCATCGGCTTCTGGTACGAGAAATTCTCCGCCTCGGAAGCCGGCAAAAAGGCTTTTGTAGTCACCCGCTTCGGGGATATCGGCTTTTTCATGGGCCTGGTGTTCCTCACCATTTTTTACGGCAGCCTGGATATCGCTTCGGTGAACGCCGCCGCGGTGGCCCACAAGATGCCGCCGTGGCTCCTCACCACCGCCGGCCTGCTGATCTTCTGCGGCGTCATGGGGAAGAGCGCCCAGTTCCCGTTGCACGTCTGGCTCCCCGATGCCATGGAAGGTCCCACCCCGGTCTCGGCCTTGCTGCACTCCGCCACCATGGTGGCCGCCGGCGTCTACCTCATGACCCGGATCTTCCCGTTCTTCGCGGCTTCCACCACCACGATGACGGTGATCCTGGTCATCGCTACCCTCACCTTGATCCTTTCGTCCACCGTGGGCATGGTGGCCACAGACATCAAACAGGTCTGGGCCTATTCCACGGTAAGCCAATTGGGCTTCATGGCCATGGGGCTCGCGGCCGCAGCCCTGGCCTCCGGGAACCTGTTCGCCGGCTACTACCACCTGACAACCCATGCGGGCTTCAAGGCTCTCTTGTTCTTGTGTTCCGGCGTCTTCATTCACCATTTCGGCACCAACGACTTCTTTAACATGGCCACCAGCGGCGGGCGGAAGCTCTATATCCCCATGACCTGCATCACCATCGCCGCCCTGGCCCTGGCGGGAATATTTCCCTTTTCCGGGTTCTTCAGCAAAGAATTGGTCCTGGGAACCCTGGCCCACCTGGACAATAAGCTCTGGCTCTTCCTGGGCCTGTTCGGGGCCTTCCTGACGGCGTATTACTCTTTCCGGGTGATCTTCGTCATGCTCTTCCCCAAGAAACCCGAGGCCTATAGCAAGGTACCCGGCCATATCGTTCCTGTGGAAGACGAGGCCCACGGCGGTCACGGCCACGGCCATGACGAATCCCATGGCGTCCCCTGGTCCATGGCGTTTCCACTCATCGTCCTGGCGGGTTTCACTCTAGTTCTGGGCTTTTGCGAAGGATATCTCCAGAAGCTTTTGTTAGGCGAAGTGCACCACCACGCAATGAACTATTTTCTCTTGGTGTCGGCCGTCAGTTGTGCTGTAGGCGGCATTGCCGTGGCCTGGGTCGATTGGGGTAAGAAGGACGCCAAATGCGTAGGCTTCATCAGCAAAATGCCGGCCCTGCAAAACTTTTTCATCCAAAAATGGTATATGGACCACTTCTGGCGCTGGTTCTTGAACCGCATCATTTATGGAACCTTTTCCACGATATTCACTTACAACGACCGGCGGGTGGTTGACGGCGGCGTGGACGCGGTAGCGTTCTCCACCGTGGGCAGCGGCCGGATTCTGTCCTTCATTCAAACCGCGTTCTTACAATACAACCTGCTGTTTATGGTACTGGTCCTGGCTGGCGTCGGGATATATCTCTTGATGGGTCGCTGATATGACCGAACATGCTGCTTCGTTTCCGTATCTGAGCTGTATGCTCATGTCCCCCTTTGTGGGCCTGCTCGTTCTCCTGTGCTTGAAGAATGAGCAGAAGTTCCTCATCCGGGCGGTGTCCGTGGTGGCGTCAGGTATCTCCCTGGCCCTGGCCATCTTCGTCTTTGTGACGTATGACAAGGGCCTGGGGGGCCTCCAATTCGTGGAGAAGTATGAGTGGGTGAAGACCTTCGGCATTACCTACATCGTGGGTGTTGAGGGCTTGAATGCTCCCATGCTGCTCCTGACCGGAATCGTCATCTTCACCGGCTGTCTCACCATGTGGGAACTGGAGAACCGCACCAAAGAATACTTCATCTGGATGATGGCTCTGGTGACCGGGGTCTTCGGCGTGTTCATGTCTTACGACATGTTCTTCTTCTTCCTGTTTTATGAGATCGCCGTGGTGCCCATGTACATCCTCATCCTGGTCTGGGGCTCCACCCGCAAAGAATATGCCGCCATGAAGCTGACCTTATACCTCATGGCCGGCAGTGGCCTGATTATCCCCGGCATCCTGCTGCTGTACGCCAGTTCCGGGCTGAACACCTTCAACATGCTGCTGCTGCATGGGGCCAACTTCTCTCCCTGGATTCAGAAGGTCGCCTTCATTCTGCTGTTCTTCGGGTTTGGGGTCCTGGCGGCGGTCTGGCCGCTTCACACATGGTCGCCCGTAGGCCACGTGGCGGCGCCCACCGCAGTGTCTATGCTCCATGCCGGCGTGTTGATGAAGCTGGGGTCCTTCGCCATCCTGCGGGTGGCCATGTTCCTGCTGCCCGCCGGCTTCCAGTACTGGGCCAACCTCATGATGATCTTGGCCACCGTTGGCATCGTTTACGGCGTCTTCGTTGGCCTGGCCCAAACCGATTTGAAATACGTCATCGGTTATTCTTCAGTATCCCACATGGGTATCGTCTGCTTGGGTCTGGCTACCGGGACCGTAGACGGTCTCAATGGCTCAGTCTTCCAGATGTTCGCCCACGGCATCATGACAGCCCTCTTCTTCTCCTCGGTGGGCTACATTTATGACCGCACCCACACCCGTGACATTCATGAATTGGGAGGCTTCTCCAAGATCATGCCCGTGGCTTCGGCCTTCTTCATCACCGCAGCTCTGTGCGGAGCCGGGGTCCCGGGGATGGCCAGCTTCTGGGCCGAACTGTTGGTCTTCATCGCGACCGTCAAAGTCTACCCCATCGCGGGCCTGCTGGCCATTGCCGCCTTGGTGGTGGGCGCCCTGTTCGCGCTGCGGGTGGTCCAGAATTCCTTCTACAACGAACCAAATCCGAAATTCGTGCACTTTGAAGACGTCAGTCCCTTCCTGGGGCTGCCCCGGATGATCCTCATCGGCACCCTGCTCCTTTTCGGGTTCTTCCCCCAGCTGATGGTGAGCATGATTAAATCCTCGGTCATACCGTTTCTCCAGGGAATGTAACCATGAACATGATGCTTTTCGGACCGGAACTCTACTATCTGGGCATGGCCCTGGTCTTCTTCTGCCTCACTTTGAGGCGCCAGGTGCAGGTGGAGGTGGACTACCAGATCGCCTTGGCCCTGTCGGCCATTGGTGTCCTGGTGACCGGCTACTGCCTGTTTCAACAGGGTGATCTGTTCTTCAAGGCCTACCGGGTGGACCTGTTCAGCCAGATATTCAAGTTCGCCTTGGCCCTGGGACTCTTTCTGGTCTTGACCATCTCTCACAACCTGGCCCACATCGAGGAACGTTACCAAGCGGAATTTTATCTCTTTCTCACCACCACCACCATTGGCATGATGATGCTGGTATCGTCGGTTGAGCTCCTGACCATCTATGTGGCCCTGGAGCTCTCCTCCTACTCCCTGTATATCCTGGTGCCCCTGCGCCGGGGTGACGGGATTGATGTGGAAGCGGGCATTAAGTATCTCTTCATCGGCGCAGTATCCTCGGGTTTCATGCTCTTCGGCTTAAGTTACATCTTCGGGGCCACGGGCTCCACCTATCTCGTCGATATCCTGCCCAAGATGACCCAACTGATGCACAGCCCTATCGGCATCATCGGGCTGCTCCTGGCCATGGCAGGTTTTTTCTTCAAGCTCTCCGTGTTTCCGTTCCACTTCTGGGCCCCGGACGTCTACCAGGGCGCGGCCAACCAGGTCGTGGCGTTCATCGCCACCGCTTCCAAAGCCGCCGCCGTAGCCCTGTTGCTGCGCCTGGCCGCCCTGGGTTCGGCGGCTGGCTATAATTTTACCATCGCCTTGGTCGTCCTCTCCATCGTCTCCATGACCCTGGGCAACTTGGTGGCCATTATCCAGAAAGACTTCAAGCGCATGTTGGCCTACTCCTCCATCGCCCATGCCGGGGTCTTCCTTATGGGCGTCCTCACCATCACCGAGGCGGGCTACATCGGCGCGATCTATTATGCCCTGGCCTACCTGGTGATGAACTTCACCGTTTTCATGGTGCTCTCCGAGGTGGCCACTGACGGCCGGGATTTGAAGATCGCCGAACTGGCCGGGCTCTATCGCCGCAGCCCTCTGCTTTCCATGAGCCTGATCCTGGGAATCTTCGCACTGGCGGGCGTGCCGCCGTCCATCGGTTTTACCGGCAAACTGCTCATCTTCACCTCAGCCATGAACGCCGGATATTTCTGGCTGGTCCTGATCGCCGCAGTGAACGGCACGATATCTCTTTACTACTATTTGAAGGTGATCTACGCCGCCTATTATATCGATGATCCGGGCCTGCCGGCCATCCAACTGGCCCTGCCCATGAAGCTGCTCAACTATGCCCTGGCAGCCATTATCATCGGCTTCGGCTTCTTCCCGGACCGCATCGTGGAACTGGCCAAGGCCGCAGCCAAAATGGTCCTGTAGTTTAAGGGCTTCTATATAAAAAGGAACCGCCTTCCTCAAGGGAAGGCGGTTTCTTTGGTTTTTACCACGCCCAGGAGAGGTCGCCCTCCCATACCCGCGCCCCACAACCTAGCTCAAGCTACCGCTTCCCGGATGTTGCCCAGATCGATTTGATGGCTCCTGAGCCAGCGGTAGACAGTCTTGCTGCAAACCTGCAGGCGACGCGACACTGCGGAAATATTACCCCCCTCCGCCTCCAGGAGTTCTTTCAGGTGCCTCGGTGAGGGGCGAGAAGCCAAGATCTCCTCCGTCATGGCCTGCTTCGCCTGGGGCGCCTTGGGCTCGGGCGGGGGGGTAAAAGAAAGGTCCTCAGCTCTGATTATGCCTTCGGCACTAAATAATACCGCCCGGGTTACCACGTTCCTAAGTTCTCGCACATTTCCGGGCCAATAGTAGTCTTGCAGGCGCCTCCGGGCCGCGCCACTGAACCTGAATACCGCATCCTGGCCAAAACGCCGGCCCGTCTCCCGGGCAAAATGAGCGGCCAACAGCATAACGTCGTCGGGGCGTTCCCGTAACGGGGGTAGATGGATTGCCAGCACTGCCAGCCGGTCGTAAAGGTCCTGGCGGAAGCGTCTCTGGGCAATAAGCCGGGGCAAATCCTGATTGGTGGCGGCAATCAGGCGCACATCCACCTCCACCGGGCCGTCGCACCCCACCGGCTCGATCTCGCCCTGCTCCACCGCCCGCAGCAGCCGGGGTTGGATGGACAGGGGCAGATCCCCCACTTCATCCAGGAACAGGGTGCCGCCATGGGCCAATTTGAATTTTCCCGGGCGGGTTTGGCGGGCATCCGTGAAGGCTCCTCGCACGTGGCCAAAGAGCTCGCTGCACGCCAAGGACTCCGTCAGGGCGGCGCAGTTGAGGCGCTGACAGGTCTTGCGCCAAGCAGGCCCCAAGGCGCACAGCGCCCGAGCCACCAGCTCTTTGCCGGTGCCGGGCTCTCCCGTGAGGAGAATGGGCAAATCCGCGTTGGCATAAGTGGGCAGCCTGGCTAAAATTTCCCTTAAATGTTTATCTGCGGTGATGATTTCGCCTAATTCGGGTTTTAGTTCTAGATCTAAGGGGTCCCCTTCCCCTCGAACCACACGGTGATCAATCCTGATCATTGAAGCACCTCCCTGTGCCTGCCGCCGTCCATGGTCCTAAAGATTAATAGAAGATAACTGAAATTAATATTTTGTTTTTATCTAAGCATAAATTATAATTAAATTTAATTAGGGTTTTCCTAATTTGCAGTTCCATATTTCCTTAATTGACATCATTATTATATTTATATAATTTAATTAAAACATAATTCACACAACTTTACCCAAAATCTCCTCAGCCACCCTTCTGACGTTTTCATGGGGGCTGGTTAAGGCCAAAACCTGCATCCTGCCTTTAAAACCCTGCTGCTCCACCCTGCTGCGTTTTTCCACCTGGGCCGCCATGGCCCGGAGCGCATCCACCACTACTGCAGGATCGGGGCAATCTAAAAACCGTATCAGGGCCCCCCACTCCTCCGGCAGGCCATAGTCCTCCAAAAATTTTTTCGCCAGCCCGAGAAATTTCTTGCTGCCGTGGCTGGCCTCCAATTTTTTAAAGTCGGTTTGATATTCGGGCCGGGCGCGTTTGCCTTTGAACAAGGCCTCAGCCTGGGCCAGGGCCTGCTTGCGCATCATCTCCGCCTGCTTTTTCGGCACCCGGGTTTTTGCTGGCGCCTGGTGTCGCGAGCCGTCCCGCCGTTGATCGATCTCCCGCCAACTGGGCCGCTCTCTGTCGTCATCATCCTGTCTGGGCGGCATGATTTATTCCTCCTTGTCGATCAATGCTTGTGAGTTTCCTGCCGCTTACTTAATTTCTGCCGCCTCGGCCGGCGGCTCACCATGGAAGCGGTTCTGGGCCGCGTTCAACCCTTCTCGAATCAGGCAATCCACCGCCTGGGCCGCGCGTTCGATGAGCCCCGCCACGTTTTCCGCCTCCGCGGCCGGGAAGGGAGAGAGCACATACTTTTCCGTGGGCATCATGAGCGGCGGCCGCCCAATCCCCATCTTTACCCGGAGAAACTTTTCGGTATGGAGGGTGGCTATGATATCCAAAACCCCCTTATGTCCGCCGGGACCGCCGTGCTCCACCAACTTGAGGCGCCACGGAGGCACGTCCAGATCGTCATGAATGACAACCAAATCCCCGGGAGTGAGCTTGAAATAAGCTAGCAGGCGAGACACCGCCTGGCCGCTCAGATTCATATAGGTGGTGGGCTGCGCCAGGATAACGGCTTCCTGCCCTACCCGGCCCCGGCCCCAAAGCGCCGCATAACCGGTGCGGTTGAGCGGGATCCCCCAGAGTTCCGACAGATAGTTCGTTACCTGGAATCCCAAGTTGTGCTTGGTCCAGGCATACTCCCGACCGGGATTCCCCAATCCCACGATCAATCGCATAAAAACCTTCAGCCGTCAGCAGTCAGTCATCAGCTACTGCTGAAAAACGCGAGATTTTCCACCTCGAAAGATTATCAACCGGGATGGCCTTAGAACAACAAGAATATGCTGAATGCTACCGATTTTGAAAAGCTGGAAGCTGAGGCTGAAAGCTTCCTACACAAACAGCGAGCTCACCGAATCCTGGTTGTGAATCCTTTTGATGGCCTCTCCCAGCAGGGGAGCCACCGACAGGACCCGGATCTTTTCCAGGGCTGCGGCCTCTGAAGTAAGAGGAATGGTATCGGTGACCGCCAGGGTCTGGATCATGGACCCCTGCAGATTGCTCACGGCGTTGCGGGACATCACCGGATGGGTGACGCAGGCATGGACCGTGCGCACCCCGTGGCGCATCAAGAGTTCCGCCGCCATGGTCAGAGTGGCGCCGGTGGTGACCATATCGTCCAGGATGATGGCCTCTTTGCCCCAAACATTGCCGATGAGGGTCATAGCCTTGATGGCCGTGGCGTCCCGCCGTTTATCAATGATGGCCAGGGAGGTATTCAGGCGCTTGGCAAAGGCCCGGGCCCGTTCCACGCCGCCGGCATCAGGCGACACCACCACCACATCCCCGGTGAAATTCTCCCGGATATAGTCCAGAGTCACCGGGGCCGCATAAAGATGGTCCACCGGAATATTGAAAAAGCCCTGAATCTGCCCGGTATGCAGGTCCATGGTAAGCATGCGGTTGGCCCCGGCGGTGGTGATGAGATCAGCCACCAGCTTGGCGGAAATGGGGGTCCGGGGCGCGGTTTTGCGGTCCTGGCGGGCATAGGCGTAATAGGTCACCACGGCCGTGATGCAGCGGGCCGAGGCCCGCTTCAGGGCGTCACACATGATGAGCAGTTCCAAAAGGTGTTCGTTGCAGGGCATGGAGGTGGGTTGCACAACGTAGACATCCTTGCCCCGCACATTCTCATGGAACTCCACCGAAATTTCCCCATCGGAAAAAGTCCCCACCGCGGCATCGCCCAGCGGTATCCCGAGATGCTGGCAGATTTTCTCAGCCAGGGGGCGGTTAGCATTACCGGCAAAGATCTTCAGATCGTCCATAGCTCATTCTCCCACTTCGTCTCGGGTTCGGGGCCAGTGAGCCCCCGGGCTACAGCCAGCCAGCCTTGGAAAGTCCGGCGCAGTCGCAGGCCAGCCTGGTGTGCCGCCTCTCGGCTGGAAAACAGCCCAAAGAGGGTCGGCCCGCTGCCGGAAATGCCTTGGGCCCAGGCCCCCGCATCTCGCAGATCATCCAAGAACTCCACCAGTTCGGGAAAGCGCTTCATGGCTACCGTCCCCAGATCGTTGCGCACCCAAGTCTCCGGATGCTCCGGGTCCCAGTTCTCCATCTCAGGCGGGTCCGCCAGGGCGGCAAGATCGAGATTTTCATAGACCCAACGGGTGGATAAGGCGACTCTCGGATTAAGCAGCAAATACCAGTAAGAAAGTAAGGTCACAGGGCTGAGTTGGGTGCCGATGCCGCGCCCTATCGCCGGTTCCCGATGGAGAAAAAATGGCACATCCGCCCCCAAACGGCTGGCCAGGTGGTGCAAACCGGCTTGATCAAGGGGCTTTCCGGCTAAATCGTTCAAGGCCAGCAAGGTCCCAGCCGCGTCGCTGCTCCCGCCACCCAGGCCCGCGGCCACAGGTATCCGCTTGCGCAAGTTGAGCAGCATCCCCTGCTTCTGCCCGGTCACGTCCTGAAACTGCCGGGCCGCGCGCCAGACCAGGTTCTCCGCCCCAACGGGCAAATCCGGTGAATCGCATTCCAGCCTGATACCTTCCCCGCCCAGGCTGACACTAAGTTCATCAGCCAGGGTCAAGGGTTGCATCACAGTTACCAACTCATGGTACCCATCGGGGCGGCGACCCACCACCCGGAGATAAAGATTGACCTTGGCGGGGCATCGCACCCTGATATCGCTCATGCACTGCCCTCTTGAAGCCGGTTATAACAAAGGTTCCTTGCCACTGCCAGGCCCATGGCCGGTTAATTGACCGGAATTAGCCGTTGTTGCCTGAGATAACTAAAGATCAGCCCAGCCGCCAGTTGATTGCCCGCTTGGTTCCAATGGGTGTCATTAATCAAATACAAGGCAGTTGATTTGGCGTGCTGCTGGAATTCAGGCAGCATATCTAAATAATGGATTTGATTTTTTTCAAGAAACTTACTTAACAAGTGATTAGGAAAAAATAAATCAATAGAATGCGGTGACAAGCCATATATTGCAATAATTTTTTTCATTAAATTCGTATCAACCTGTAATTGATCTGGAAATAAGGCTACTACTAGAATCACATTTCTGGCCTCACACCATTTCTTAATATTCAAAAGTACTTCTGCGTTATTGTAGAAATTCCTTTCGAGGTGGGCTATTTCCTTTTTTTCAAAAATCCACATCCTCCTTTGCGTAATATCATAAAAGATATTATTTGAAAAAGTTGCTTCATGCTTTACAATATTTTGTTTTAATTCGTTATTTTTAGTTAGTCTTTCTCTAAATATAATTAAATTTTTTTGAACAAACTGGTATAACCACCAGTCAGAAAACCTCAGGAAACGCCAGAATTTTTCGCCGGGATTGACATAGTCTCTAATACCATACCGGCCCAGACTGGCATAGCTGAAATCCATTTCATCAAAGTCATTACCGATAAAAAAACCCACCAAGACCAAGTTCGGCTTGAAGGAATCCCCATATTTCTTCAAGATATGCCAGTAGTACCCTGGACCAATGCATTCCATCCCCGCATTGACAATTTCTATATTCTTCTCGCCTGCTTTGATAAAATCCTGTTCTAAAAGATCATGATAATTTTGTTTCTTCCAGGTCAGGTTTCTGGCGAAGGAATCGCCCAGACCTAATATCCGGAAACTCGCTTTTGATTTATGGAAAGTTTTTTTACCGAGATACCCCCGTTCCGTATAATCGCTTAAATCTCCGGTTATATTGACTCCTAGCTGTAATACTTTCGGCTGCAACCAACGTAAATACCCTTCAATGCCGAAGAAAATTAGCCAACATGAAATCAGGATAATTAATGCATTATTAAGAATTGATTTGAATTTCTCCTTGAATTTTTCAGAATTTTTATAGATTAATACAAACGATACAATGAGTATCAAAAGAAAAGTAAAAAATACATATCTACTAAAGAAAAGAGATAATAGGCTGACGATGCCTATTGAGATAATGGTTTTACTATCAAGACTCAAAAAACTTAATGGATTTTTCATACCACCATGATGAGGTGTGTTTAGATATATAAAGGCGGACGGCCCTGCACGGCTGGTCCTTCCCGGCGAAAAACTAAGCCGGGAAGGACAAACTATTAGGCCAAAGGCAGGGCTTAACCGACCTCCCGGACATAAGCCATCCGCAAATCGTAGAGCAGATGATCAAAGAGGTGGTCTTCCTCCGGGGTCAGGTTGTGGCGGGTTTTCTCCCGCAGCAGGCCCAACAGGTCGATAGTCTGTTTGGCCATGGGGAGGTTCTTTACCGTCTTGCCGCTTTCGGGGTCCGGAATCGCGCCCAGACTGACGAACGCGGTAGAACTTAGAGAGAAGATGAAAGCAGGGAAGGTAATTTCTGGCAGAAGCCGTTCCGCTTCAGTCTTGCCGGCCGCAGACGCGGCTTTTTGGGAAGCCTCTTGGAAGGCTTCCTCAGCCGCCGCGTCTGCGGCCGCGCCTTTGACCGCCTCTTCCCGGATTTTGGCCTTCTCTTCCTCGCTCAGGTTGAGATAACGCCGGTCTTCGACGGTATACCCTTTATCTTCGGGCTCATTCACGTTTGCCTCCAGTGAACGCGTAACTCAGGGCTCTAAAGCTCCAACTGGTAGGCCATGGCCACGTGTTCCAGGGCCCGGACATCGGCGAGACATTCAGGAGTCACCGGGGTGTCGGTAGTAAGTAGGATAATGTTCTGGCCCCGCTCCTTTTCCTGGCCCACGGTCATCCGGGCAATGTTGATGCTGTGCTTGCCGATGGTGCTGCCGATGGCCCCGATCACCCCGGGGCGGTCGGTGTTGTATATGAAGAGCATATGCCCCTCAGGGATAACTTCCATGCGGAACTTATTGATCCGCACCAGGCGCGGCTCGTACTTTCCGAAGATGGTGCCAGCCACCACGTTTTCCTCATTGCCGGCCTTGACGGTCAGGCGAATCAGCGTGGAGAAATCCTCCGTGGCATCCGCCTTTTCTTCGCGGATATGGATGCCCCGGGAGGCCGCCATGGCCGGGGCGTTGACGTAATTCACTTCGTCGCCCACCACCGGGTAAAGCAGGCCCTTAAGGATGGAATGGGTCAGGGGCTTGGTGTCCAGTTTGGCCACTTCGCCCACATAGGCAATGGCCACCGAAGTGACGGGCCCTTCGCTGATCTGGGCTTGAAAAACCCCCAAGGCCTCTGCCAGGGTGAGATAGGGCTTGAGTTGGGCCATGGCTTCCTGGGACACGGACGGGGCGTTCACGGCGTTCTTGATGGTGCCATAGAGCAGCAGTTCCAAAATCTGTTCGCACACAGCCACCGCCACATTGGCCTGGGCTTCTTCAGTGGAGGCGCCCAGGTGCGGGGTGCAGACCACATTGGGCATCTCCCGGAGGGGCCAGCCGGCCGGCGGCGGTTCGGTCTCGTAGACATCCAGGGCGGCGCCGGCTACCTTGCCGTCCTTCAAGGCCGTCAGCAGCGCCTCCTCGTCGATCAGACCGCCCCGGGCGCAGTTGATCAGGCGCACCCCGGGCTTCATCTTCCTGAAGGCTTCCTTGCTCAGCAGTTTGGCCGTGTCCTTGGTCTTCGGGGTGTGGATGGTGATAAAGTCGGAACGGGCCAGAAGCTCGTCCAGGGAAACCAGTTCCGCCCCGATTTTGGCCGCCAATTCCTTGGTGATAAAGGGGTCGTAGCACAGAATCCGCATACGCAGGCCCAGGGCCCTTTCGGCCACCACGGTGCCGATGCGCCCCATGCCGATGATGCCCAGGGTCTTATTGAACAGTTCGGTACCCTGAAATTTCTTTTTCTCCCATTTGCCCTCCCGCATGGAGCTAGCCGCCTGGGGAATGTTGCGGGCCAGGGCCATCATAAGCGACAAAGCGTGCTCCGCAGTGGTGATGGTGTTGCCTCCGGGGGTGTTCATCACCACGATGCCCCGTTTGGAGGCCGCAGGAATGTCCACGTTGTCCAGCCCGGTGCCGGCCCGCCCCACCACTTTCAGGCGGGGCGAAGCCGCGATGAGATCCGCGGTGACCTTGGTGGCGCTGCGGATAACCAGGGCGTCGGCATCCTTGATTTCGGCCAACAATTCCTCCGGTTTCATGCCGGGCTTGGCCACCACGTCAATATTGGGATGGGACTTGAGGATATCAATCCCGGCCTGGTGTAAGTTATCGCTGATCAGGACTTTCATGCCCCCGCCTCCTTGGCCAGAATTTCTTGGGCGGCTCGCAGACCGGCGCCCGGCTCCACCTTATATCCCAAGTCGCTGAACACTTTCTCCAAACCGCCGATGGTGCCCAGAAGGTCCACGCTGTCAACAAAGCCCATGTGGGAGATCCGGATGATCTTCCCTTTGGCCTGGGCCTGGCCGCCGGCGATCCAGATTCCCTGTTTCCGCAACTCGCTCACCACTTTTTGGCCGTCCACCCCGGCGGGAGTCTCCACCGCGGTCACGACGTCCGAAGGATTGTCCTTGGAGTAAAGGCTCAGTCCCATAGCCCCCATGGCGGCCTTGGTGGCTTTGGACAGCCGCCGGTTATGGGCATAGATCTTTTCCAGCCCATGCTGGCGAATCCTGGCCAAGACTTCCTGCAAACCCACAATCAGGGAGACCGGCGAGGTGTAGGGGGTCTGGTTCTTGCCTTGGGATTTGGCCTGCTTGGTGAAATCAAAATAATATTTGGGCAGGGTGGACTTTTTGACCAACTCCCAGGCCTTGTTGCTCAAAGCCGCGAACGCCAAACCCGGAGGCAGCATCATGGCCTTCTGTGAGCCGGCCACCAGTACGTCGATGCCCCATTCGTCCATGGGGAGCGCATAGCCGCCCAGGGCTGAGATGGCGTCAACGACTAAAATGGTGCCCGGGCGATTCTTGGTCGCCGCCGCCAGTTCTTGCACCGGGTGCTGCACGCCGGTGGAGGTTTCATTGGCCTGAACGAGGACCGCCTTGATCTCCGGATTGGTATCCAGGATCTTGGCCACGGTCTTGGGATCCACCGCATGCCCCCATTCCACGGGAAGTCGATTCACTTTGACCCCATAGACGTTGCACAATTCGGTCCAGCGCTCGCCAAATTTACCGCCGTCCACCACCAAGGCAGTATCCCCGGCCGACAGGGTGTTGGTCACCGCCCCTTCCATGGCGCCGGTGCCGGTAGCGGTAAAGATCAACACTTCCTGCTCCGTTTGGAACAGGTATTTCAGCCCTTCCCTCACCTCGCCCAGGATTTCCATAAATTGGGGCGAACGGTGGTGAATGATGGGCTGAGCCATGGCCAACTGAGTTTCCGGGGCGACCGGGGTCGGGCCCGGAGTCATGAGATACATTTTCATCGTTTCTTCCTTACCTTACGACCTCGTAAATCATCGAGGGAATTTGTAAGAAGCCTGTAGAATTAATAATTTTATTTAGAATTGCACTCACTGTCAAGCCTCTGGCCCGCGGATTTGTGAATATTGGTACAGGCCTACCGCCTGCCAAACACAGCGGCGATTAACTCGGAGGATCATTCCCTGGCCCAAAGGTTCCAAAAACCATGATTGGGATTTGAAACAGCAATGCATAAAATTTACGAAGGAGCCTCTTGCAAAAGTCTTTTTAGTTAGGGTTGATTTTTTGAAAGATTAAGCCTCATCGGCGCTCCTGTGCTAAGGTGAATTGAGCAGAAACACCGCAGCCTGGGAGGGAGCCGATGAAGCTTAAAGAAGCAGTATCATGGTTAACCGGAACTTTGCAACGGAAT
>DZCR01000209.1 GCA_022736495.1 Desulfobacca acetoxidans
GATAAAATCCGCCTCGAGGACCTGTCTTTCTTCTTTGGGGATTTCCAGGCCCTGGACCAGGTCACTCTCGCCATCCAGCCCAATGAGGTTTTCGGTCTCATGGGTCCCTCCAAAAGCGGCAAGTCCACCCTGCTCCGGGTGCTGAACCGCATGTGCGATCTCATCCCCGGCACCCGGGTTACGGGAGGGGTCTGGCTGGATGGGGAAGATATCCTGGCCCCGGATTATGATGTGGTGAATTTGCGGCGGCGGGTAGGGTTGGTGCTCAGCCGGCCGACCCCTTTGCCTCGCTCCATTTATGAAAATTTGATCCTGGCTCCGCGGTTGGCCGGGAAAAAAGGCCGAGGAGTGTTGGACAACCTGGCCGAGACCAGCCTCAGGGCCGCACAGCTCTGGGACGAAGTTAAAGATCGGCTCCGGGATTCGGCCCTAAAACTCTCCGGCGGCCAGCAGCAGCGCCTCTGTCTGGCCCGTACGCTGGCCATGGAGCCCGAAATAATTCTGTTGGATGAACCAACCAGCGGGCTGGACCCGATTTCCACCGCCAAAATCGAGGAAACCTTGCTGGAACTGAAAAATGATTATACTATCGTCCTGGTGAGCAACAACACCAAGCAGATCGCCCGGGCCACCGACCGGGTGGCGTTTCTGCTGATGAGCCATATCATCGAAATCGGGGAAACCAACCGGGTCTTCACGGTGCCCGCGGACCAACGCACTGATGACTATATTTCCGGCCGCTTCGGATAATGACACCCCAGCAATGGTTCCGGACATTATCGTGCTCCGGCGCCTCAATCTCTTCTATGAATCCTTTCATGCCCTTAAGGATATCGACGCGGCGTTCTCCAAAAAGACCATCACCGCGCTCATCGGCCCCTCAGGTTGCGGCAAATCCACCCTGCTGCGCACCCTCAACCGCATGAACGACCTCATCGACGGGGTGCGGATCACCGGGCAGGTTATCATTGACGGCCAGGATATTTTTGACCCCGGGGTTGTGCTCACCCAGTTGCGCAAGAAGGTGGGCATGGTCTTCCAACGGCCCAACCCGTTTCCCTTGTCTATTTACGACAATGTGGTCTACGGGCCTCGCCTCCACGGTGAGCCCAAAAAAGCCGAGCTGCAGGAAATTCTGGAGCGCTCCCTCATTGCGGTTGAGATGTGGGATGAAGTCAAGGATCGCCTGAAGGTGTCGGCCCTGGAACTTACTGAGGAACAGCAGCAGCGCCTCTGTATTGCGAGGGTGCTGGCGGTGGAGTCCGAAATCCTGCTCATGGACGAACCCTGCTCCGCCCTCGACCCTATGGCTACCCTGCGGATCGAAGAGCTTATGCAGGAGCTCAAGAAGAACTACTCCATCATCATCGTCACCCACAACATGCAGCAGGCGGCCCGGGCCTCGGATATGTCCGGCTTCATGTACCTGGGGGAACTCATTGAGTTCGGCCCCACCGCACAAATCTTCACCCGCCCCAAGGATTCCAGGACCGAGGATTATATTACGGGCAAGTATGGCTAAGGTTCGTCGAATTCGCCTTCAGAGAGATCGGCTTACTCAGGGCTTTAACCTGATCCTCCCGGGTGCTGGACCGGTCACTTCGCCAATAAGGCTGGCAGAGATACTTTGCCCCTTTAAACAATCCAGAAACGTTTGCACCTGATCCAGTGATACGGCCAGGAGCAGCCCGCCGTTGGTCTGGGCATCACTCATCAAGTCCACCAGCACCGGGTCGATATCCGGGGCCACCTGGAGGCTATTGGCGCAGAAGTTGCGGTTGGCGAAACTGCCAGCCGGCACCAGCCCCATGGCGGCGTATTCATGGGCGGCCGCCAGCAGCGGAATTCGTTGAGCGTAAAAAGTGATCTCGACTTTACTGGCAACGGCCATTTCCAGGGCGTGGCCCAAGAGGCCGAACCCGGTAATATCGGTAACCGCATGTACCGCCAGACTTTCCAGACACTCAGCGGGCAGACGATTTAAGGTCGTCATGACTCGGATAGCATCGGCCTCGGCCTCAGGGGTAGCCAGGCGCCCTTTCATGGCCGTGGCAATGACGCCGGTGCCCAGTGGTTTGGTGAGAATAAGCTGATCGCCCACCCGGGCCCCGCCATTGGTGAGCACCCGATCCGGGTGGACCACGCCGGTCACGGAGAGTCCGTATTTCAATTCGGTATCATCGACGCTGTGGCCGCCCACCAACAGGGCCCCGGCCTCATGGATTTTGTCCAGACCCCCGGCCAGAATCGCGTGGAGCGCCTCTTGGGGGACAGTTTTGCTGGGATAGCAGACGATGTTGAGGGCCGTCAGGGGACGGCCGCCCATGGCGTAGACATCGCTTAAGGCGTTGGCCGCGGCGATCTGGCCAAACGTGTAGGGATCGTTGACCACGGGGGTAAAAAAGTCCACCGTTTGAATCAACGCGATTTCTGGGGTCAGGCGATAGACGCCCGCATCATCCGCGGTCTCCATGCCGACCAGCAGGTCGGGATGCGACTGGCGGGGCAAAGACTGCAAAATTTCCTCCAATATCCCGGGAGGAACCTTGGCAGCTCAACCGGCGGCGCGGACCTGCTCCATTAAAGGCTGATAAGGCTTGTTGGTCATGGGTCTCTTCTTGTTTGAGTAACCATCCTTTTTTGGTTCGGTATTACAACGTTTGAATAACTCTGAAAATAACGAGTTCTGGAACTTCCCTTGCTAACGCCGGCTACGACCTCAGGGTGGCTTTCAGGCAATCCGGCGCCAGCAGCAAATCCAAAGCCGCCAGGATGCCGGGAGCCACCACGTCTGCAGCCGTCAGTGCTTCTACGGCCGCTCCTTCGCCCTCAAGCACAGCGATCCCCAAAGCCGCGTCCTGCAGCATAACCCGGTCGTTTCTGCCATTTCCTATGGCCACCGCGTGTTCGCACCCCAACCGTCCCACATACTCGCGTTTGGCCTGGGCCTGGTCCCCGAGGCCAATGACGCTGAGGCGAACGGGCAGTTGGGCCACCTGGCCTTTGGCCGTGCCAAAGGTGTCTGCCGTTAAGATGTGGATCTCCAGTTTTGGGGCCAGCGCTTCCAGCTTTTCCCGCACCCCCGCCAGCAACTCACCCTGACAGGCGAGGGTGCCGTTATAATCCAGGATCAGATATTTGAGTTGCAAGTCCTTGAAACCGGGGATAGCAACAGCAACCATAAGAACTCCTTATAATTCCGGAAGAAACCATTGCAAAGCCCAACTCCTGGGGCAGGTCATAACGAGTTGCAGTTATAAAGGTAAGTTATCTTTTGGATTTGTAAAGGCGGGTTCAGATGACCGGCCACGAGAGGGCGTACACGCAAATGCGCCCCAAAAGCTAAAATTACTTTTATGAGAGCAAGTTGGCCTGAGTTAAGAAAAATAAGAAGCTGCAGGAATTTTAAGCCGAGGCCTCAAAAGCCTGCCTTATAAAGGGACAATACCACTCCGGCAAACAACAAGCAATAGCAGCCGAAGAGTTGCCAGAGGCCTTGTTCCAGCCAGCGGGAGAGCCACTTGAGGGCCAGGGACCCCGAGACAAAACTTAAATACCATGCCCACCAGGCTCGGGTAAAAGAGGGCGGCCAGGCCGGCCCCGTCAGGCCGGGACAGGGCGTGGGCTTGTAACAAGCGCTGGACCTCCCGCCAGATGACCGGGGGTGTTAAGACCACGGCTCGGCCGCGTCTTGCACAATGGCCAGAATGAAAATATGCAGGAACGACATAGAATCTTCAGCGCGTCAGCCAGTGGCGGTTACGCACGGTGACGAAGGCATAAGGATAGATCCACTGGAGCAGAAAGAAAGCGTAGTAAGAATAGATGACCCCATAGACGAACTCCAGATCCCGTTCCAGCCGGAGGTAATAGATCAGGTTGACCAAGGAGATCACCCCTATCGTCGCCAGGAGTTTAATCAAAATCAGGGGGTAAAGCCATACTGCAGCTACCAGCATCCCAAAGAAGAGCAGCGTCAAGGGATATTCCAGTTGAGCCAAAAAGAATTCGACAATGGGCAGGAGGCGGTATTTAGGCCGATACCGGGTAAACAGGTAGCCCAACTGGACAAAGGATTCCCGGACGTTGCCCCGCTCCCAACGCAGGTACATCTTGCATACGCCGGCGTAAGTTTCGGGAACCAGGGTATAGACCAGTGCGGTCCGCTGATAATAGGTATAGTAGCCGCCCCGCAGGATAAAGTTGGTCAGGGCCCGGTCTTCGCTGTGGTGGCAGGGCGCGCCCAGGAACGTTTGCCGCCGCCAGGCCTCCAGGTGTGGGGCCAGAGCAGTGCGCCGATAAGCCGACAGCGAACCGGGCGTGCAGATCACCGCCCGGTACAGGGATTGGGAGGCCCGCAGATAGTCCAGGTTTACGAAGCGCACCCCCTGCATCTTGCCCATGAAACTCTGGTGACGGTTATAGACCTTGACGTTGCCGGCCACCGCGCCGATCCTGGCGTCATGCAGCAGGGGGGCCACCAGGTGGCGCAGGGCGTTTGGGGCGATAAGGCTGTCGGAATCAATGGTAACGAAGACCTCCCCCCGGCCCCGGGTGAAGCCGGCATAGAGCCCTTCCTTTTTGCCGCGATTGGCGGGAAAGCGGAGGGGGCGGACCAGGTGGGGGTAGCGTCTTAAGGCCCGCTGGATATACGACCAGGTGTCATCTTGGGAGCCATCGTCGACGCAGATGATTTCCAGCCGGCCCGCCGGGTAATCCGAGGCCGCAACCGCCTCGATGGCTTGCTCCACCATGGGCCCTTCATTATAGGCTGGGATGATGACGGTGAGGCTGGGCCAGGGTCCGTCGGGTAGCGGGTAAGGTTTGTAGCAGGCCCACAGGACCGTGCGGAAAAGCTGAAAACCGAGCACCACCAGGGTGTAGACGGCTCCCAGGGCGGGGAGGCAAGACGTATAGGTCCGGCGGCTCAAAAGTTCCGCATAGGCCGCAAAGGAACCGAAGTTGAGGGCCAAAACCAGGGCGATAAGCAACAAGACCGGAACCAGGAGCTTAAGGCCCGGGTCCAGCCACTGGATCGGAGTTATCCGGTGTCGAGCAAGGTGCGAGACCGCTGCCCGGCGCACCGGTGGCCAGGACAGGGTCGGCGTGGCGTTGTCCATGCAGGGAGTGGATCCTCTTCCGGTTTTATATCAAAAAGGCAGGCAATCGGCTACTAAAACTCCAACCGGATAATCAATGCCAAAAGAGCTTCCCCCAAAATTGCATATTGGCCTATTGACTCTGCTCAGCAATTTATGGTAACTATTTTGAATGCCAAA
>DZCR01000040.1:0-4613 GCA_022736495.1 Desulfobacca acetoxidans
ACGAAGAAGGCCTCAAATTGGGAGGGCGGGAGCGCGATCCCGGCCGCGAGCAGGCCCTGAAAGAATTGGCGGAATTGCCTCAGGTCGGCTTGCTTGGCTTCCGCCAGGGTGGTCACCGGCCCGGCGGTAAAAAACAGGGTGAGCATGGACCCCACCCGGTTGACGGTTACCGGCAGGCCCTGGCGGCCCGCGGCCTCGGCCAGTTCTCGGGCCAGCCAGGCCGCCTTCCACTCCAGGTCCTCGTAGAAGCCGGGTTCATGCAGGGCCTTGAGGGTGGCCAGTCCCGCAGCCACCGCCACCGGGTTCCCCGATAGGGTTCCCGCCTGGTAGATGGGGCCGATGGGAGCCATCTGCCTCATCAAGTCCCGGCGACCGCCGTAGGCCCCCACCGGCAGACCTCCGCCGATAACCTTGCCCAGGCAGGTGAGGTCGGGCCGGATGCCGTATAATTCCTGGGCTCCCCCCCGGGCCACGCGAAAGCCGGTGATCACCTCATCGAAGATCAGAAGGATCTCTTCGGCGTCACAAATTTGCCGCAAGCCCTCCAGAAATCCTGGCCGGGGCGGCACCACCCCCATGTTGCCGGCCACCGGCTCCATAATGATGGCCGCGATCTCGCCGGGGTACTGCCCTGTCGCCAGGCGCACCGCCTCCAGGTCGTTGTAGGGCAGGGAGATGGTCAATGCGGCGATTTCCGGGGGCACCCCGGGGCTACCGGGAATGGCATGGGTGAGGACACCGCTGCCTGCGGCCACCAGGAAGGAGTCGGCATGGCCGTGGTAACAGCCGTCGAATTTGATCACCCGGGACCGGCCCGTGGCGCCCCGGGCCAGCCGCAGGGCGCTCATGGCCGCTTCCGTGCCGGAATTGACCAGGCGCACCATTTCCAGGGCCGGCATTGCGGCGCACAACATCCGGGCCAGTTCCAGTTCTCCTGGCGTCGAGGCCCCGAAGCTGGTGCCCCGGGCCGCGGCTTCGGCCACCGCAGCCACCACCGGGGGCGCGGCATGGCCCAGGATCAACGGTCCCCAGGAGCCTACATAATCCAGGTAGGAGTTGCCATCCACGTCAAAAACCCGGGCGCCTTCCCCCCGGGCGATAATCCTGGGAATGAGACCCATGGTCATCCAGGCCCGCACCGGACTGTTTACGCCTCCGGGCATCAGTTCGCTGGCGGCTTTAAACAGTTCTTCGGACTTTGTGGTTATCGCCATTACCGGTCTCCCGAATAGGATTCTTCTCTGGAGGCGGACCAGCGCAGCCGCGGGTCACCCCTCACTCTGGCCCTCTTCCCTCAAGAGAAGAGGGGATATCGGGAAAAACTTTTCTGTAAGCCCCATGAGCTTTAGCGGACAACTCCCCTGGGGGTGGAGCGGATTGCCTCCAGTACGTCCAGGAACTGTCGGGCATAGGCCACGTTATGGGTGCGGACGATCCGGGCGCCGCGCAGCACCGAGATGGCCAGGGCCGCCAGGGTGCCGATGTCGCGCTCCTCTCCGGCGGGCTGCCCCGTGATGCGGCCGATAAAGGCTTTCCGGGAGGGACCCAGTAGGAGGGGGACGCCCAAGTCCAGGAAAACCTCCAGGTGGTTTAAGATTTCCAGGTTGTGTTCCCCGGTCTTGCCAAAGCCGATGCCGGGGTCCAGGACCAGGAGGTCGGGTGTAAGGCCTTCGGAGGCGGCGAACTCCAACCGTTCCTGAAAGAAGGCCCGGATCTCCCCCAGCAAATCGTGGTAGTGCGGCTGGCGCTGCATATCCCGGGGGGTCCCCTGCATGTGCATCAAGACCACTGGGGCCTGAAACTCGGCGGCCAGAGGGGCCATATCCTGGTCAAAGCGCAGGGCGCTGATGTCGTTGATCAGGAGAGCCCCGGCCGTAAGGGCGGCCCGGGCCACCGCGGCTTTGTAGGTATCGATGGAAATGGGGATGGTGATCTCGGGGAGAATGGCGTCGATGACCGGCAAGACCCGGCGCAGTTCTTCCTCTAAAGGAACGGGATCGGCAAAGGGGCGGGTGGATTCGCCGCCAATGTCCAGGATGTCGGCGCCGGCCGCCACCAAGGCCCGGGCCTGGGCCAGGGCTGCGGCATGGTCAAAGAAGCGGCCGCCATCGGCAAAAGAGTCGGGAGTAACGTTGAGCACCCCCATGATCAGGGGGCGAGGCGTCGCCAAAAGGTCCGCCCAGACCTGGCGGCGCTCAGACATCCCCGCGGCGCCGGAGGAAAATGTCGGGCCTGCCATGGTTACGCCTGCTGGAGCGTGAGTGGTGCCACGACGTCAGGAGTTTCGGAGGGTCCTTCCGGATTCTGAAAAGAGTTCAAAATCCGGTCGATCTCGGTGCTGTCCAGGGTTTCCTTCTCCAGGAGACCCTGGGCCAGGGCTTCCAGTTGGGCGCGGTGCTCGGTTAGCAGACCTTTTGCCTGGTTATAAGCGTTGAGAACCAGGTTTTTGATGGCGTGGTCGATGACCCGGGCAGTCTCTTCGCTGAAATCTTTGGACTGGGAGATTTCCCGGCCCAGAAAGATATGTTCATCCCGCTTCCCGAAGGTAACGGGACCCAATTCGTCGCTCATGCCCCAATTGCAGACCATCTTGCGGGCCAGAGCAGTGGACCGTTCCAGGTCGTTGCCGGCGCCGGTAGTGAAATGCTGAAAGATCAGTTCTTCGGCGGCCCGCCCGCCCAGCAATACCGTTAAGGTAGCCGTGAGATATTCCTTGGGATAGGTGTGGCGTTCATCCAAGGGCAATTGCTGGGTGAGGCCCAAGGCTTGTCCCCGGGGAATGATGGTGACCTTGTGGATGGGGTCGGTGCCCGGGATGCACCTGGCCACCAGGGTATGCCCGGCCTCGTGATAGGCGGTATTCATGCGTTCGCTCTCAGTCAAAATGAGGCTGCGCCGTTCAGAGCCCATGAGGACCTTATCTTTGGCCTGTTCGAAATCAGGCATGGTGACCAGATCGCTGCCGCGCCGGGCGGCAAACAGGGCGGCTTCGTTGGCCAGGTTCTCAAGGTCGGCGCCGGAAAAACCGGGTGTACCCCGGGCCAGGATAGAAAGGTCCACCGAGTCGGACAGGGGGGTGCGACGGGTATGAACCTTGAGAATGGCCTCCCGTCCTCTGAGGTCGGGAACCGGGACCACCACCTGACGGTCGAAGCGGCCGGGCCGCAGCAAGGCCGGGTCCAGGACGTCCGGGCGGTTGGTGGCGGCGATGAGGATTACTCCTTCATTGGCTTCAAAACCGTCCATTTCCACCAGGAGCTGGTTCAAGGTTTGTTCCCGCTCATCATGGCCGCCGCCCAAACCGGCGCCCCGGTGGCGGCCCACAGCGTCAATTTCATCGATGAAGATGATGCAGGGAGCGCTTTTCTTGCCCTGAATGAACAGATCCCGCACCCGGGCGGCCCCTACGCCCACGAACATCTCGACGAAATCGGAGCCGCTGATGCTGAAGAAGGGAACTCCAGCTTCACCGGCGATGGCGCGGGCCAGGAGGGTTTTACCGGTGCCCGGGGCGCCCACCAGGAGGACACCCTTGGGGATGCGGCCGCCCAGACGGGTGAATCTCTTAGGATCTTTGAGGAAATCGATGATTTCCGAGACTTCTTCCTTGGCTTCCTCGATGCCTGCCACGTCACTGAAGGTGATCTTGACGGTGTTTTCGGTCATGAGGCGGGCCCGGCTCTTGCCGAAAGACATGGCTTTGCCGCCGCCGGCCTGCATCTGGCGCATGAAAAAAATCCAGATGCCCACCAGGACCAACATGGGCAACCAGGAAACCAGGAGGGTGGTATACCAAGGAGAATCATCCCTGGGCTTGGCGGTGATTTCCACCTTTTTGGTCTGAAGGAGCTTGATCAGATCCGGATCGGAGGGGGCATAACTCTTAAAGGCCTTGCCGTCTTCCAGTTCGCCGGAGATTTCATCGCCTTGGAGGGTAACCCGGGTTACTTTGTCGCTTCTCACCAATTCGATGAATTTGCTGTAATTGATGGTCGCTTTGCCGCGGGCGTGCTCCACGCTGTTGAAGTAGTTAAAGAGGAAGATCATTACCAGGGTAATGAGCAGCCATAGGGCGATATTTTTATAAAAGGGGCTCAAACGGTTATTCATTGGGTCCTTACGCGCATCCAGAAGCTATAAAGATATCAATTTCATCAAATTCACCAAATTATTTTAAGGCTAATGGGGGAAAAATGCAAGGTGAATTCTGCGGTTGGCGCAAGGTGGGCGGGAAAGAGCCGGGAAGGGGGCCCAAGTCCTGCTCTTTTCCTTGCCTGACAGAAAAGAGCAAGACTTGGGGTTAAGGGAGTATCGATAGATAGGAGGGGCGAAGTCAGGTGGACCTAAAATCTCTCTGTTGGCAGGAGACTGGTCAAACTTTCCCGAGGAATGCGCCAGGGGCCGCCGCCCCATTTGACGCCGTTGATTCGACCATCACGCATCATCCGGTAGACGGTGCGCCGGGAGAGAACCAGAATGGCGGCTGCTTCATCGGGCCGAAAAAACCGCTTTTGGTTTAATATTTCCATGGATAGCCTCCTTGCGGTGCGGGTTGCTCTTCCTTGAGCCCTCTGGCGATTTGTTTATGCAAAGGAGATGCCATTTTTCCTGAA
>DZCR01000040.1:4713-23212 GCA_022736495.1 Desulfobacca acetoxidans
GCCATTTTTCCTGAATCGTTACCAACTGCTTTTCCCACTCCTGACCTTGACGCTCGCCCCGCAAGGGGAGAGGGGAATAAAGGCTAAGGTCCTGGAACATCACGCGGCAAGGCACGGCAAGTCGCGCCTCTAAAAGACACCTCTGATTCCTCCAAAAGCTCATTTACCCCCCTGGATTATGGGGGCTTTCGAATGAATAGCCCTAGGGATTCAAGAATATCCCTATACTCGTTTGGGTTGCCCGACCGCCGGGGCTTGGCGCCACCCCCACAAAGACCTCGTGCCGGATAGTTCTTTGTTCCTGCCAAGTTCTGGTGGGGCAATTATTTTGGAGGTAAAGAAGTTCCGCTGGCCGCTCTGGCCAAAGACCGCTGACGTTTGCCGGGTCTGGGTTTGCAGTCTGAAGTTAGTGAGGCCGTGCCGTCCTCTTTGCCTTTGGGCGCATCGGGTTTTCGGCGGGCCGAACCTGGTAAATGTGACAAGAGAGGACAAGTGTCTCTCAGGTTGCACGAATCTTGAATTGAGCATGGCCCAAGTGTGACAAAAACAGGGAGGAACAAGCAATGATCCAAGAACGTCTGATTAGACCCAGGGAGGTGGCCAACCGGCTGGCGGTGTCCCGATCCACGGTATACCGGTGGTTTTGGGAGGGCAAGCTCAAGGGCGTCAAGATCGCCGGGGGAACGGTCAGAATCCTGGAGAGTGCAGTGAATGAGAGGATGGCCGAGGTCTATTAAGGAAACACATTATTTCTCAACGCTTCAGAGTATTGGCGAGAGGCCGGGTCAGTTCCGGCCGGGCGAAAAAGAAGTCGGAAGGAAAGAGATTAACCGGACTGGTAAGTCATGGATAAAGATGAGTCTGACGCGGAGGTACGAATGGTTGGTCCCGCCTTGGGCAAAAGCCCGAGAGCTGCTGGACGGCTGTTCCAGGTGTGCTGGAGAATGAACTGACATTGGCATATATCCAGGCAACCATGACGGAAAAGAAGAAAAAAACGAGGCAAGGCAAGCGGGACCTGTACTGGGAAGACGCCCAGTCGCTCTTCCTGGCAGGCAAAGAACTGGAAGAGATTAAGGAGCTGGTCCCGGTAGCCCTCCTGACCTTAAAACGATGGCATCAGGAAGGGCAATGGGAAGAAAAGCGGCGGCAAGTGCCGGTATCCCCTCGATGGCTGGGGGAGGCCTTGAAGGGGGTCCTGAGGGAAAAAGCTGGAAAGATTATCGTTAAAGGCGATCTGAAGACGCAGGAACTGGATGAACTTACCAAGATTGTGACGCTTCTTGACCGCCTGTGCAGCCAGGGATATGACCTGCGGGCCGCGGCCCTGGAAGTGATGGACCGGTTCAGCGATTTCTTGCGAGGCTGGGTGACGGATCAGGAAGAACTAAAGCGCATCTCTTTTCGGGTGCAGGAGTTTTTCCGGCAACTGGAAGAGGATCTCTGATGACGAGGTTTTGTCTGGTTCACCCTCACCCTCACCCCTTTGTTTAAACCGGGGAGAGGGGATAACAGGAAGGAACTTTTAGCAATAGCTAAAAAGGTGGGCCCGGAAGCCCACCACCGGCACAAGGAAGTGCAATGACTTTAAATAAGAAGCTGACCAAAAGCGAATTTCGCCAGCGGGCCGATAAGATCATGATGCGTCTGTCGCTGGAAGTCATGCCCTTCTGGGCAGACAGCGAAGAAAAGCAAAAGCAGCGCCTGGAGCGGGCTGCACATGATCCGCTCTATTTTTGCCGCACTTATCTCCCTCATTATTTCCCCCATGCTCCCGCGCCCTTCCACCACGAATTGGTGCGGATGCTGGAGCAGCGGGACGGCGACGTGGTGACCCCCATGGCGGTGGCCGCTCCCCGTGAGTTTGCCAAGACCACGGTGTGCAGTTTTGGCTACGTGCTCCATCAAATCTGCTTCCGGAAGCGGCATTTCATCCTGATCGCCAGCGACACCGAGGATCTGGCCTCTGATCTCACCGGCTACATCTACTTGGAGTTGCTCTACAACGAAAGACTGCACCAGGATTTCGGCGAGTTGGTGAAAGGCAACAAGCCGGTGGATGATTTTATCACGTTGAACGACATTCGGGTGAAGGCCCGGGGCCGGGGGCAGCGCCTCCGGGGTCTCAAGCACAAACAGCACCGGCCGGATCTGGCTATCCTGGACGACCTGGAGAACGACAACAACGTGCGCAATCCGGAAATCGTCCAATCCATTCTGGACTGGGTGAAATCCACGGTGTATCCCGCGCTGGATGCCCGGGGCACCCTGATGGTCATCGGCACCATTTTAAGGTGGCGCAGCGCCCTGCACTTGATGCTGACCAGCCCGGATGAACCTTACTGCCATTTCCAGCGACGGATTTATCGGGCTTACCAGGATGATGGGACATCCCTGTGGGAAGCGCGGCACCCGGTGGCCCGCCTCAAGCTGCAAAAACAGTTGATGGGCACCGTGGCCTTCAACCGGGAGAAGATGAATGAACCGGCGCCGGACGGCGGTTTTTTCCGGGAGGAATGGATTCATTACTATCACCCGGACAGCCTGAAGGATCGAGACTTGGTGGTGGCAGGTTTCTTCGATCCATCCATGGAGACCGGGGCTACGTCCGATTACAAGGCGTTTATTACCGTGGGGTGGTGCCGCAAGGAAATGGTGTTTTACGTGATGGATGCAGTTATCCAAAAAACCACATTAGACCAGGTGATGCGGACGATTTACAACCGGCATCAACAATTCGGGTATCAGGTGGTAGGGGTGGAGGACAACCTCTTTCAGCGGCTCTTGCTCAAGGAGTTCGACCGTTTGGGCGTGGAGCGCAGCCAGTTGCTGCCCTTGCGGGGGGTGACCCACCGCATAGCCAAGGAAACCCGGGTCGCCGGTCTGTCGCCGCTCCTGGAACGGGGCAAGATTCGGTTCATCCGCGGGCACTCGGATCAAGAGCTGCTGGTGGAACAGTTGCTCTATTTCCCCTCCCGGACACTACACGACGATGGGCCAGACGCTCTGGAAGGCGCGGTAACCCTGGTCCGGGAAGTGCCGACGGGAGAGGCGCCCAAATACACCCCCATTAAACCGCGGGTTTTTCAGGGCCGGGGGGCGTTTTAAGAGCAGGGCGCAGTGAGCAGAGAAACCAGGTTGAGCGAGCCTGCTTGCACACAGCTCATCTGTTAGGAGAAACCATGGGGCTGAAGGATTTATTCGGAAGATTTTTTAAAGAGACGGTGAAACCGGAAATCCGGGAATTGTCGGCGGTGAGCCTGTTGGAACGCTGGAGCACTTACCCCAGCTCGGGTTTGACGCCCAACCGTTTGGCCGGGATCTTCCGGGAGGCGGATCAGGGCAACGTGTATCGGCAGATGGAGCTGTTTGAGGAGATGGAGGAGAAGGACGCACACCTGACAGCGATCCTCCAGACCCGGAAAATGGCGGTGCTGAGCAAAGACTACGAGGTGATGCCCTACTCCGAGGCCACGGAAGATAAAGAGATCGCAGCAATGGCCGGGGAGATCGTCTACGGCATTCCCAACCTGGAGGAGGCCTTCCTGGACCTGCTGGACGCCATCGGCAAGGGGTTCGCGCTGAGCGAAATTCTCTGGGAGGTGACGGGCGGGGTGGCGAAGGTGTCGGAGCTGCGGTGGATTCCCCAGAAAAAGGTGGTATTCGGCGAAGACGGAAAGCCGCGGCTGCTGACGTCGGAAGCCAACTGGGAAGGGGTGACGCCGCCGCTTTGGAAGGTCATCTACCACCGCTACAAGGCCAGAAGCGGTTGTGTCAACCGGGCCGGGGTCCTCAGAGTGGTGGGCTGGATGTACCTGCTCAAAAATTTTGCCATGAAGGACTGGGCGGCCTTCAACGAAGTGTTCGGCATGCCGCTGAGGCTGGGGAAGTATGACGCCACGGCCTCGCCGGCCGACCGGGACGCTCTGGTTACGGCCATCCGGAGTCTGGGGTCCGACGCCGCGGGTGTGATCAGTAAGGCCACCGAGATTGAATTTGTGGAAGCCACGTCTCGGTCCGGAGGGGTCAATCCCTACCAGCTTATGGCGGAATTTTGCAACCGGGAAATGTCTAAGGCGGTCTTGGGGCAAACCCTGACCACAGACACGACGGGGTCCACGGGCACATATGCCGCAGCCTCGGTCCACGGGCAGGTGCGCCGGGACCTGGTGGACGCCGATGCTCAGGCCCTGGCAGTCACCCTGAGGGAACAACTGCTGCGGCCCCTGGTGGGATTCAACTTCGGCTGGGACAAGCCGGTGCCCTGGCTCCGCTTCAGGTTTGAAGAAGAAGCAGATCTGAAGACTCTGTCAGAGGTTTTCCGCAACCTGGCGGCCATGGGGTTCCCCGTGGACATGGAGCATGTGGCGGAACGGTTCGGCATCCCGATGATAAAGAATTCAGCTAATGACCTCAGGTGAGGCCATGGGAGGCCAGGCGCGGAAATTGGGCCGACGGGATCATGACCAGGCGGTGCGCAGCCCTCCCGATGGTGACGGCATACCCAGGGCTGAAAAGATCAACAGATGGCGAACAACGAGGCAGTGCATATTAACCTTTCGCCTGGAAACCAAGAAATGAGGAAGGATGACGATGGCAGTGAACGAGGATAGCCCAAACCAGGCAAACCTGCCGGAGTGGATCAGGGTGCTTCCCCTGGGCAAAGTGGAATTGGCGGACCACCGGGAGCCCTTCACGGTGGACGAGGCGTCTCTGACGTCCATGGTGGCCGCGTTTCGGTCCCGGGGAATCGATCTGGTGATCGATTACGAGCACCAATCCTTGAACGGGGAGCGGGCCCCGGCGGCAGGGTGGATCAAGGACCTGGAGGCCAGGAAGGACGGCCTCTGGGCCCGGGTGGATTGGACGCAGCAGGCTCAGGAATATCTGGCTCAACGGGAGTATCGCTATTTTTCGCCCGTGCTGCGGCTGGACCCGGAAACCCGCAGGCCCATGGCCCTGATGCACGTGGGTCTAACTAACGTGCCGGCCATCAACCATCTGCCGCCTCTGGTGGCCCGGTGGGGGGGTGAGGCCAAGGCGCCGGGAAAACTTAAGCCCGTGGGCCTGACGCTGGGCGCCCCGATGATAGAGATGGAATCGGTAAAGGAGAAGCCGAAGATGGTGGAAAAACTCAAACGCCTGATGGGGCTTACGTCCGAAGTGGAAGAAGGCGCGGTCTACGGCAAAGCGCTGGAAGCCTTTCGGGACCTGGGTGTGATCCTGAATTTACCGGATGATGCCACCGTGGCGCAACTGAAAGGGGCGGTGGAGGCTCACAAAGCCGGCGTGGCCCGCTTACACAAGGCCGAAGAGGAAGTGCAGGCTCTGAAAGCCCGCCTGGTGGAAGAAACCACGGAACGCTCCGTAGAAGAAGCCCTGAAGGCCGGCAAGGTCAGTCCGGCGCAACGCGGGTGGGCCCTGGAATATTGCCGCCGGGACCCGGAAGGTTTCAGGACCTATGCGGAGCGGGCGCCGAAAATGGTGCCTATCGGCGAGGAATTGCACCTTAAGAAAGAAGCCTATGACGAGGAGTACGGTTTGGTCCCGGAAGAGCTGGCCATTTGTCGCTCTTTGAACGTCACGGCTGAGGCGTATCTTAAGGCCAAGCAGCAAACGCCGTAGTTTGCGGAGAGACTCCTGGGATGGGGAAGAGACAAGCGCTTCGTCCCAGGCTCTGTCCCCTATGGGGCGGACAGCAGGAAGGTTACTTGCTGGATGTGAGAAACCAACACAAGTGGAGGTAGAAGGATATGTCAGCTTTAACCCGTGACCGGGCTACCCCTTACCGGGAAGGTATTGAGGTGGAATACTCGGTAGCAGCCAACACGAAAATTTACGCCGGCTCCCTGGTATGTGTCAATGCCGCAGGGTATGCGGTGCCGGCAGCGGACACCACCGGTTACCAGTTCGCCGGGGTGGCCATGGAACAGGTGGACAATAGCGGCGGGAGTGACGGCGGCCAGAGCGTGCGGCTGCGGCGGGCCGGGGTGTTCGAGTTCGACGCCGCGTCCATCAGCCAGGCTATGGCGGGAACGGACATGTACGCCAAGGATGACCACACCTTTGCTGACACTGCCGGCGCCGCCAATCACATTAAAGTGGGCCGGTTGGTCAAATATGTCTCGGCCACCAAAGGCTGGATCGACATCGCCAGATAACGGGAGGAAATGCGCATGATCATCAATGTAGAGAGTTTAGCGCGACTGTACACGGGCTTTACCGCCGTGTTCAACGCCGCCTTCCAGGATACCCAGACCTGGTACGAACAGGTGGCCATGACGGTGCCGGCCACTACCCGGATTATGGATTACAAGTTCCTCTTGGATTTCCCCATGGTCCGGGAATGGATCGGAGACCGGCAGATCAGTTCTTTAGAGCCCAAGGCCTTCCAGGTGGAAACCAAGGACTGGGAAGCCACCATCGAGGTGGACCGGAATGACATCGAAGACGACCAGTTGGGATTCTACAATCCCATCGTGGCGGCGCTGGCCCAGGAAGCCCGGAAGCACCCGGAAAAGTTGATCGCGGACTTGTTGGTGGGGGCTTTCAGCACGCCGTGTTATGACGGCCAGACGTTTTTCTCTGCCGATCATCCGGTGGGCGAGGGGACCGCGTCCAACTTCGCCGCGGGAAGCGATACCCCCTGGTTTCTCCTGGATGCCAGCCGGGCCGTCAAGCCGTTTATCTTCCAGTTGCGGCGGGAAGTCCAACTGGTGCGTATGGACCGGTCGGATGACGAACACGCCTTTATGCGGAAGAAAATGCGCTACGGCGTGGATTACCGGGGCGCGGCGGCTTATGGCCTGTGGCAGCTTGCCTATGCCAGCAAGGATACGCTCAGCTCTACTACGTACGCCGCTACCCGGGCCGCCATGATGTCGGTGAAGAATGCCGACGGCCGGCCTTTGGGGATTAAGCCCAGCCTTCTCGTAGTGCCTCCTTCTTTGGAGCAGTCGGCCCGGGAGATTTTGCAGGCGCAGTTTATCGTCGGCGATCCGGTCAACGGCGGCTACAAAACCAATATCTGGCAGGGCACGGCGGACCTCTTGGTGGTGCCGGAGCTGGGTTAAAGGTTCGCAGGCTGGAGAGCTTGCGTCACCAGGGACGCCCGTTCTACGGGGACGGCGGCTGCACTGCCGCCCTCCCCGGTCTTCAGAAAACAGTCCCCGGGAAGCTTTGGAAATGGGACACGATGGGCCTCCGCTAAACCATCCTTAACTTCGGGCGGATCTCATCAGAGAGGAAATTATGGCTTATTGTACCGAAGATGACCTCCTCAAGATGATCCCTGTGGAAGACCTGACCGATTTGACGGTGGAGTCCGGGGATGTTCCTGACTGCCTCATCATCGCTGATGCCATCAGCAAGGCCGATGCCGAGATTGACTCCTACCTGGGGCTCAAGTATGTAGTGCCTGTTTCCCCCACTCCGGATCAGGTCAAGGCTCTGTCGGTGGACTTGGCCATCTACCACCTGTTTTCCCGCCGCAGCATCATACCGCCGGTGCGGCACCAAAAATACGAAGCCGCACTGGCCTTTTTGAAGGAGGTGGCGGCGGGACAGGCCGTGATTATAGGTCCTGGGGGGGAGTCAGCCACGGTAGCGCATGAGGTGACTGACGCCACCAGCGCCGTCCGGTGCTTCAGCCGGAAAACCCTGGCGGATTGGTAATGGATTGATATCTATGGCCGACGATCTTTGGACAACGGTGGAAGAGGCGGTGCTGGCAGCCCTGGAACAGGAACTGACCGGCCAGATCAAGACCTTGGTTTCCTACCAGGGAGATTGGTTGCAAGACCTGACCCAGGAGTACTGGCGCTTCCCCGCAGTATTGGTGCAGTTGCGCCTGAGCCAGGGGGAGCAGGTCACCCTGGGCTCCTATGACCTTACCCTGGAATTTACCATTTTCGTGGTGGCGCGGGGAGCTTCCCCCAAACGGCGTGTGGCAAACGGGGTCAGTCAGATAATGGCCGGGGTGCGGAAGGCCTTGTGGCATCGGGATCTGGGGCTGGATATGCAACCTTTCAATCTCATCAAGGAAGAGCCCTTATTGAACAACCAGGAATTTGCCGTTTACGCCGCCCACTATGGCACTGCCATGGTGCTGGATCTGTGAAGCTGACGAGGAGAAAGAATCATGACCCGGTCCATCCGGAATTTTTTGGCCACCCATAATCTGCTGGCGGTATCGGCCCAAAAGCAGGAAGTGGCCATGAACACCGAGCAGGAATTGGATACCACGTTGCTGGTGGACCTGAATACGGTGCTCAACTACCAGGCCGTGAAAACCCCCAACAAGGATGTGGTCACCGGCAAAGAGGAAGCCGACCAGCTCTATGATTTCGGGGGCAAGGTGGTGGGCGCCCTGACCTTTTCCCGGGCCCAGCCGCAACACTTCGGCTTTCTGCTGGGCTATGGCCTGGGCGCGGTCCAGACCAACCCGGTAGGGACCAACGGCTTTCGACACACCATCGTGCCCCAATCCGGGGAGGTGGACGCGGCCCGCTCCAATCCGTCTTTTACTGCGGCCATGCGGTTTGGCCGCCAAGTGATGAAACGGCGCTTCGCTTCCTGTTTCATCGATCAAATCCGGATGGACTTTGCCAAGGATGGCTGGGCCAAGATCAGCGGGACCGTGAAAGGCAGCGGCAAGGTGGTGGACAACACCCAGGTGGAGGAAGTGGCCGCGGCCTGCAATGCCCCCAGCCTGAGCCTGGCGGCCAATGGGGTGGCTGGGGATACGCCGGCGGAACTCTTGAGTAACGTTCAGGCGGTGCAGGTGCTGGATCCCATTACCCAGGCCTGGGAGGAAGTGGCCTACCAGGCCGTGTCCGCGACAACCCCCGCAGTCATAACCATTACCGCACCGGGAGGCACTGAGGCGGTTACCGCCTACCGGGTCTACTATGTGCCCGGCGAGAGCGGTTGGATGGACCTGCCGCCCCGGGTGGAGGAGCCGCCTTTGAAGGTGAGCCAGTTGGCGGTGACCCTGGGAGGGCGCTGGGACGGCGCGAGTTTTCAGGGCGGGTATCCTTTGACTACGGAACTGCGAGGCGTCACCTGGATTTTGAAAAACAACCTGACGCCGGAGTCCACCCCGGGGGCCGGGGGCAATTATGCCAATCGCGCCTTTCGGACCGGACGGGAGCAGAGCCTGAAATTCGACCGGGATTTCCGGGATTTCCTCCTGGCCCAAAACCTGAAAAACAACGAAACCCTGGGGATTTATCTGAAGGCCACCGGCCCAGAATTTGCGCCGGGGGTCAACTACCAGGTGGAACTGGTCTTTCCCCGAGTGGCGGTGTTGGGGACCACCGTGAAGGTGTACCAGCGGCGTTTGGGGGAAGAGGTGGAATTTGCGGTCCTGGAAGATGACACCTATGGGTCGGTGGTGGCTTACGTCCAGAACCAGGTGAGCGGCTATGTTGCTTAGCACCTGTTGGCCTAAGGCCACACAAAGTCCCTCTTGGGAAAAGGGGGACTTAGGGGGATTTCCAGACGGTCAATAAAATCCCCCCTAACCCCCCTTTGATAAAGGGGGGAATAAAAACGGTGGAGATAACATGGCGAGATTTTTGGGAGAACAATGCCACGTGCTGGCGATTCAGGACCCGGTCTCCGGGTCGGTAATCAACCTGCATTACCGGCGGCCGACCTCGGAGGAGCGGGTGGCCTACCAGCTTTCCGCCTTTCGCCTGGAAGGCGGTGAACGCCGGTTTTGCCTGGGGGAGACGCGGCTGAAGTTCGGGCTGGAGATCCTCACCGGGTTTGGGGCTGGGGATTTTGTCATCAATGCCGAGGGCGAAGAGACCCTTTTAGACCCGGCCCGGCATCCTGATTGGAAAGATCGTCTCGCCATAGATGCCCCGGACCTGGTGTCCTACCTGGCCCAGCAAGTGTTCGAAGGGATGCGGGTGGCAACCCCGAGGGAGCCTGAGTGGGACTGAACCCGCCCCACGGGGGAGACCGGCAGGACTGGCCGCTGGATAAAGAGTTACAGATGCTGGCCGGTGGTCGGCTCTGCAATGAGGAGGAACGGCGGCGGTGCCGGGCGGAGAATGGGGTCTTTGCCGACTGGGCCTGTGGGGCCTGCGCTGAGCGGGTCCGCCCGGAGGCCATCTCCCCCTGGACCTGGCACCTGGTCTTCCTGTACCAATTGAGCCGGGCCGGCTACCCCTTCAAGGCCAATGATCTCAGTCTCGAGACTTGGCTCCTTATGGGAACGGTGCGCCGGGTTTTGGAAGGAGTCCAGCGAGGACAGCATGGCTAAATCGAACACGCAAGACACGACGAACCAGAAAAAGCTGCAGGATTATCGCGCCTACCAGGATGAACTGCTGAGCCTCAGCCAGCAATACGGCCAGGACCGCTTGGCCGTGTGGGCTCGAGAGTCCCAGGCCCTTCATGATAGCTGGAGCGGTCTATCCCAGGATTGGCAGTCCAATCTGGACCAAATGGCGGCAGCGTCCGGCACTCAGTTTGCGGAGATGGCCGCCCAGGGCCAGGCTGCGGCTAACCTCATGAGTCAGAGCTGGCAGCAAAACCTGACGGCCGTCTCGGGGTCCGTGGACCAATGGGGAGAAAACTTCCTCAATACCCTGGGCAAGATGGCGGGGGCCTGGGGGTCAACCGCAGGGAGCATGGGCGGAGGTGGGGGCAGTCCCTTATCGCTGCTGGGCGGAATCCTGGATTTCGGTGGCATTTTTCACGATGGCGGGATCGTGGAGGCCCACCAGGGCATGGTGATCTCCCCGGGGACCTTGATGGCGGACGAGCAGCTTATCCTGGCCCAGAAAGGCGAAGGGGTTCTCCCCCGGGAGAGCATGGCCCGCCTGGGTGAAAAAAACTTCGAGGCCCTGCGAACCGGCACGTTCGATCTTAGCAGCGGCAAAACGGCACCCGGATTTAACGTGACCATTCAGGTCCAGGCCCTGGACGCCTCCGGGGTGGCAGGTCTGAACTGGGACCGGGTGGTGCAACGGCATCTGTTGCCGGCCCTCAGGCAAGAAGCGGATCGGCGTTGGTAAGGAGGGGAGATGGGAAACGCTCGGTTAGAATGGACCCCAGCAGGCGGCAGCGCCCAGAGCTATGTGTTGCCGGTCAACTTTACGTGGGATTATCAGGAATTGGCCCAGGATGAGACTGACCGGGAGCGGGCCCTGGACGGCACCATGAGGAGTTATCTGCGAGGGTTGAAGCAGCGCTGGGTCTTGCGGTTTCAGTATATCTCGGCAGCGCAGAAAGACGCCCTGGCGGCCATCAAGCAGGCCCAGGCGGATATCGATTTTTTCCGGGATGGGACCGGCCTCAAGACCCTCACCGGGGTCTGGACCAATGACCTGGATTTCCGGGAAGTCTCTCCCGGCTTTTGGTCCGGGAGCCTGGTTCTGGAAGAAGTTTAGAAAAGTTCAAGGTTCAAAGTTAATGTAGGGTACCCATCGCGCACCTTGATAGTGAGCCAACAGTTCATAGCTAACTGAATAGAGAGAACTTATGCGGCAAGCTGGGACGGCATATCTTCAGGAAGAAGGGCGTTACCGGGGCGCCAAGCCTCGAGTCAAGGCGGTGCTCACCCCCTTTGAGCTGGACTACGGGCTGGCCCCGGGCTCGGGGGAGTTCGTCAACACCGTCTATGGCGGGGAGCCGGGCAAACTGGCCATGGGCGAGGGTTACTTTACTTCCGGGTCTTGGACCTCTCCGCTCATCCAGGCCTTTTCGCCTTACCTGGACGAGGCGGCGCCATTTTGGGAGCCCCCTGCGGGACACATGGATGTGGAAATCGGGTTCCGCACCGGTGCGACCCCTTACAGCTTGGCCCAGAAGGCTTTTACTCCCCTGTCGCCGGGACAGGACATTTCCCTGGCTGTATATTTCCAGGTGAACGTGAACTTTCAGGAGACTATCCGGGCCTGGGCTCTGGATGATGCCGGGGGTGTGGATAACTTTTCGGCCTATGCTGTGGACCAGGCCCCGGACAGTGGTTTTGAGAGCTACGCTTCGGACGGTCCGGGTTGTTTGGTGGGTTTCAGCCTGGCGGGGCGGCTCACCCTGCCGGAGCGGGAAATCATCGATCCGGGAGGTTTGCAGGTGGAACTGGCTCGGGACTTCAGTGAGCTGCGGGCCGCCGACCACGCCCTGGTCCTGGATAACCGGCTGGGGCAATGGCTCAATCGGCCCGGCAACGCCTATCTCCAGGGGCTGGATTGGACCCAAAAACAACTGACCCTTTACCATGGCTGGGAGCTGGCTGACGGCACGGTAACCTGGCAGCAGCTCTACCAGGGGGTGGTGCAGCGCCTGGCCGGCATGGCCCACGGCTGGAGCCAGCAGCATCGCGTCCGCCTGGAAAGCCAGGATACGGTGGCTGCAAAGCTCAAGCAGATGGTGGGCGCGCCCACAAACACCGGGGAACGGCGGCCGTTTATGCGGGGCACTTATCTGGCCCAGGGTGAGATGACCCAGGTGATCCCTGCGGCGACGAGCGAGATTGCCTGGACGGGCAGCGGCAGCGCCGTCCTGAATCTCCTGGGGACCTATCGGGGGGATTACCCCCAAGAGTATGTCCTGGAAGTGGATGCCGGCGGTGAGGTGGGTACCGGCACGTTCCGTTGGTCCCACGACCAGGGACAGAGCTGGCAAAAAACGGGGATAGTCGCGGGCGGACCGGATGCTCCCCTACAGTTGGAGGACGGCCTGTCGGTCTCTTGGGATTCAGGCGTGGGGCAGGACCTGGTGACGGGGGACCGCTGGAGCTTTACGGCGCTCCCCCCGGTTTATTGCTATCAGGTCTTTGGCAGCCCTTTCCAAGCCATCACCGCGGTCTATCTCGACGGCGAAATAGACGGCGACCGGGTGACCGTAGATGCGGTCACCGGGTTGATACAGGTGAGTGGCAGGAACGCCCAGGTGCAGGCCAGGGTGGTCAAGGATGGCACCACCCATCCGGTGGATATTATGACCGATATCCTGGCGGAAGTGGACCTGAGTTCGGCCATCCATCAGGATTCCTTTGCCCTGGCCAAAAGCCTTACCCCCGAATACATCGTTGGGGTGAGGTTTGAAAATGTCAGCGCAGCCCAAGCACTCCGGGAAATTGTCCGGCGATGCCTCTATGATCTCTGGATCGATTTCGGGGAGATCAAGATCAGGGCGTATTTGGGTGAGGGTTAAGCTTTGGTTCTCCAGCTCACTGCTGAACATCAATCTGTTTGCACCAGGGGATGATCATGGGACGCGTGCAATGGACCCGGGCCTCACAGTTTAATTGGGTCTTCGACAATATGGGAGGGACCCCGCTCCAGGAGGCGGTGGCCGGTAACTGGAATCAAGCTGTGGCCGCGGTCCAGGCGGATGGCCGGGTGGCGATCACCGCTCCCAACCTTGGGGGTGGCCAGGTTTACTGGATACGGGGCGTCTGGCGGCTGGATACCCTGTTTCCTTATGAGGGTTTCTGGGCCGACCCCCTGAGCGGGGACGTCACCAACTACTATACGGGCGGGTCTTTTGCCAATGAGAGGGGCCTGACCACGGTCGCTTTGGGGACGCCGTTGCCGTCCGGGACCATGGTTCAGCTCTATTACATTTATTTGACCGGGGAGCAGGCGCGCAAGTATGAACCGCTGAACAATTACCCGTGCATCCGCCGGGCCTACCGGTCCCGGGACGATTACACCTACGATTTTGCGGTGGACCGGATGCTGGACCTGATGGTCCTGCTGCATCTGGCGGGGCGAGAGCGGGGCAGGAATTATGGCCCGCTCATCCAATTTCTCTGGGATGCCTACCTGAGCCGGGAGGGGTCCCGCACTTCTCCTCTGATGCATGACGACTTCGAGCGGCAGCAGTGGGACCGGGGTCCATACCTGCTCTATCGCGGCGCCACCACCGGAGTCGCGGCTTTTCAGGACTTTCAAAGCGAGCTGGCCCCAGGCCAAAGCGGCCGGGCGCTCCATGTCCGGGCGGCGTTACCCACTACGCAGGATGCGGCCTGGTTCGGTTACGGCCTGGATTGGTCCCTGAGCGAGGCTCCTTTCAACGCCATGGACCGCCTCAGTTTTACCGTGCAGGGCAACGCCGACACCAGCTGTGTGCATAATGTCAACAAAACCGGCAGCGGTAGCGCTACCCTGGTAATCCTGGGGGACTACACTCGCCAGGAGAAGCGGCAATTTGTAGTGCAGATCGAGACTACGGGCGAGGTGGGCTCGGCTACCTTCCGCTGGTCCAAGGACGGCGGGGCTACGTGGGAAGCCGACGGACTACTGAGCGGCGACCGGCAGCACCCGGTGACTTTAGAGGAGCAACTTGCCATCGCTTGGGAGAGCGGGGTCGGCAACGACCTGGTGGCCGGGGATTTCTGGAATTTTTGGGGAGGCGAGCCCGCCATTCATCCCCGGCGCCTTCTGGTGACGCTGAACGATGCCGAACGGGATGATCCGAATCCCTGGACCCCCGGACATACCTATGTCCACGCCATCCCGGATCGGTTTGCGGAAGCCACCGCCTTTAATCTGCCGTTCAGCCAATTCTGGCGCCTGGACAATATTATTGAAGACCCAGACCGGCTCCAGGCCCTCTGGGCGGCTTGGTATTCCGCCCCCCAGGAGGGCGCCAGCGATATCACCGTTGGCACTCGGGAAGAGACCGAAGTTATCCTGGATGAGACCTTCTATACCCAACGATACATCACTTGGGACTTTTCGCCTGAGGTCACCGCCTTCGGGGTGTGGACCGGCATCAACACTTCACGCTGCAACTCCACCGGGCAAGTCAACCTCAACTTTCTCCTCAAACCCGAGGTGAGTGGCCTCAGCACCCTTACTATCCGGGCCAAAGTCAAGGATGCGCGAGGCAGCTATTTTTATCAAGATGTCGCGGTCCAGGTAAACTCCTGGCAGCGGGTCACCGTCAATCTGGGGGAGATGTCGCTGGATTCGGGGGTGGCCCCCCTCACCCATCCTATCCAGGTCGTGGATATCGGCATCCCGACTTCTCCCCCCAGCAACGGGGCGTTGGCTTTCACCGACCTCAAGTTCGATGACCATGTGACCTTTGCCACGGGGCAGTGCCTCAAGGTGCTGGAATTTAAGATGGAGCAGCAGGGTCTGGCGGAGCACGAGTGGTGGCTGGATGACGTGGCCCTCAATCTTGACGCCACGGACCCTTATCCTTATGCGCCGCGGTTGGCCATTTCCCTGACTCCTCATGGACAAAATCCTTGGCGGGGTCCCACCCTGGTGCATTACGTGCAGCCCCTGGCATCTTATCTGGTGGGGGCACCACAACTTACCCAAACCTATCTCCGGGTGCACACCGACGCCCAGGCAGAATACACCCGGCGTTACGGCGGGTTGCCAGGCCCCGTCGTCCCGGTTCATACCCGAAACGACGTGGAAAATATCGCTCTGTGCGGGGAGGAGGATTTCGGCCGATTCTCCTGGTGGCCGCGGTACCGGGATTTCGGCAAGGTGACCGGCTCATGGCATTTCAACGGAGGTCTGACTGACGCTTCCGGTAAAGGTCATAAGCTCTCGTGGTCTGCCGGCGACCCTACCTATGCCAGCGGCATCTGTCAGCCAGGGAACACGGCTTTGAGCTTTGATGGCAGCGGCCAGCACGCTTATCTCAATCCCTGCGCTGATTTTCAATTAGAAAATGAGAATTTCACCCTGGAGGCCGTAATCAAGTTCAACCACCTGGGCACTACCATGAGCATAATGGCCCTTTGGGATCAAAGCGGCAATCAACGGTCCTGGAACTTTTATAAGTCCCATGACGATGTCATCTATCTGAGCTTTTCCACTGACGGAGTAAACCACTTTGATATTCCTTTAAACGGCACCGTTACTGACAACAATTATCATCATCTGGTGGTCACCCGGACCGGGAATCTTTTAGACCTTTATCTCGATGGCAACCATTCCGGACAGTCCGACATTGGCGCGGTCAGTTTTTATAGCACTATTTAACAGGAGGTAACCCATGGCTTTTCCTATCAACTTAACCAACGCCGTTGACGGAGTAACCGAAGTGGTGGCGGACCACCTGAACAACCTGGAGGCCAAGGTGGGAATTGACGGCTCTTTGGTCACCACCAGCCTTGATTACCTCCTGAAAAATACGGCCAGTGTTGATCCGGGACATAAACATATCAGCCTGTATAAACCAGACGGCTCCGCCGCAATCGTGTCAGTAGATGCCAGCGGCAAGGTCGGCATCGGGACGACTTTGCCCGCTCAAAGCCTTGACCTTGAAAAAGGGCACATTCGGTTAGGACAGGTGGCTGCCCCTACCGCCCCTACTGTGGCAGTGGGGGCCGCTGGAATCCTTACGGGCAATTATTATTACCGGATCTCTTTTGTTACGGCTTTGGGCGAGACAGAAACAGGAGCTTCTTCTGCATTAGTCGCTCCATCAAGCCAGCAGGTCAATTTAACCAATATACCATGTTCACCGGATGCAGCAGTTATTGCCAGAAAGATTTACCGAACAGCTGCCGGAGGAAGCAACCTATTAATGAAATTGGTTGACACCATCAATGATAATACCTCCACCACCTATACAGATAATCTCGCTGACGGCTCTTTGGGGGTTTGCGAACCAAGAATAAACAGCACTGGCGGTTTGATTTACAATGGTTCTGCCCTGGCAGCAATTATTGATAATGCGACTACGGCTATCGGAATCAGCGCTTTAAAAGTAAACACTGGCTATTTCAATTCAGCCTTGGGATCGAATGTTCTCCGTTCTAACACCACTGGCTACAACAACGCTGGCCTGGGAATAAACGCTCTCTATGCCAACACAACTGGCTATTATAACTCAGCCCTGGGATCGTATTCCCTCTATGCCAACACAACTGGCTATTACGGCGCAGCCCTGGGAGCAAGTGCTCTCCGTTCCAATACAACTGGTTATTACAACTCAGCCCTGGGATCGAACGCTCTCTATGCCAACACCACTGGCTTTAACAACTCAGCAATAGGAGCTAATGCAGGACGATATATTGCCGATGGTGTTTCTGCTAACACAAATTCAAATAATTCCCTTTATTTGGGGTATTCCGCTAAAGCGTTGGCAAGTGGAGACACTAACGAAATTGTTATTGGAGCACTTGCCATTGGCTTAGGTTCAAATACTGTGGTTTTAGGTAATGATGCCATTATTACCACAGCCTTGAAGGGCAAAGTTGGCATCGGAACCACAGCTCCCGACGCCGCGGCCTTACTGCATCTCTCCAGCACCACCCAAGGGTTCCTGCCCCCGGTGATGACCACTGCCGAGAAAACCGCCATCAGCAGCCCTCCGGCGGGCCTGGTGGTCTATGACTTGACCTTGAACAAGCTCTGTGTTTTTACCGGGACTGTCTGGGAAACCATCACAAGTTCATAAAGGAGAAACGGTATGCCCCTACAGGAAACTTTTGCAAAGAACGGCCTGGACACTGCCCAGGCCAGGGCCCTGATAGAGCAGGAGAAGCAAGACCGGGTGAAACGTTGCGAGGCCAAGATCAATCAGGCCCTACAGGAAGAACGCTGTGGTCTTGATGTTTCTGTAATAATTTCGGCCAAAGGGAATTTTCCTCAATTAAATATTTTCGCCCAGGATTAATCCTTAGATGAAATACAGCACTTTTAAATACGGAGCGGGGTATACGTACAGTTCCGGGTCCGGCGCGCTTTTCCGAGTGGGACGGACCGACACGGAAGCTTTTTTCGATGGAGCTTTAGATTATGCCGCCATCCATAAAGGCCGGGCCATGTCGGCCGCTGAAGTAGCTGACCGGTGGCAGATCATCCAGGGGCAATTAAACGGTTCGGCGTATCCGGAGGTGGGCAACGGTCTGGGGCAGTATTGGACCTTCCTGCGCCTGGCGGAATATTTTTTTGTGAGCAATGATAGCGCAGCCTGGTCAGTGCTCACCAACTGGCTCACCTGGATCGATACCTACGGGGCGCCGGAGGGCAGCGGCTGGAAGCTTCCCACCTTATTTTCAGAGTATGGTTACACTTATGGCCCCTATGACCCGGGGATGGCCGCGTCTGTGACCCTGGGATGTCTGTGGGTTTATCTGCGCAACGGCGATGCTCGGGCCGCCACTTGGGCCCGGCGGCTTCTGGATGATCTCCGGGTGAATCGCTGGGACTCGGATTTCGGCGGTTACAAGAGCGACTATCACTACGCCTGGCTCAACGCTCTGGTGCTCCGGGCCTTTGGCATTGCGGCCCAGGGCATGGCTGGTCAGGCTTATGTCTTCCCATCCCTGCCAGAAGACCGGGAGCATTTTGACACTTTGACGGCCTGGGTCTTCGCCCATACGGGGGATGACAAGCCAAACGTTCTCAACGCCGACCTGATTCCCTTCTATTACAGCGAAGCCGCGGATGTCTGGGACAACGCCCCCAACTATCTGGCCACGGGTCAGATGGGGACCCTGGAGGCGGTGGTGGCCATGGCGGGCGCAGCCCTGGAGCATGCCAAGGGCTCCGGGGACTGG
>DZCR01000210.1 GCA_022736495.1 Desulfobacca acetoxidans
TTGTTCTACCCGATAATAGCCGACAACAGGCGATTGGCCATTTTCTTAACGCATGCAAAATCAGTCACTTGAGCCAATTGCAAAATATGTTCATCTATCGCCCCGGCGAAAGCCTGATGTTCAGAACTGACTGAAAAGACTGGATTATGAACATTGAGCTCCGCTTTCCGGCTTTCGCCGGAATGACGCAGAAGGAGTTTTGCAATTACCTCACTTGTGCAAATACCAAATTTCTCCTGTTCTTCGCCAAGAGAGGGTGGATTTGAAATTAAATTCGTGATAATCAGGGGCATCCGTCACCGGTAATGATAATGACCACGGTTTGCCGGACAAAATATTTAATTCAGGAGGGCGCATGAAAAGGTTTAAATTTATGTTGGTGATAAGTTTGGCTTTAGCTATGACAGCCGGTTTTGTGGTTGAGTCCGTGGCCGCGGAAAAGCCGCGGATCGGCGTTTTGCGGTTTACGAACAGAACATCGGCCGGCTGGTGGACAGGGAGCGTCGGCGGCGACCTTCAGGACATGCTGATCAATGAACTGGCCTCTACGGATTCGTTTCGGGTGCTGGAACGTAAAGAGCTTGACGCGGTGCTGGGCGAACAGGACCTCGGCGCCTCCGGCAGGATCAGCAAAGGGACCAGGGCCAAGGTGGGCAATGTCACAGGCGCCAAATACCTGGTCGCCGCCACAGTATCCTCTTTTGAAAAGGGGACGGAGGGTCAGGGCGGCGGGCTCTCCTTTAGGGGTTTTTCGATCGGCGGGGATCGGGAGAAGGCCTATATCGCCGTGGACCTGAAGGTGATCGAGGTGGAGACCGGCGAGATCGCCGCGGTCAGAACCGTAGAGGCCACCTCCAAAAGCAGCGGGATCAATCTCGGTCTGCACAAGTGGGGCTTCGGCGGAAACCTGAGCGAGCACAGCAAAACCCCGACCGGCAAGGCCATCCGTGCCTGCATCGTGGAAATTGCCGGCTACCTCGAATGCGCCCTTGCCAAGGGTAAGGACAGCGATTGCATGGAGGAGTACAAGGCCAAGGAAACCAAGCGAAAGGAAAAAACCAAAGGTTCTATCGACCTGGAGTAGCCGCAATCCGGACGGCGGCGCCCGCGGGGATGTCCGCCGACCGGCCGCGATCGGGCGCTCTCTTGGCTGGATTATGGGGCCATTCCGCTTCGCCTTGACGTCACCGCCTGCCAGAACCACACTCGCGGCGCTCACCTGCGGAACGGACGGCAAGCCTCAGGCTTGACGGACGAGCCGGCAGGTGACGCGCCCTGTTCCGGCGCTGGGCGACGGGACAGGGCCGAGCGAAGTGAGCGCCGCGATTCCCGGCGACGCAGTCCCCGGGAACAGGTTGATTGCCCTGGGCAGGTTGTCCGCAGATCGAGATCAAGGGGTCTCCCGAGCTCCCGGGATCAGGCGGCTTTTTTGATATCACCATATTTGTGACATGATTTTACAAGGCTTCTGGTTAAAAGCATCCGCATGACGGAGCAGGGACGCGTCAACACGAAGGCTATCTTCGCCCTGACCATGCTGCATTTCACGGCGGATTTCTACATCTCCTTTATCACGCCGCTTTACCCCGTTTTTGTCGATAAGCTCTCCCTCTCCCTGGCCCAGATCGGCCTGATCGCCGGGACGATGCGGGTGATGGCCTTTGTCGTTCAGCCCGGGGTAGGCTATTTCGCCGACAGGTATCGGTCCCGGATCTTCATTATCGGCGGACCGCTGCTGACAATAATCTTCATCACCTTCGCCGGCCGGGCCGGATCTTTTTACGATCTGCTGTTTTTTGTGATGATCGGCTCAATCGGCTCCTCTCTTTTTCACCCCTCCACGGCGGGCATGATCGCCAATTACGCCGGCCGTCATCTCGGCTTTTGCATCGCCATTTTTAATATGGGGGGCACCCTCGCCTTCGGCCTCGGCCCGCTTTTTATCGCGGGGTTTGTCCATCGTTACGGCCTGGATGCAACCCCCTGGACGGCCCTGCCGGGGTTGATTCTGATGGCGCTCTTCTTCAAGATAACGCCCCGACCGCAGGGCGAAGGGCTGCGGGGGCAGGGATTTACCGCGGCGCTCAGTTCGGCCTTCGGCAAGACCTGGAAACAGGTGCTCCTCATCTGGGTTGTCATGGTCCTTCGCACCTTCGTAACCCAGTCATTTCTCACCTTTGCCCCCATTCACTACTCCCGGCAGGGCCATTCGCTCGTGTCGATAGGTATGATGATCTCGCTGTTCACCGTGGCAGGGGCAATAAGCGGGCTGATCTCCGGACGTCTTTCCGACCGGATCGGCTACAGGCCGATCTTCTACTTTACCTTCATCCTTGTTACCCCGGCCCTGCATCTGATGCTGCTGCTGCCGGGGAGATGGGTTTACCTGACTTCGACGCTCGCCGGTTTTTTGATTTTCGCAACGCTGCCGCTCGGGCTGGTCATGGCACAGAAACTGGCCCCGGAGGGGAAGTCCATGGTTTCCAGTCTGATGATGGGACTCGGGCAGGGAATTGGGGGAATACTGACACCTTTCGTGGGGATGGCCGCCGAATCTTTCTCAATTACGGCCGTCCTGCGCCTTTTGGCGATGCTTCCGATTATCAGCCTTGCCCTCGTACGGCTCTTCCCGGAAGAACAACTGCGCCGCTGAATTTTTCGCGGCGGCGCCGGGGCAGTCAGGCGTATCAGCCCCCTAAAGGCCGGAACCTTTAAAAAGCGCCTTTTGAATCTGGATATCCCACATGGCTTGTCCTTTCAAGCCATTGTCCTGTTTGTACTTTTTAATAGAATTCTGAGTGTCCTTGCCAAAGATGCCATTTATTTTACTCTTATAATAGCCCAAACCCGCAAGCCTGTTCTGTATTATCATTGCATCGGGTTTAACAACCGGATTAAGAAAAACCGAACCGGCTGCTATCGGCCCCTCGGTTTTCTCGCCGGCAGTGGGAGTCGCGGACTTTCCGGCGTTTTTTCCCCGGGGCTGTTTTTGCCGGGGATTGTAATCTTTCTGGTTGGAGAACCTTCCGATCAGCAGTTTTGCTTTTCCCCCCTCGGGGGTGTAGTACACGTTTATATCGAACGTCGCCCCCCAGTAATCCGGCACAAATTCACCGGCAACTATCGCAATCGGCCAGCCATCCTCATTGATATACGATGGCGCGATAATGTTTTCGCGACCCCCTTCCGAAACAGTCACCTCAAACCGGGAAACATCGGCAAGCCTGTCCTGGCAAAAAATCATCACGGCGAGCTTCTTTTTCTTTGTCTTACCCTCTCCCGCCAGCTTTTTCCACACGGACAAGCTTTGATAGGCCTGATAAGCCTCCGTCTCCTCCTTAGTCGGCTTCATGTCCAAAGAGTTTTCCAGCGCGAAGGCGTACATTTCCCAATATCCGTGTATCTTCTGATTTTTCCTGAAGGCCTCAAGCGGGACAAAGTAGGCCTCAACCCTGGGGAAAAGCGGCGCGATGGTTGTAACCCCCGCTTTTTCGATAGTTATCCCCTCCAGAGTCTTATAATATTTCGCGGCAAAATATACGGACGCCCTGCGGCCCGTAAAGTCTTCAAAATGGAAAACACCTTCCAGAAGACCCTGAACCCTGTTTTTTTCTGCTTTTTTGGCTTCAAAGCCGGTAATATCGGTGAGAATTGCCTCGAATCCCTCATAATCGAACGGCTCTTTGCCGATGGCTTGTCCGGCAGCCGGCGCAAACCGGACAAACGGCGTCTCGCCCCTGTGCCGCAATTTGTTCAGCATGCCGGCGCATACCATCTCTATATCAATCGGGGTCGCTTCTTTCTTTACAAAAAATCTGTCCGGAATATTTATTTTCAGGGCTGGCTCCGCCATCTTTTCATTGAGCTGCCTGAGCGCAGGCGCGCAGCCAGAGACCAGGGGGCAGCAAACAGACATTAAAATCAAGAATTTGATTATTTTTAACATGTTTTTCTCCCTTTTCCTGAACCGCAATGTTTTGTCCACCGCAATGTTTTGTCCCAGGCAGAATACATCCTACTTGTAAACATTTACCCCCATGGGAGTTACATCATACCCCAACGAAGAATTGATGTAATGAGGCCCTGGCGCCCTGTTCGGGACCTGCCTGGTTGAACTTGCCAGGCCCGCGCTCAAGGCGCTTCCCGCCAGCGCCTCCTCTTCTTTTTTCACCACATACTTGACAGCGGCTTTTACAAATACCCTTGCGGCTTTTCCCGTTTGTTTTCCGGAGCCTCTTCGCAATACGTTAAATGCGCCTCTGGCCGTGTTGAATGTCTCATCAGCCCCCAATGGGGACAATTTGCTTATTGTCACAGAAGAAACACCCGCGATTGCCGCATTTTTTATTATTTCACTCACATCCTTTCCGTCCCGATACGCGTCGGCGCCTCCCCTCGCCGTGTCCAGCAGGCCTCCGGACACCCAGCCTACACCCGGAACAAAAGCCAGCCCAAACTGGCTCCACTGCCCTGCCTCATCCAAAAACTCGACGGTAACCGTTAATCCGTGAATCAAAGAGGCCTCGGCGTTGGCGCTCTGGCTTTCCCTTTCCAGGATTTGCTGGCGGATGGCCATTAACTGGCGGGCCGTATAGTCGGAGCCGGCAAAGGCATTCGTCATGGTCTGTCTGGATGCCTCATCGAGCAAGGAGAATATCTGCGCCACCTCTTCGTCAGACAATCTGGTAATTTGGGTCAATCCCTGATCGCCTGAACCGGGAGCATCAGCCCCGCCGCCGCCGCCGTCGCAAGCCCGGGCAATGGTGTCAGCGCCGGAAAAAATGAAAAAAAACAACGCCAGAAGAATGGATATTTTGGGGCAATTTCTCTTTTTCATTCTCTAACCTCCATGGTGAGATTCTGATACCATTTATAATCATCTTCCACGCTGGCGTGGGACGCGCCAGAGGTAGCGACACAAGGTGAGATTCTGATACCATTTATAGTTATCTTCCCTCAACGGCCATGTTTTTCAGCGGCGCCTGGCCGGTTTCCAGGCTGACAAGCCGGGGAATCCTCGCGGAGAGGGGGGGCGCTGGCCAGGAAAAAGACCGCAAACCAGAAGCAAAGCGCCGGCCGCAAAGAAAACCCGGTGATACGATCCTGATTTCGGCATGTTGAAACTCCAGTGAACTATCTTGTCTGATTAACCATTCAGAAACAATCAGTTCAGATTTCCTGATCACTTGATCAGTGAGGATGGCGCTTTTCTTGGGAATTTACTCCTATTCGTCGATCATTTTGTCGCCGGTTTCCGA
>DZCR01000211.1 GCA_022736495.1 Desulfobacca acetoxidans
AAACAGGAGAACAGCACCAGAAAACCGACCAGGAGGATAATCCAGCCGTAATGGAAAAGAGGGGTGTGGGGGGCAGGGCGAGAAACCATATCACAACCTAACGGAGCTTGCCGGACGGTGCAAGTTTTTCATCTGCTGCTGCAGACAAAAGGCTTCGACAACGTGCTGTCACAAACGGAAATTGGCAGCGTCTGGCATGCTATTCATGGCGCAGCGCCTCAATCGGATCAAGCTGGGCCGCCTTACGGGCCGGAAAGTAGCCGAAGATCAGGCCGACCGCAGTTGAGAACAGGAAGGCAACGGCCACAATCGGCAGGTTCAGGATAAACGGCACCTTGAGCAGTGACGCCAGGGCCGCTGAACCGGCCAGGGCCAGCACAATTCCCACCAGGCCGCCAAAGGAGGAGAGTACTGCCGCCTCCACCAGAAACTGCAGCAGCACCTCCCGCTCAAAGGCGCCGATGGCAAGCCGGATGCCGATCTCACGGGTCCGCTCCGTTACCGAAACCAGCATGATGTTCATGATGCCGATCCCCCCCACCAGCAGACTGACCGCTGCCACTGCGCTGAGCAGGGCGGTCATCATCCGGGTTGTAGAGGTGAACATGCTGGTGATCTCCTTCAGGTCCATCACGTTAAAGTTGTTCTCATCCCTGCTGGACAGATGCCTGCGTTCACGCATCAGCCGTTCGATATCCTGCTGTACCCGCGCCGTGGACACGCCATCGCGCACCGAGACTTGGATCATGCTGACATCCTGGTTACCGGCGATCCTGCGGTGAAAAGCCCTGAGCGGCATGATGATCAGGTCGTCCTGATCGCTGCCCATTGAGGATTGTCCCTTGGATTCCAGCAGCCCCACCACCTGACAGGAGATATTCTGCAGCCGGATGATCGCCCCGACCGGGTCCTGCTTGCCCAGCAGCTTGGTACGCACGGTGTTGCCGATGACGCAGAGCGTGGCTCCGGCCCGTTGTTCGCTCTCGTTAAACATCCGCCCGGAAAGGGCCGTCAGGTTACGGGCGGTAAAATATTCGCTGGTGGTGCCGACCACCTGGGTGGTCCAGTTGGCATTGCCGTAGACCGTGGTCATGGAGCGGTACACCAGCGGCGCAACCGCTGCCAGTTGCGGGATATCCTGCTGCAGCGCTTCTGCATCGGCTGTGCTGAACGATGCAGCGCCGATATTCTGGCCCGGCCCCATCCGCTTGCCGGGGCTTATGATCAGCAGGTTGCTGCCCAGGCTGGCTATCTGTTGGGTTACCTGGGCCGTGGCCCCGCCCCCCAGGGTCACCATGATGATTACCGCTGCCACACCGATCACGATCCCCAGAATGGTCAGGAAGGAGCGCAGCACATTCCGCCGGATCTCCCGCAACGCCAGCAGCAGGGCATTTCCGAACATCAGGCCACCTCCCCGCTTACCAGGCCGTCGCGGAACTGGATGGTGCGATGGGCGTAGGCAGCCATTTCGGATTCATGGGTAACCATCATGATCGTGATCTCCTGCTGATCGTTGAGGCCGGTCAGGATCTCCATGATCTCCCGGCTCCGCGCCGTATCCAGGTTGCCGGTCGGTTCGTCAGCCAGCAGCACGGCTGGTTGGGTAACAATGGCCCGTGCAATGGCGACCCGCTGCTGCTGGCCGCCGGACAGCTCGCCCGGGGTGTGGTGTTCCCAGCCGGTAAGGCCGACGGCTGCCAGGGCTGCCGTGGCCAGTTCGTGGCGGCGTTTGACCGGATCTCCACGGTAGATCAGCGGCAGTTCCACGTTTTCAAGTGCTGTGGTCCGGTTGAGCAGGTTAAACCCCTGAAACACAAAGCCAAGGTAGCGCCGCCGCAGCATGGCCCGCTGATCACGGTTCAGTCCGCCCACCTCAACCCCCTGAAACAGGTAGCTGCCGCTGCTGGGGCTGTCCAGACAGCCCAGGATGTTCATGGTGGTGCTCTTGCCTGAGCCGGATGGCCCCATCACCGCCACAAACTCCCCCGGCCTGATCAACAGATCCACTCCGCGCAGCGCCTGCATGGCGGCGGTTCCCTTGCCGTAGGTTCTGGTTACCTGGCGCAGCTCAATGACCGGCGGGCTTTCTGGCATGATCTTCGTTTGCATGGCTAGTTCTTTTTCTCGATACTGTCCACTACTGCCTGCATGCCAGCTGTCAGGCCTGACTTGACCTCGGTCATGGTGCCATCGGTCATGCCAACGGTTACCGGCTGCATTACTAGGACGCCATCGCGGAGCAGAAAGACGCGGGGCTGTTTGGCTGCTTCGACATCAATCTTGGGGGTCTGGGCAGGCGGTCGGGGCATCAGTTTGCTGACCAGACCACCACTGCCCTGTTTTGTCTGATCCGGCCCAACAGGCGGGGTAAAGCGCAGGGCGCTGTTGGGTACCAGCAGCACCTTGTCTGCCTTGTCCACGGTTATCGTGGCAGTGCCGGTCATACCGGGCCGCAGCAACAGTTCACGATTGTCCACCATCAGTACGGTTTCGTAGGTAACCACCCCGGCCACGGTCTTGGCGCCAAAGCGTACCTGGCTGATGGTGGCCGGAAAGAGCCGGTCCGGGTAGGCCGCTACGGTAAAACCGGCAGACTGACCGGTGCGTACCTTGCCCACATCCGCCTCATCCACATCCACATGCAGCTCCATCTGGGTCAGGTCTTCGGCCAGGGTGAACAACACCGGAGTCTGGAACGAGGCTGCCACGGTCTGGCCCGGTTCTGCTGCCCGCTTCAACACCACACCATTGATCGGCGAGCGGATCAACGCCTTGGAGAGGTCAATCTGTTGGGTCTGAAGGGTGGCAACGGCCTGGGAGACGCTGGCCCTGGCGCTTGCTTCATCGGCCAGTGCACGATCCAGGGTGGCAATGGCGCTGTCCATCTCTGCCCTGGACGGCACCTTGCCGTTGCTTTCCTTCTGCACCTGCACCAGTCGGGCCAGTTTGGCCTTTGCTTCAATAATGGTGGCCTGCATCTGCAGCACCCTGGATCTGGCAGCCTCAAGGGAGGCAGCGGTCTGGGCCACCTGGGCCTCAAGCCGTGCCGTATCGATCCGTGCCAGAATCTGCCCTTTTTTGACCAGACTGTTGTACTCAACCTCGACGGTCTTGATCGTGCCGGAGATCTCGCTGCCCACATCCACCTGATTGGTTGACTCCAGAGCGCCGGTGGCAGAAACCGAAACCACCAGATTCCCCAGCCGCACCTCCTGGGTCTGGTAGCCGGGCTGACTGTTTGCCCGTTTGCCTTTCCAGATCAAGAGGAGAGCAACCAGCAGCGCCAGAACTATTCCTGCAACAAGATAGGGGCGCAGGCGTGTAAAACGGGAGGGGGGCTGGTCCAGTCCAAGGGTTCTGGTCAGATCATTGGATGGGGTGGTATCGGTATCAGTCATCTGGGTGCTCCTGAAGGATCTGTTTTTTCAGCCTCTGTCCTGCTCCAGCCGCCTCCCAGCGCCTTGTAGAGCCGGGCCAGATTGGCAACCACCGTTGCCTCACAGCGCACCAGCTGTTCCTGCGTGCTCAAAAGTGAACGCTGGGTTTCCAGCACTGACTGGAAATCCACCAGTCCGGCCCGGTACTGGCTGTCGGCAATCCCGGCTGCGCTCTGTGCCGCCAGCACCGCCTGGCTGAGGGCCGCTCTGCGGTTCAGCTCCTGGCCATAGGCGACCAGGCTGTTTTCCACATCACGCAGGGCGGTCAGCACACTGGAGCGGTACTGAAGCTCCGCCTGTTCCTGCAGTGTGTTCTGGATCTCGATATTCCGGTTGATCCGGCCACCGTCAAAAATGGTCATCAGCGTATTGGCTGCCAGGGAATAGAGCATGGCGCTGGGTTGAAACAGGTTGTTAACGGCAAGGGCCTGTAGCCCCACTGAACCGGATAGCGAGAGGTCGGGATAACGGGCAGCAGTGGCAACGCCGATCTGGGCGGTGGCTGCCGCCAGTTTCCGCTCGGCGCGGCGGATATCGGGCCGCTGGCGCAGGGTGTCAGCCGGTACACCGATTGCCAGTTCCGCCGGGGCAAACGGCAGAGGAGCAGCGGTTGCAAGCTCTGTCAGGGAACCGGGAGGGCGTCCCAGCAGTAGTGCCAGGCTGTTTTTGGTTTGTTCCAGTGAACTTTGCAGGGTGGGTAACAGTGAACGGGTTTGCTCAAGATTCACCCGGGCCTGATCTTCATCCAGCTGGGTCACCAGTCCGGCCTTGTTCCGCCAGCGGGCAATCTGCCAGGTCTCGGTCTGGCTGGTGATATTGGACTGCAGGATGGCGAGTTGGGCCTGGTAGGAGCGTACCTCAAGGTAGGCCAGCGCAACTTCGGCCAGCAGGCTGACCCTGGTTGCGCGCAGATCCTCCAGCGCCGCCTCTGCCGTGGCGTCGGCAGCCTCAAGAGTCCGGCGTTTTCCCCCGAACAGGTCAGGTTCCCAGCTGGCATCAAACTGCAGCCCAAAGCTATCACTGGTTCTGCCGCTGCCGGTCTCTTCACTGGAACGGCTGCGGGTTACCCCGGCCCCGGCCTGAAGGCCTGGATAGCGGTCTGCAGAAGCATACCCGCGCCTGGCACGGGTTTCCATCAGACGGGCAGTGGCCAGCTTCAGATCAAGATTGTTGGCGGCTGCCTCTTCAACCAGGCGGGACAGCAGCGGATCATGAAGACTGCGCCACCAGGTGGCAAGCTGTTCAGGGCTGGACGTCGTCTTCCTGAGGCCCCCCTGTTCTGTAGTCTGCCATGCCGCCGGAACAACGCTCTCCGGCCTGCGGTAGTCAGGCCCCACAGCGCAGCCGCTGGCCAGAAAAACAGCGCCAATCAGGCAGGAAAACCAGCTGATGCTGCTCATACCGCTTCCTTGCGGTTAACGATTGGTACTCTGATCTCCACCTCAAGCCCCCCCTCAGCCCGATTGCGAGCTGTTACCGAGCCGCCATGCAACGCTGCGGCGCGGGCGGTGATGGCCAACCCGATGCCGCTGCCGCCGCTTTGACGGTCACGGTCATCGGCAACCCGGAAAAAAGGCTGGAAAATGGATTCCAACATCGCCGTAGGCACCCCCGGGCCGTGATCGCGCACCCGGATGATGGCAGTATCAGCTGTAGCATCAGCCTGTAGCTCCACAGCGGTACCTTCAGCCGTATAGCGCAAGGCGTTACGCACCACATTTTCAACGGCCTGCCGCACCAGCTCGCGGTTGCCGGTCACCGTCAGTCCTGACCCGACCTGAAGGCTCAG
>DZCR01000212.1 GCA_022736495.1 Desulfobacca acetoxidans
GTAAGGGTCAGGGCATTAAGAACGTTGGTCCCAAGTCCTGTCAGGATAAATTGCCGTTTTTCCTTTTTACTCCATTGAAGTCCTTCCACAAGGGTGGCGATGCCGGAACTGTCCATGAAGGAAACGCCTGAAAGATCCACGATAATACCTTTGACCTTTTTTTTAAAAAAGGGCAGCAGGGTATCCCTCAGATTCGGGGAGGTGAACATATCCACCTCGCCTTCAACGGCCACCATCCCGATATTGTCATTTAGACTGCTGTTGATTTTAAACGTCATCTTCCGCTATTTCTTAAAAATATATTTACTGACCAGTTCTTCCAGGCTGATGGCGGATTCGGTATCCATCAGGGCTCCCTTATCTCTCAAGACCTCATCGGACCCGCCGGGCGATAATTTAATGAATTTATCCCCGATAATGCCCTTTGTGCGGATGGACGCAATGGTATCATCGGAAATCCGGGTGCCTTTCTGAATTTCCATTTCCACCCGGGCCTCATTTTCCTCAAGGGCTATCCTTTTGACCTTTCCCACGGGAACACCGGCGATTTCAACGGAGGCCGCCACCTCAAGGCCTTCGATGGACCCGAATTTTGCACTGATGATATAGGAATCCGAGCCGAAAAGATCGACGCTGCCCAAGCGAACGGACAGATAGATGAGACAGGCAATGCCCGCCATCATGAAAATCCCCACTGAAATCTCTGTTTTTTTGCCGTACATGGTGAATAGTTTAAATCCTATAGCAATAAAGATGTCAAGATATAATCCACAATCAAAATGGAAAGCGAGGTCAGGACCACCGTGTTGGTTGTGGCCCGGCTGACGCCTTCGGTGGTGGCCTCGGCCGTGTATCCCATGAAGGTGGCGATCCAGGTGATGAGAAACCCGAAGCAAAGGGATTTGATGATGCCGCCGTAGATATCCCGGAAGGTCACTGCCGCCGCAAGCTTGCCGACATAGGCGCCTTCGCTGACCCCCAAAAGTTTTACCCCCACCAGATACCCCCCGGCAATGCCGATGAGATCAAAAAAAGCCGTCAGAAGCGGCAGGGAAATAATCCCAGCCAGAACCTTGGGGCTAACCACATATTTCAGGGGATCAACAGCCATCATCTCAAGGGCTGGAAACTGATCCGTGATCTTCATGATCCCCAGTTCCGCCGTAATGGCGGACCCGGCCCGGCCCGACACCATGAGGGCGCAGAGCACGGGACCCAGCTCCCGGATGATGGACAGGGCCACCATGACCCCCAGGGCTGCCTCGGCGCCGAACTGCGTCAGGGAATAATACCCCTGAAGACCCAGGACCATGCCTGTGAAAAGGGCCGTCACAAAAACAATCAAAAAGGATTTGGAGCCGATAAATTCAATTTCCTTGACCAGGCGGGACATCCTGAAAGGCGGCAGAAAGGCCTGGACAATGGCGGAAAAAATAAAGATCCCGCTCCTGCCCAGGACCTGGATGCGATACAGGGTTAAGCGGCCAAGGGATGCTGCGATTTCCAAATTCTAAACCCCTCCTTTAATCATACAAGATTTCATCCAGATAATTCTTTGCGGTCCGGGCAAAGGGGATAGGCCCTTCCGGTTCCCCGTGGATAAATTGTTTCACCCGTTCATCGGTGCTGTTCCGGATTTCTTCAACGGTTCCTTCGGCAATGATTTCCCCGTAATACAAAAGAATAATATTGTCAGCTATCTTAAAGCAGGAGTCGATGTCGTGGGACACCACAATGGAGGTGATGTTCAAGGCTTTGTTCAGATCCCGGATGAGCTTTCCGATGACCCCGGTGGAAATGGGGTCCAGGCCGGAGGTGGGTTCATCATAAAAAATAATATGGGGGTCCATGACCACGGCCCTGGCCAGCCCCACCCGTTTCATCATCCCGCCGGAAAGCTGGGAGGGCATCAGATGGCCGGTCCCCCTGAGCCCCACCATTTCAAGCTTCATGGTCACAATGGTTTTGATGATATTGTCGGCTATTTTCGTATGCTCCCGCAGGGGAAAGGCAATATTCTCAAAAATATTCATATAATTAAAAAGAGCCGCCCCCTGGAAGAGCATGCCCATTTTTTTACGGATTTCAAATAATTGTTTTCTGCTGAGGCTGGTCAGATCCCTGCCGTCGAAATAGACGGCGCCGGTATCGGGCCTTTCAAGCCCGGTCAATTGTCTTAAAAGAGTGCTTTTCCCGGACCCGCTGCCGCCCAGGATGACGGTGACTTTTCCCCGTTCAAAACGGCAATTGAGATGATTGGAGGCCGTGATGCCGCCATAGCGTTTAACCAGATTTTCAACTCGGATCATAGATGGAATCCGTCGCTTTACTATTTTACGGTTTGGTTTTTTCGGCCACCATAACTTACCGGGGGTTCTGTGTCAACGGGAATTGCAAGGATTGACAAACCGGTAAAGGCTTTATATACATTCTTTTATGGAAAAAAATATCTCCCAGCCCATGCTTACGGACCCTTCCTTAGATTTAAAGGCCTGCATCAACAAGGTCGAGCGCCTGTCCAACTGCATTGAAATCGCCAATCTGATCAATTCCGAACTGTCCATCGGAAAACTGCTTTCCAATGTCATGACGGCCACCCAGAAAACCTTTCTTGCGGAAGCGGCGAGCCTTCTGCTCATCGACGAAAAAACCGGGGACCTGACCTTCCAGATTGCCCTTGGAGAGGTGGGAGACGATATCCGGGAATTGTACCGCCTGAAAAAAGGACAGGGCATCGCCGGCCTGGTGGCTGAAACCGGAACCCCTCTCAATCTCAAAGACGCCTATGACCACCCGAATTTTTCTCCCGAGGCCGATAAGAAAACCCATTACAGGACCCGGGCCATGCTCTGTGTCCCCATAAAGCTCCGGGGGGAAATCATCGGGGTGATCCAGGTGATGAACAAACTGACACCCCCCTTCACCTTTTCCCATGAAGATCTGGAGATGCTGATCACCATTGCCGGCAGCGCCGCCGTGGCCATTGACACGGCCCGGATGCACAGCCTCATTCTTCAAAGAGAAACCCTGGAGCGGGATTTAAAACTGGCCCGGGAGGTCCAGGAAAGCTTTCTGCCGGTAGATCTCCCGGATATCAAAAATTACCGGTTTGCCGCCGTGAACCAACCGGCCCTTGAAATCGGGGGCGATTTTTATAATTTTTTCAGGCTGCCCTCTGATAAACTCGGCATTGTTCTCGGGGATGTATCGGGCAAGGGGATTTCCGCCTCTCTTTTTATGGCGCGGCTCACCAGCGACCTGCAATATTACACCCTGCTGTCCCCGGAACCCGGGGAGCTTTTGACGCGGATGAACAAGGTATTATGCGGCCGGGCCAAAAGAGGAATGTTTGTCACCCTGATCTATCTTCTGCTGGACCCGCTCAAAAACCGGATTCAAATCGCCAACGGGGGACATCTGCCGCCGGTGTATTGTGATATGAACGGCTCCAGGCTACTGGGAGACGACGGGAAAAAAGGCCCCCCCCTGGGCATTCTTCCCGATGTTGACTACCATCAGGAAACCTTTGATCTTGAAAAACAGTCCGGCATCACCCTGTTCACGGACGGTGTCATCGAAGCCAAAAACCCTTCGGCGGAGCTGTTCGGGCTCAACCGGCTGCTAAAGGTCATCGGGTCCCAACCCAATGATCCGGATCTGATCTGCCGGGCCGTTACCAATTCCGTGGACCGGTTTACCGCCGCTGAAGGCAGGAGTGATGATTTAACCCTTTTGGCGTTTACGGTGACCTAACCCTTTTGATGAGCTATTGTTATGGCCCCTGATCTCATTCACATCCATATCACGGCCCACCCGGCCCACCTAAAGCAGATCCGTGCCGTGACGGCCAAGGCCGCCGCCGCCGCCGGGCTTCCGGAAAAAGAGGCCGGGGCCGTCATCCTTGCGGTGGACGAGGCCTGTTCCAATATCATCAAGCACTGCTGCCAGGGCGACCCCACCAGACGCATCGACATGACCATCGCCCTGGAACAAGCCTGCCTCAGCGTCACCCTGGTGGATAACGGAACCCCTTTTGATATCGGCGCCATCAAACCCAGGGACATCCATGATATCAAACCGGGCGGGCTCGGCGTCCATATCATCCGGGAGGTCATGGACGTGGTGGAATACAGCCATACCCCCGAAGGCCTGAACCAGGTCAAACTTGTCAAAAAGCTCAAAGACTGAGCGATCCGTCTCCAGGACAGTCGCATTTATGCAATCCTGCCGCTGACTTTAAAACCGCTTCCCCCTTTCTGTTCATCCTAACTCTTCAGGATAATTGATTAATCCATGCCTGCCTGAAAACCCGGCATCCATGGCATGATCTTTGCTCTATGTCCTCGATGTCCATGTTTAAGAAAGGAAGGATAATGCAACCGGATCATCGTGATTTTTTAAATTCCCATTCATTACAATTTATTGAAATGGCCCTCACCACAGACCGGATAGAAAGAATCGCTCGTCCGGACGGATATGGCAAGAGGACCGGCGAGTGCGGGGATACGGCTGAATTTTTTTTAATTTACAAAGATAATATCATTCAATCGGTCTCCTTTTACGTGGACGGTTGCATGAACACAACGGCCTGTTGCAATACGGTTGCCAAACTGGCCATGGAAAGGACCCTTGAGGCGGCATGGGAAATCACCCCCGAAGAGGTGATCCGTTTTCTGGAAACCCTTCCGGAAGATCATTTCCACTGTGCCGAACTGGCCGTAGGCGCCTTTTATCTCGCATTGACGGATATAAACTGCAATAAACCCAAAACCGATTAAAGGAGAAAGCCCAATGCAGATACTTCTCGCGGGTCCTGAAAAAAATAGCTTTAAGAACCTTGAACCCTCGTTTTCAGAAAACAAGACCGCCACCCAATGGGCGGATACGGCAGAAAAAGCGCTCAAAATGATTGCCGGACAAAAAATCGATCTTGTCATAATCCATGAACAATTGCCGGACATGACCGGCAGAAAGCTGGTGGAAAACATTATCACCCTCAATGCCATGATGAACTGTGTGGTATTAAGCGCCCTGCCCAAAGAGGAATTTCATGAGGTCTATGAAGGCCTGGGTGTCCTGATGCAATTTCCCCTGATACCGGGCAAAGCGGAAGTCAAAAAACTTCAAGATCACCTGGCCCGTATCCGCAGGATCTCGGATCAGATAAAACCTTTAAAGGGAGCCGGAAACAAATGATTATCAGTGTTGCCAGCGG
>DZCR01000213.1 GCA_022736495.1 Desulfobacca acetoxidans
CAGCCAGTTTTTCTGGGCTGTCTCTTTGCGCGGCTGGTGTCGAATAGCAAGGAAGTAGTTTCAGGGCAAGGGCTTTTTCTTGCTTTTTCGGCTTACGGCCTCTTATGCCGCGCAGAGAGACAGCCAGTTTTTCTGGGCTGTCTCTTTGCGCGGCTGGTGTCGAATAGCAAGGAAGCAGTTTCAGGGCAAGGGCTTTTTCTTGCTTTTTTGGCTTACGGCCTCTTATCCTCCTCAAGGGGGGACTAAAAAGAGTGCCACGCCCAGAAAACAGCAGTCTGTTCTGCTGTTTTCTGGCGAGGCGTCTGCCAGACTCCCTCTGGCGTAGTTACAGCAATGCCTTTTTCTTTGGCTTACGGCCCTTTGTGTCGCGCACTGGTGTAGCATCTTGCCAGCCTCCATCCCCCCTCTATCTTTCATGCAACCACTTGAATTTATAAAGCATACACCGAAGACAAATTGCCGGGAATGTGGATATGGAGCCTGTTTGGCCTTTGCGGCAGCGGTGACCAAAGGTGGAGAAGATCCCGGGAAGTGTCCTTACGTGGATGTAGAAGGGCTTGGTGCTGAATTTGCCGCCGCAAACCGGGGACGCGGTGGACTGTCTGGAGTGGCCGGGTTGTTGGATGAAAAAGACCTGGCCCTGGTCGCGCACTTAAAAGAGAAGGTCAGGACGATATCCTTGTCCTTGGTCGCCTCTCAATTAGGGTGTGAGTGGTCTGCTGGGTCGGCGATGGATCTTCTGCGCTTCCGCTATCTCGGGCGTGATGTTACCCTCTCCTCTGCGGGGGTGTTTTTCAACGATCAAGGGGGCGAACATGCAGTTGAAGACCCCCGCGATCAGATTCTGCTCTATAATTATGTGTACTATGGCGGGGGCGCTCCCCTCACTGGGGTTTGGGTGGGGATGGAGTCCTTGCCTAACTCCATTTCCAAGGTCCGCACCTTGCGGGTCTATTGCGAGGATCGCATTGCCAAGCTGTTTTGCGGCCACGCTGATCTCTTGCGAAGGTGTGTGGCCAAGATCGACGGGGCCATTCAGGATGACCAGGGACAAGGTTGCTCGGTGGCCGCGCAAATTGCCGTGCTGCCCCGCTTGCCGGTGGCGCTCCTGTTTTGGGATGAAGAGCGTGAAGAAGGTTTCCCCGCCCGGGTCAAGATCCTGTATGATCAGCAGGTGTTGGGCGTCCTCGATATTGAGTCCCTTGTTTTCGCCTCGGAGCGCTTGGCGGAGCGTTTGGAAGAGTTGAAGAAAAGCGTGGCGTTGGATGGGTGAAGAGTGACCGCTTACCTGCAAGAGGCTCTATTGAAACGGAGTAATGAATTTTGAACGTCGGCTTAGTGAAATATGTACCCAAGTTTGCCGGAACCCGGATCTTGGTGATTGGTGATATCATTGTCGATCATTTTATCTGGGGTACGGTCAGCCGGATCTCGCCAGAGGCCCCGGTGCCGGTGGTGAATGTGACCAGGGAAGAAATGTTGCTGGGAGGTGGCGCCAACGTCCTTCACAATATCTATTCTCTCGGCGGTACGGCAACGCTGTGCGGTATCGTCGGTCAGGATGAAATGGGGGGCCGCTTGCGGCAATTGCTGGGTGATCTGGGGGCTTCCTGTCAGGGGCTGGTTGCCGGGAGGCGGCCGACGACGGTCAAGACTCGGGTGGTCGCGCATGGTCAGCAGGTAGTGCGTTTTGATCGGGAACAGACAGGTGTTCCTTCCGGACAGACTATTGACGCGATGTTTACCTTTATTGACCGGAATCTGGCCGACTTTGATGTGGTTATTGTCTCTGATTATTATAAAGGGGTTATCTCGCAAGCCCTGATGGGCCATTTGTTGCACCGGGTGCGGGAGGTGGAGCGCGAGAGTGGCCGGAAGATTCCGGTGGTAGTCGATCCTAAGCCTGATCAGCCGTCCCGCTTTGTCGGGGCAACGATCATTACCCCCAATCATCTGGAGGCAGAGAAAATGTCGGGCCTGCAGATTGTCAGCGATCAGGATCTGGTTCAGGCGGCGGAGATCTTGCGGGATAAATTCTCGTGCGATGCGGTTCTGATTACCAGGGGGGAGGCGGGCATGGCCTTGCTTGCGGCCGGCCAGGATATTGTTACTATCCCCACCATGGCCCGTGAGGTCTTTGATGTGACAGGAGCTGGAGACACGGTGATTGCCACTTTGGCATTAGGACTTGCAGCCGGGGCCACGTTTTTCGAGGCGGCGACACTGGCTAATGTAGCTGCCGGGATTGTGGTGGGTAAGATAGGAACCGCGACGGTGAGTGGTGACGAGCTTCTGACCGAGTTGCGTGGGGAACACGCAGGTTGACGATGTTGCTTTGCGAGGTGGCGCTTTTGTATCACCTAAATCCTGCAATCACTTGGCATTCGCCTGTCAATACAGACACATAGGCTGCGTTGGCTTCACCATTTTCATGCTCAGCGTAGCACAACTACGCCTGCGCTGAAAATGGTTTGCCGCCTTGCCTCTGTGCCCGTCTTGCCAGTCTCGATGCTCAAGCGATTGCGGGATTTAGGTATCAGTTTGATAAAAGAGGGGAAAATGGCTTGTAAGAGTATGACCGGTTTTGGCCGAGGTGAGGTCGCTTCTGGTGGTCGGGCCTGGATGGCGGAAATCCGGTGTGTCAATAATCGTTACCTTGACTTGAAGATCAAGATGCCTGCCGGTTACGGCATCCTTGAGGAACGGGTGCGGAAGAAGGTGGGGACTTTTCACCTGCGGGGCCGTGTTGATCTGTTGTTGGCAGTGAATGGCGATTTTTCCGATCTGGTGAAGATGGAGGTGAACCTGAACCTGGTTCGGGCATATAAACACGCCTTGTCGCAGATCGCGGACGAGGTGGGCACAGCACTCGCACCCGACCCGAACTTTATCGCCTCCCGTCCCGATGTCCTGATTCAGGTCCAGGAAGGCGAGGATGCGGAGTCGGTCTGGCCATTGGTAGAGCAGGCCCTTGATCAGGCCCTTGCTGGTTGCGACGTCATGCGGCAGCAGGAAGGGGACGCCTTGGTTCGTGACCTGTTGGCCCGGTTGCAGCTATTCGCCCAGACCATTTCCCGGATTGAGGCGGGTGTTCCCGAGCTGCTCCACCAGCGTGAACAGCTCCTGGCTGAACGTCTGCAAAAACTGTTGGGAAATGTCCAGCTTGATCCCCAACGCCTCTGTCAAGAGGTGGCGATCCTGGCCGACAAAACTGATGTCACCGAGGAGATCGTCCGGCTTAAGAGTCATATTGCTCAGTTTCAGTCCTTTCTGGGTGAGGAAGAGGCCGTGGGGCGTAAACTGGATTTCCTTCTTCAGGAATTTCTGCGTGAAGTCAATACCATCGCCTCCAAGATCAATGACGCAGCCGTCGCCTATCTCGCGGTGGAGTTGAAGAGTGAACTGGAGAAGATGCGGGAGCAGATTCAGAATATTGAGTAGCGGCAACGCTGTAGGTACCGGGAAACGGGGGGAAATATGAAACTTCTCAATATAGGTTTTGGGAATACGGTTGCTATCGAGCGGATTATTGCCGTGATCAATGCCGGGTCTTCACCGTCGAGAAAGCTGAAGGAGCTGGCCAAGGAGGCGGGCAAGCTCATTGATGTGACCGAGGGCAGGCGCACGCGCTCCATGCTGGTGATGGATTCCAATCATCTCATCCTTTCCTCGGTGCAGCCTGATACCATTGGTCAGCGGCTGGCCGTACTGGAGGCCGAATATCATCTGGCTGAGTATCAGCAGTTACAGAAACAGGAAAAAAAGGATGCATCATGAGTGTGGGAATTTTGTTTATCCTTTCGGCCCCATCCGGGGCCGGTAAGACGACTTTGTTAAAGCGGGTGATGGCCGATCTTCCAGGACTGGCATTTTCGGTGTCTCACACTACTCGGGCGCCGCGGGCTGGTGAACAGGACGGGGTGGATTATTATTTCGTCAGCCGCGGAGCGTTTGCGACCATGCGTGAACAAGGGCTTTTTTTGGAGTGGGCCGAGGTGCACGGGAATCTTTATGGGACCAGCAAACCGGCGGTTGTCGCCCAATTAGAGGCCGGGATTGATGTCGTCCTTGATATTGATGTCCAGGGGGCGGCTATTGTTCGCCAGGAGGCGGCAATCCCCGCTGTCTCGCTTTTTATCAGCCCTCCCTCTTTAGAAGAGTTGGAAAAACGGCTGCGGGGCAGGGAAACCGATAGCGAAGAGACGATCCTGCTGCGTTTGCAGAATGCCCGCAATGAGATGCGGGCGGCGGTTGCCTATGACTACCTGGTCGTCAATGATCATCTGGAGCAGGCCGTTGATACCTTACGGGCCATTGTAATAGCCGAGCGCAGTCGGGGACACCGATTGCCGACCGGCCAATCCATTGAATTGTTACGTGAGCCATGAAAGAAAAGAAGGTTGAGAGGCAGGGGCAGAGTCGCACTTTTCGCATGGACGAGGATCTTCTCTGGGGCACTCATCCCGTGTATGAGGCCTTACAGCAGGAGCCGGAACGAATCAGTGAGCTCATCCTCCATAACGATCGCAAAGGGGCCAAGCGGGAAGAGATTATTGAGCTGGCCAAAGGGGCAGGGATAAAACTCTCCTTTGTCACCTCGATTCATTTGACGGGCCCGGATGCTGCCCAGGCCCGTCATCAGGGGGTGGTTGCCAGGACCAGCCAGGTGCCGCTGCTTTCCTTTGACACCCTGCTTGAGAATTTTGCGGCAGGTGTTGAACGCGGCGAGTCGCCGCGGCTGATTGTCCTTGACTCCATGCAGGACCCCCATAATCTGGGGGCGATTATTCGCTCCGCCCACGCCTCCGGCATGAACGGGGTGGTGATGACCCGCGAACGTTCGGCCCCCTTAAGCGGGGTTGCGGCCAAATCATCAGCCGGGGCCCTTTCGCATATCGACATCTGTCAGGTCGTCAATCTCGCTACTTCTCTGCAGAAATTGAAGAAGGCCGGGGCCTGGATCTTCGGGGCCGTCAAGGATGAGGCGGCCCAGTCCATCTATAAAACTGATTTTAACCTTCCGGCCTGCGTGGTGGTTGGCAGTGAGGGCCAGGGAATCAGGCCCCTGGTGCGCCAGCAGTGCGATGTGCTGATCTCCATCCCCATGGAAGGAACGCTGGATTCCTTGAATGCCTCGGTGGCAGCGGGGGTGATCATGTTTGAGATGCT
>DZCR01000214.1 GCA_022736495.1 Desulfobacca acetoxidans
GGCCGAAGTGGCAGGATGAGTTGCAGGCCCTGCATACATGTTCACCGGCTGTCAATCTCCAGCATGTTTTGACCATGGAACAACTACTTCCTTTTTCATTCGCCCGCCGCGCCTTGCTGACCTTTGCACGGTGAGAGAAAAACTTCCGTATTGAAGATCATTTCGCAAGAGGCTCTGAATACTCCCCCTTTCAAGACTGTTGTCTTCCTGTTGTAAATCTGCCGGATCTTCCGCTGACCTCTTTAACACAAAATTCATCAAACCATGGCGTAATCCTAAAACCGGCTCTGTAGAGTGTGATAACGAATTTGAACTCTCGTTTTCAACTTTTCCTTCAGATCTGGTGAAGATTATGCCCCTTTCTTTGTGCCGCAGCGAAGATGAGTCATCCGACCTTGAATACCTGGCGGAACAGTTTAGAAAAGAGACCCTGCAAAAACTTCACCCCCATCCCTTCAGCGCCACTGACACCACCGTCGGCGTGGAAAACGAGCTGCAGGCGGCGGTTATCGGCCCCAAAGAGCAGGTTGATCTGGCCGTCACCATAGAGCAGTCCAACTATTTTCAGAATCTGGCGCGGCGGGCGGCCCGAGGGGACATGTCCTTTTCTCTGGTCGCCGATCTCCGTCATTTTCTGGATGAAAACAGGGAGCAGATCTGGGAGAACAGTTGGGTTCGTTTCCCCCGGAATTTGCTTTCACGCCATGCTGAGGCAATCCTCCAACACGATCTCCTTGCCGATAAATCCAGCCCCGGCGGGAGCAAACGCACCGACTGCCACCGCTTCCTGTTTAGCAATCAGGGGGAAGAGTGGCTGCGCGTCCCGGTCAGCTATCTGCTCAAACTTGCCCTTGCCGATGCCATTAGCAACGGTCAAGACCGCTCCCTGGGAAGGAGTTCCGGGGGGCGGGCTGAGGCCACAGGGACAAGAGATGATGGCGGTTGTTCAGATCTGAATTTTCCGATCTTTTTGCAGATCGGAAAACGGTTGATGGAGCACCTGATCAGCGACAACACCTCGCCTGAAATCACCTCTTTTCTCGTGACCGGCTCCCAGCATGGTGAACTGCCGGGCCTGGAGGCGGCCAAGGAGACCGCCAGGCGTTTTTTTGTGATCCAGCTCCTGGTACAATATGCCAATCAGCAGTTTCATCTGCAGCAACACGGCCAGACCTGCCATCTGTATCTGGCCCCCAATCCACCGCTTCGTCAAAAACAACTCAACGATCTGGTTTCCGATTCTTTCTACCGGGAATTGTTTCTCAATCCTTGTCTGTCAGGCTGGCACCGTGGGGAGGAAAAAAATCACTACATGGCCCTCTGTCACCGCACCCTGTCGCGGAGCCAGCTCAATACCATCGCCAAGCTCAAGGAGGCGGGCATTATCACCAACAACCTGGTTATCCTGCCTAACACCTCTAATACCTGCCTGGCCAATAACGGCGTGCATGTCACCCTCGGCAGCAAGACCCTGAGCCGCTGCTTCGCCGGGTACGACCGGTTGGGCAATCAGTCTGGCAGTCGCTGTGAAAAATATTTCGGCGATCTGGTCATCAAGATTGTGGAACATTTTCTCCCGCTTTTCGTTACCACCGTCTCGGCCTCCCCCTATCGTCTCAGTTTCAGTGATTTTCACCCCGAAAAGGCGTTGGGTTTTCTTCCTCACGAGCTTGATTACACCCATCTGCGGATGCTCTGGCGGCGCTGGAAGAAAAAGGCCCATGTCCGATTTTGCGGCCGGGCCATGACTCCCCTGGGCCCGGAAAAGCTGGACCGCTTTACCAGCAGGCTCCTGCGGCTGCAAGGCGATTATATCCCCGATGTCCGCCTTATTGATTATCTGGTCGCCCTGCAGAGTGTGGAGCACAGCCCGGCCCTTGATGGTCTGGTCGGCAATCAGGATCGCCTGAAAAAAGATCTGGCCGAGATGGGGGTCTTTGATGCCCACATGGCCATGTATCTGCCTTATCGTCTGCGCGAGTTCGACAAGATGGGATTCTCCGGTTTCGAGGGCCGTCACTATTCGCTCTTTCCGCGCCTGCTGACCGATATGAGCATGGCCATCAACATGCAGACCATCATCACCGCCCTGGCCTACCACTGGGTTGCCACCGGCTCCATCCGCCATCACCATATCCCTGACAATACCTTTGTCGAAAGCGAACGGCGGCAGATCTTTTTTGCGACCTCCATCGGACTGCCGACCTTTTTTGTCCATGCCGACACCAAGAACCATCTCCTCCGGCGTATCCTGGGCCGGGTCAAAGGGCAGCGTCACAGCCGCAGGTACAAGGGCTATATCCGCGTGGGGATTGGTGCGTATCAGAAGGCCTGCCTGCAAACCCTTTCCGAAGAAGGCGGCTGGCTGCTGGAGGCGGCCGGGGTGAGGGAAGAACTGGCATCCATGGGCATGATCCTTGATCATCAACAGGAGACGGCCGCCGAACGGCTCACCACCAATATCCTGAACAGCAATGGGCTGCGCGGCAACGCCATTGATGTGGATGCCGCCAGATTCAATCAGGCCACGGAATGCTACTACCGGACCGATCTCTGGAAGGAGCACATGGCGGAAGGTCTGCGGGTGCTGGCGGAAGACGGCCTTCAGTTTGACCGCGATGGTGTCCAGCAACTGGGCAGAATGGCGGGCATTGTCACCGGCGGTTGTTCCGCCGCAACCTGCATTGACCAGCTCGGCGCCAAGGTCATCAGCGGACAGGCGACAGGGGTGGAGTTGCAACGCCTGATCCTGCTCTCCCTGCTCATCGTTGAACAAAAACAGCGCTGGCAGGATAAAAATACCAGCCATCAATAAAGGCGTTATTCCGCGCACCGTAAAAGGAAGTATATGCAACAGCATCAATATGTTATCAGAGAATCCGGTGAAGTTATCACCGAACAGTTGATCGGTGACCGCTCCATCTCCTGGCTTTATAGCCGGGTGCGGGAACATACCCCGGCCATGTTCAAGGCCTTGACTTCAAGCCATATGTCCAGCCTGCTCGGATATTTCCACTTCAATATGGGGCTGGATCAGAAAAGAGGCAAGGGCATGGACTTATTGACCAGCATGGGCGCGGACTGGCGGGAGTGTGTCGCCCCGCCTCATGCCTTTGATACCCCCCGCAAGGTCTTTGAGCGGATGATCCGGTACTGGGAGTTACGTCCCATGGACGATGATCCGCAAACGCTGGTCTCGCCCGCCGATGCCAAGGTCTTGATCGGGTCGCTCATCACCACGCCCCAGTTGTTCGTCAAGGAAAAATTCTTCAGCGTTGAAGAGTTGCTGGGCAAGGAAAAACAGTGGGTCAACGAGTTTTATCATGGTGACTTTGCGATCTTCCGTCTGACCCCGGATAAATATCATTACAATCACCTGCCGGTCAGCGGGGTGGTGGTGGACACCTATGAAATAGATGGCCGGTATCATTCCTGCAATCCCGGGGCGGTCATGGCCATTGCCGCATTGTATTCCAAAAACAAGCGGATTGTGACCATTATCGACACCAGCGTCACCGGCGGCTCTCAGGTCGGGTTGGTGGCCATGATCGAGGTGGTGGCGCTGATGATCGGCGATATCGTTCAGTGTTACAGCACAACCCGCTATGATGACCCCCAGCCGGTGCGGGTAGGCATGTTTGTGGAAAAAGGGTGCCCCAAGAGCCTGTACCGTCCGGGAAGCTCCACTGACATCCTCCTCTTTCAGGCGGGCGCGATGGAGTTTTGTGAGGATCTGCGCATGAATGTCAGACGCCAGGACGTGCAGAGCCGATTTTCATCCGGCCTACAATCCCCCCTGGTGGAGACGGATATCAAGGTGCGCTCCAGCATCGGCAGGTCGCGGAGTGGTGGGGTGACGGATTGAAGTTTATGTGTCGAATTTTTTGGGAGACTCTATCATGACGGAGTGGGTTTTTATCGTGTTTCTCGGCCTGATCTTCTTGGGTCTGTTTGTCTGGGGCTTTCGTTCTCTTCCCGATGAACAATGGCAGATGCTGGCCGTGATCCCCCTGAAAAAAGAAGAAGGGCGCTGGCGCGGCATGAATCTGACCTATTACGGATTCCTCATTGCCGGGGCCACCGCCACCGCCGCCCTTGTCACTCTGATCCTGTTGGAGAGCGCGGCCATGCCTCTGCCGGGAGTTCTGGCGGTGTTCCTGCTGCTTTTTGCCGTCTGCCTGCCTGCTTCCAGGCTTCTGGCCCGGCTGGTGGAGAAAAAGCGTCATACCTTTACGGTGGGCGGGGCATTTTTCTGCGGACTCCTCTTTGCCCCCTGGGCCATCATCGCCGTTAATCTGGGGCTGCGGGCGTTTGGGGGCCCAGAGTTACATCTGATGGTGGTGCTTTCGGCCCTGTCCATCGGCTATGTCCTGGGCGAGGGGCTGGGCAGACTGGCCTGTGTCAGTTTTGGCTGTTGTTACGGCAAACCCTTGAAGGATTGCCCCTGGTTGATCCGTAAGACCTTCGATCGCTGCTCTTTTGTCTTTACCGGGGCCACCAAAAAGGTCGCCTATGAGGGGGGATTGGCCGGGGAAAAGCTGATTCCGATCCAGGCCATCACCTGCGCCCTCTATGTCCTCACTGCCCTGCTGTCCATCCATCTGTTTCTGTCGGGACACTATCCGGCCGCCTTTCTCCTCTGCCTGATAGTGTCCCAGGTCTGGCGGTTTCTCTCCGAGACCATGCGGGCCGATTTTCGCGGTTTTGGCCGGATTTCGGTGTACCAGAAGATGAGCCTTTTCGCCCTGCCTTATGCCGCGATCCTGGCGGCCCTCCTGCCGACGGCGGAGTTGCCGCTTCCCTCCATCCTTCAGGGCCTTGCCGTTTTCGGCCAGCCCATCCCGATGATCAGCGTCCAACTCCTCTGGCTGCTCATTTTTTTCATCTTTGGCCGCAGCACAGTCACTTCCTCCACCGTTTCCTTTCAACTCGTGAGCGACAACCAGATTTGATGGCGGCGGAAAAAAGCGGATAGGGCGAATTAATTCGCTCTGCTTAGTTTTGATAATTTCCACGAAACTCTTGCATCTCACATAAAAGGGGTCGGAGTAAAATTGTTTCTAAGTTGTTTTGATTTTTACTCTGACCCCTTTTGCTTTTTAACAAATTTTTCAAGATTATTTAACGAAATTTTGGTATGTTACAGAAATTTCTC
>DZCR01000215.1 GCA_022736495.1 Desulfobacca acetoxidans
TCCTGCCCCGGATGGTTGTCTCGGAGTTGCAGGGCACGGAAGAGTATTATCGTTACAAGGAACGCTGTATCTATTGCGATATCATTCGTCAGGAAATACAACAGCAGGTGCGGGTGGTCTGTCAGAATGAGGCCTTTATCACCATCACCCCCTTTGCGCCCCGGACCCCCTTTGAGATGTGGATTCTCCCCAAAAAACACAGCTCGGGATATCATCGCCTTGATGACCAGCATTTGCTGCTACTTAGCGATATTTTCGCGGAGACTTTGCAGCGGCTTGACGCCTGTATTCCCGGGGTGCCCTATAATTTTGTCCTGCACACCCAGCCCCTTCGCTTGGAAGAGTTGAAACATTTCCACTGGCATTTTGAGATTGTTCCCAAGTTGACCTCCATTGCGGGCTTTGAGTGGGGCTCAGGGTTCTATATCAATCCCATGCCACCAGAAGAGGCCGCACAGTATCTTCGTGAATCTTTTGATAAAAAATAGCCGGAGGTAAGGCCATGAAAAAAATCCTGCTGGTTGATGATGAAGAAGGTATTCAGTTTTTGTATCAGGAAGAGTTTCAGGATGAAGGCTTTGAAGTAATTTCGGCCTTTACCGGTGAAGAGGCCTTGGAAAAATTCAAGACCGAATCTCCCGACCTGGTCATTCTCGACATTCAGATGCCGGGAATGAACGGGATTGAGGTCTTGCGGCAGATGAAAATGATGGCCCCGAAGCTGCCGGTTATCCTGAGCACCGCCTATTCTGAATTCAAGCAGGATCTCAGCGCCTGGGCCTCGGATGAGTATATTGTTAAATCCCAGGATATGCGGAAACTGAAAGAAGCGGTGCACAGGTTGCTGGCCTGATGGACGGTCGTGTTGCGGGATAGATCGTTGTCAATAAATAATTGACAAAATCATATTTTTCTTTTTTCTCTTTCTGTCGTAGAGTAATTGCGCAACCGTTTATTTTTTTTGGTGACAGCGGCTATAGTATTGAGTAGGCTATATGCCTAAATTATTTGTTGAATTATTTGTTTTCTCCCCCCAACACTGTTTCCATCACACCATGAGACTCAGAGACATTTTTTCTTTTATTCCGCCATGTCCGCCGGTGCATGGTGAAGCGGAAAAGCGGGCATTGCGCAGAAATGCGGCAAGTCTTGCGGCAACCGGCAATGTGCTGATACAGCGCGGCCTGTTCGCCACCAAGGAAGACTTGGCAGAGCGCAGGACGATGCTTCTTTTTAATGAAAAATGAGCATCGTCTCCATTGAAGATCAGGCCACACTTCAGGAAATATGCGTCCTGTTTACTGAAGCAGAGTGCGCCATCAAAGAGGTTGAGGACACTGGCGGCGAATTGATCGTCCCTGCTGTCAACCAGCTCCGCTATACCGGAAACCATCTCATTCGCTATCTGAGTGACCCTGCTGTTGAAGCAGCCAGGTATGAACTTGCCGACGCCATCAAACACTGCAAACGGGCGACCTATGATGCCTATGAAGCGGCCATTCTCCATCAATTGATGGAGCTCAAAAAGTTCAAGGACGACTACCGCAAGACCCAGATCACCACCATCATTCCCCTGATTTCCCTGCTATTTCCGCAGCGACGGAGAGGGCCCGGCAATTCGCCCGTAACAACAATCAAAGCAAAACCAGGGGCGAGCAGTACCATGCCGCCAAAGATCACTTGCATATCATCGTAGAGAATGTCGGCAGACTCAACGATTGCCGCGACGAGCTGAATAAACAGATCAGCAAAGAGCGGCGTAATTTTATCTGGATGTTGTTCGGCATGGTCATTGCCGCAGTGGGTGCAGGTGCGGCAGTGTTGCAATATCTTGATTGCCTGTCTCCATGATTTCCGACCAACATCTATTCCTTTCTCCACATTCAAGACATGGGGACCGTCCCCCATTCACCCTACAACAAACGCATAGAGGCGGACGCAAGGGACATGCCGTTCTTGCTCGGCGTTATCGGTCCCTGATAAGATATTCCCCATTCTGGCAGTTTTTTTGATAGAACGATCCGTTATGCTGGCTCTTTTTTTTATATCTGCTGTGATTTTCCTGCGGCCTCCCGTTCCGACACCCTTCCTGTGATGTTCAGCTCATGAAAGATATCCAGAGCGAGCGGGACTATCGGCGCATCAATATCCGTAAGGTGGGAGTCAAGACCATCTCTTATCCCATTACCGTGCTTGATAAGGCCCGGAAACAGCAGCATACCGTGGCCACGGTCAATATGTTTGTCAATCTGCCCCATGAGTTCAAGGGAACGCACATGAGCCGGTTTATTGAGATTCTCAACCAGTTTCATGGCCAGATTGATGTGCAGAGTTTTCATCGCATTTTGGAAGAAATGAAGGTTCGTCTCCAGGCGGAGGCCGCGCATCTGGAAATAGCCTTTGCCTACTTCCTGCCAAGAATGACGGGACAGGACGGGTTGAATGCCGGTCGCTATGAGTGTCGGCTGCACGGTTCTCTTGCGCAGGCCGATGATCTGGAGTTGCAGTTGACCGTGCCGGTTTCTCTGCCCCTAAAAGAGCAATTAGCCTCGGGACTGCCACGATCTCGCGGTCATTGGGGCCAGGCGCTGGTGGCGGTGAGGTTTCGCCATTTTATCTGGATAGAAGATATTATCACCTTGGTGGAGCGGGCCGTTGAACAGGTGATTGGGCAGGAACAGGGACAAAGCCGAGGGGAACTGTCCGGTTCGCTGTCGGTGGAGTTTTTGACCCGCCAGATCAGCGCGTCTCTGGCGGAGGTGTCGGCCTTGAAATGGTTTTCGGTGACGGTGGAAAACCTTTTTGAAGGCTATTCCACCTTTGCCACAGCCTCACGACCTGTTTCCTTGCCCTTGAACGGCTGATGGGGTCTTGGTGTGCTCCTTTGTTCCCACTCGTTTTTGCCGGACTTGGCGAGCATGCGATTACAGGAGTGAAAAAAAAACCAACCTTTTACGGTATTCCCTGGGCCATTGTCGCTCCCTGCCTGCGCGGGGATGATGATGACCCGATATTCACTTATCCCTTATAGCGATTATGATGACTGATCTTCTCTTTGAAATAGGTACGGAAGAAATTCCGGCTGGTTTTCTGCTTCCCTCTCTTGAGCAATTGCGCCAGAATTTTGTTCGTCAGGCTGATGAGTTACAGCTTGCCTTCGGGAAGGTGCAGGTGATGGGAACCCCAAGGCGGCTGGCCCTGATAGTTCATGATTTGGGAGAGCAGCAGCCCGATCGTCAGGAAGAACTGCTGGGGCCCTCGGCCAAGGCCGGTCTTGATGCGGAGGGTGGATTCAGCAAGGCGGCCCAGGGTTTTGCCCGTTCCAAGGGAGCCGAGGCCAGTGATCTGCGGCTGGTGGAGACTGCCAAGGGGCAATACTTGTCCTTAACCCGGGTTGTCGCTGGTCGCCCCACCCACGACCTGCTCCCCGAGCTGTTATCGGGGCTATTGGGCGCCTTTGCTTTTCCCAAGGCGATGAAATGGGGGGCGCAGACGACGGCCTTTGTCCGTCCGATTCAGTGGATAGTGGCTCTGTACGGTCAGAAGGTGGCGCCTCTTTCCTGGAATGGCATTGAGGCCGGGGCCAGCAGCCGGGGCCACCGTTTTATGGCTCCGGCCCCAATTCCGCTTGCCGATGCCGCCAGTTATGAGCAGGGTCTGGCGGAACGAAGTGTGATAGTGGATCCTGATCGTCGCCGCCAGGCAGTGGTGCGGGAAATTACTGAGGCGGTGACCACCACTCTGCCCCTTATTGATGCCCGAGTGGCCCTGGATGAAGCCCTGATCGAGACGGTGACCAACCTGGTTGAATCCCCCTTTGGGGTCTGCGGTTCCTTTGATGAGCGATTTCTGCAATTGCCGGAGGAGGTGTTGACCACCTCCATGCGGGAGCATCAGAAATATTTTCCGGTGCGGGATGGTCAAGGACGACTCCTGCCATATTTCGTGGCGGTGAACAATACCCGGGTGGCAGATATCGCAGTGACCAGAAAAGGGCATGAACGGGTATTGCGGGCCCGCCTTGAAGACGCCCTGTTCTTCTTCGATGCTGATCGTCAGCGGCGATTGGAGGCACGACTTCCCGAGCTTTCCGGCATTATCTTTCAGGCCAGACTGGGAACCATGCTGGAGAAGAGTGAGCGATTGCTGAAGCTGACTGCTTTGTTGGCGGAAAAGCTGGCCCCCGAGGCAATGGCCGTCAGTCTGCGCGCGGCTCAATTGTGCAAGGCCGATCTCTTGACGAACATGGTTGGCGAGTTCCCAACCCTGCAGGGAGACATGGGGGCAGCCTATGCCTTGCATGATGGAGAATCGGCTTCGGTCGCTCAGGCCATTCGTGAACATTATCTGCCGAAACGGGCCGGTTCGGAGCTGCCCGTTTCAACCCCTGGCGCCCTGGTGGCCCTTGCTGATCGTCTTGACACCATTGCCGGCTGTTTTGGCATTGGCCAGCAACCCACAGGCACGGCCGACCCCTTTGGTTTACGGCGATTGGCCCTGGCCGTCCTGCATATTATTGGTGATCGGAAACTGGTTGTATCGCTGCGGGAACTGATCCATAAGGCCTTGGCCCTGTATGGCGACAAGGTGGATGGCAGCGTGGCAACCGTTGAGGCGGCAATGTCATTTATCAAGGGGCGATTTGTCAATGATGCCCTGGCCAGAGGCCTGGATCAGGGGGCGGTCGAGGCCGTTACCTCTCTGGGCTTTGATGTAGTGTATGATTGCCGGAGCAAAATAGATGCCCTGGTGGCCATTCGTCACGAAGAGTCCTTTGCTGTTTTGGCCTCCTCGTTCAAACGCATTCGGAATATCGTCAAGGATCATCCGGGGGGAGAGATTGACCCCTCTTTACTGGTCGAGGAGGCGGAGCGGAACCTGGTGGAGGCATATAACGCCGTTGCCAGTTCGGTGCGGCCTTTACTGGGCCGGAAAGAGTATGCCCAGGCCCTGGTGGGAATGCTGGCCTTAAAGGAACCGATAGATCTCTTTTTTGAGTCGGTGATGGTGATGGTTGAGGATGAAAAAATCCGTCACAATCGCCTGAATCTGTTGACGGGAATTGCCCAGTTATTCCTCCAGGTTGGTGATATTTCGAAAATGTCTGTATCGTAGTATTATTCCCGTTTTTACTTACGATGAAAACGA
>DZCR01000216.1 GCA_022736495.1 Desulfobacca acetoxidans
CAAAAGCGGACAATTCATCTGCCATGATTTGCGGTCATATCATTTGCTATCAACAGGCGCATAATAACGCCCGGCGCCAAAGCCACCATATCCATAATGCCCTGGTTTAACGCCTCTTGCCTGCAAATCTTTACAATCTCGCCCGGAGGATATAAGGTAAAATTATAGACCGGTTAAGGAGAGCTTATGTACGAGGCCAGATTTTGGGAGAGCGCGGCGAATCAGAAGGTGCAGTGTTTTTTATGCGCCCACGAATGCAAAATCGATCCGGGTAAACGAGGGCTCTGCCATGTCCGGGAAAACCAGGGTGGTACCCTTTACAGCCTCAACTACGGCCGGGTGATTGCAGAGCATATTGATCCCATTGAGAAAAAGCCTTTGTTCCACTTCCTGCCGGGCACCAGGTCCTATTCCATCGCCACTACGGGTTGCAATTTCATGTGCCTCCACTGCCAGAACTATGACATCTCTCAGTATCCCCGGCTGCATGGCGGCGAGATCATAGGAGAGGAGCGAACCCCGGAAACCATTGTGGCCCATGCTCGGGCGTCTCATGCGGCCAGCATTGCCTATACCTACACCGAACCCACTATTTTCATGGAGTACGCCCAGGACGTGGCCAAGATCGCCCGGGAACAGGGCCTGCGTAACGTGTTCGTCTCCAACGGCTTTATGACCGAACCTTCCGCTAATGCCCTGGCGGAGTTTATCGACGGCGACAACATTGATTTGAAGAGCCTGCAGGACGATTTCTACCGCAAGGTCTGCAAGGCCCGGCTGCAACCGGTATTGGACACCATCACCCGGTTAAAGCAAAAAGGCATCTGGCTGGAGGTCACCACCCTGGTCATCCCCGGGCACAACGACTCCGACGCCGAACTCGCCGGCATCGCCGACTTCATCAAAGGGGTGAGCCCCACCATCCCCTGGCACGTGACCGCGTTTCACCCCACCTTCAAGATGATGGACCGGCCCGCCACCCCGGTAGCCACCCTGCGCCGGGCCCGGGAGATCGGCCTGAAGGCCGGGCTGCGCTATGTCTATGTGGGCAATATTCCCGGGGAAGGGGGCGAGAACACTTACTGCTATGCCTGCCAGGAACTGCTGATTGAGCGGATGGGTTATGCCATCAAACGCTATCACCTCAAAGACGGGAAATGCCCCAAATGCCAGGCCGAGATTGACGGGGTGTGGAAGTAGAGCGAAGTTTACCGGAAGCCGGTCAATTGCGCAGCAATATCCCTAAGACGTGCTTCCCGGTCCGGCACCTGGACCAGATTATGCTCCAGGATATAGCGGGAGACCAGCAGGCCCACCAGGTGCTCGCCCTTGATGCTCCAGTGAGAATTATGCTGCCAGTATAAGTCCTTGTCCGGATTTAAATGCGCCCGCGGCGTTGCATCGGCATAGGTTCTCATCAGAGGCAGCAGATCGAGATAATCGATGCCCTGGACTTGCAGGAACCCGGCCAAAACCCGATTGGGCCGTTCCAGATCGAGATCCGCCTGGGGCGCCAGAAAAGGATAAACCTGGGTGTTGGTGGGGATCAGCACTACCAACAGGTTGGCGTGATTGGCCGCGGCCAGGTTTTTCAAGGCCGTGAGGTTGGCCAGGTGCTGTCGCCAGAACTGCCAATTCGTGGACTCAGGTTGAAAGGCCATGAATTTGTTGGACATGGTGTAATCAAATTTCTCTCCCGGTAAAATCCTCGCCACAGTATCATTGATCATATTCATAAGAACCAGGTGCTGGTCTAAATAATACCTGATCATCTCCCCCAGGCTTAAGGGGTAGGTGCCGCTGAACAGCTTTTCCCATAAGGTATAGTACTTCGTCAATTTTTCGATGCGGAGCTGGTTGGTTTTGGGGTCTTTATAATTAGCGGCAGGTACCAGAAAGCCATCTATCACCGTCAGGCCGGGGAAGGCGTAGTCATCACTAAGGTCGTTCCAGAAGTATCCCACAATGATGAGTCGCGGTTGGTTTTTGACCTGTTTGATGACCTCCTTGGCCTTTTCCAGTTCCTGACGGGTCCCGTAGCCGGTAACGCCGCATTTCAGTACCCGATAATGCAGGAGTTTTTCAATTTGCGTCCCCCATTTATCCGGAAAGGGGGCAAAACTGTGGGTAAAACTATCCCCCACGAGCAGGATAAACTGTTGTTCGCCGCGGTAGGGCTCATCAAAGCACCCCAATTCATTGGACCAGATATGATACTCAATCCGATTGTCCACCGACAGGGGTATGCTTTTGACGTTGGGCTTGATGTCGAAGCCTCTAACTGGGTCGGCCTGGTAATAGTAGCGGAGGTGGCGGTCCCTGGTTAGCAGATATCTGTAAGAGGTGAAGCGCGAGGCGACCTCCAGGCAGGTAAGCACCGCCAAGAGGCTGAGAATGATCAGCCCGGCGTTGAGAGCCCATTTTCTTACCCGGCCTGGCGGTTTTTGCAGGTGACAGGGATTTACCATATGGTTTCTGCTCTACATGACAAGGGCGACCCGGCGGGTCGCCCCAGCTTTGCTTCGGGGTTCTAGGGGGGCAAAGGCCTCTACCACTCGATGCCGCGCCGGGCCGGCACCCCGGCCTCATAGTGATGTTTCACGGGCCGCATTTCCGTAACTAGGTCGGCCAACTCCACCAATTCCGGGGGCGCCTGCCGGCCCGTCAGGACCACCTCCACCCAGGGGGGCCGGTCACGCAATACCTGGAAGACCTCTGCCTGGGGCAGGAGATTGAAGGTTAGGGCCAGATTGATTTCATCCAGGATCACCAGGTCGTGTTCCCCGGCCAGGATCACCTGACGGGCCAGGTCCCAGGCCTCCCGGATGAGGGCCAGGTCTTCTGCGGCCGGGGATCTCAGATTGACGAGACCGGGGCGACCAAAGGGGCGCAGGGTCAGGTCCGGGGCCAGTCGACTTGCGGCCACCCGAACTTCCCCGGTTTCCCGGCCTTTCATAAACTGCACCATGTAGACCTGGAACCCCTGGCCCACGGCCCGGAGCGCCAGGCCCAGGGCACAGGTGGTCTTGCCCTTGCCGTCCCCGGTGTACACTTGGATGAGTCCCTGGCTTAATCGCGTTTTTGTCATAATGCTTCCTTTAAAGCTAATGGTTAATGATTAGTAGCCAATCCGCCAACCTGGCCACTGACAACTTATTACCCCTTCAATAACTCCCGGGCGATGATGAGCCGCATGATTTCGTTGGTGCCTTCGTAAATCTGGCCGGCTTTGGCGTCCCGGAAGTAGCGTTCCATGGGATACTCCGTGAGATAGCCGTAGCCCCCGAAGATTTGCACCCCTTCGGTGGCAGCGGCCATGGCTGCGTCGGTGGCGAATTTTTTAGCCATGGCGGCCGCGGTGCGGTAGGGGCGGTTCTGGTCTTTGAGCCATGCGGCTTTCAGGGTCAGGAGGCTGGCGGCTTCCAGGTCCGTGGCCATGTCCGCCAATTTCCATTGGACAGCTTGAAAATGCGCCACGGGCCGGCCGAATTGTTGGCGTTTTTTGGCATAGGCCAGGGCCTCGGCTAAAGCGGCCCGCCCCAAGCCTACGGCAATAGCGGCGGAGCCCACCCGGGCGCCGTCCAGGGCGCTCAGCATCACCGTGAGCCCCTGATTCAGATCGCCCAAGAGGCTGGTTGCCGGCAGACGAGCTTCGTCAAAAAAAAGAGGCACCGAGGCCGCGGCCCGCAAGCCCAGCTTCTCTTCCCGGCTTCCCCAGGTGATCTCCGGGGTCGCGGGAATATCTACCACAAAGGCGCTGATCCCCTTGGCGCCCTGCCCCGGCTCGGTGACTGCCGCCACCAGCGCGAACCGGGCCTCACCCCCGGAGGTGACAAAATTTTTCCCTCCGGTGAGCATCCAACTATCTTGTTCAAGGCGGGCGGCGCTTTTCATCGCTGCGGGGTCGGAGCCCGCCTCGGGTTCGGTCAGGGCAAAGCAGGCCATGACCTCGCCCCGGGCCACCTGCGGCAGCCAGGCCTCTTTCTGGGCCGGGGTGCCAAACTGGGCCACGGAGCCCCCGAACAGGGTATGATTCACGTGGAGAATCAAGGCCGAGGCCGGGCAGGCCTGGGCCAACTCCATTTGGGCCAGGACGTAGGCCACGGAATCCAAACCCTGGCCGCCGTATTTTCGGGGGAGAGCCAGGCCGAACATGCCTTCCTGACCCCAGAGATGTAGGATTTCCCGGGGAAACTGGGCTTCCCGGTCAAGACGGGCGGACAAGTCTTTTACTTCCCGGGCCAAGCGCTGCGCCTTTTTCTGGACCGCCTGTTGTTCCGGTGATAGAGTAAAATCCATACTATTCCCCTTTGCTGGTCGTGATCCTCAAGCTATCATCCCAGATTTGCCGGACTTGGTCAAGGCACTCGGCGGAGGCTCTATTGGTGCATGAGAGAATATGCCCGGGGCGGCTGCGCCGTCCTGTTAATTGGACATTAACTGGTTGGCAGTGTTAGATAATTAGGTTACATTCTAACGTTAGTCACCAGATAATCGGATGGGTCGATGGAAAATATAACCTTGCCATTCCGGGTGGCCTTGGTTTTAGGAGGAGCCCGCAGCGGTAAGAGCCGCTACGGTCTGGGGCTGGCGGGGCGCTGCCCCGCACCGCGTCTTTTTGTGGCTACCTGCGAACCCCGGGATGCCGAGATGGAGGCCCGCATCGCCGCCCACCAGCGGGAACGCGGCTCTGATTGGAATACCCAGGAGGTCCCGTTGGAATTGGCGGCAACCCTCAATGCGGCTCAGGACAGCCACGGAGTTATCCTGGTGGACTGTCTGACCATGTGGGTCTCCAATCTGTTGCTGCAAGAAGGCGCTCCCCAAGGGCCCATTCAGACTGCCTGCGAGGCGCTGGTGGACTCCTTGGAAAGGACCGTTACCCCCACTATCCTGATTAGCAATGAGGTGGGCATGGGGATTGTGCCAGATAATCCCTTGTCCCGGGAGTTTCGGGATCAGGCTGGCTGGTTGCATCAGCGTCTGGCCCAGGTGGCTGACCTGGTGGTCCTGGTGGTGGCGGGCATACCGCTGCCCGTCAAGGTAAATTTTCCGGGATAGGGCTTAAGCCCGCCCGCGGTATTTTGATTTTTCTGAAAAGATAGAAGCTGTGTGCTTAG
>DZCR01000217.1 GCA_022736495.1 Desulfobacca acetoxidans
TCGCTCCATGGATGGAAAAAGAGCGACTGGCCGAAAAGACAAGCAAGACGGGATGGTTTATTTTTGCCGAGGCCCTTAAGCGGGATTCTGGTTTCGATGCGGCGCATGGGAACCAGATAGGACAAAACCGCACCTGAGCTACTCGATTAACTGGTCAACCATAATCCCCATGGCCGCAGCGATTCTGGCGAGGGTTGATCTCCGTGCCCCAGTATGGCCCTTTTCTAATCTGGCAATGGATGCCTGTTTCATCTCGCACTTCGCTGCAAGCTCAGTCTGAGTCATTGCGAAATGCTCTCGCCAGGCGGTAATCAAACTTGCCCCTCTGCTGTTGGCCTTTACCACATCATTGGGAAACCAGATATCAAGTTCCTGCCTGTTGCTGATCAGCATCTGATATTCATCCCACGGAATGACGGCAAAGGCAGGTTTGCCGCCGGAGCTGATAATCTGGGGTTCAATATGTTCGTTCATCTCTTTTTTTTACCTCCTGAATGCTGATAACCTTGATGCCGTTGTTATAATCAAACAAAATCCTGTACCTGCCGACACGCAAGCGATACCCGTACTGATGGCCGGTCAGCGGTTTGACATCAACCCCGGCAACATCGGGAAAACCGGCAAGAAGATCAACACGTTCGTGGATTGCCTCCCGCTCTTTTGCTGGGATCAATTTTATCTGTTTGCGTGCACGATTATGCCAGAGGATTTCATTCATGAAAGCAATTATAACATTTTATAACAAATAGGCAAGGGCATGCCGACAGCCTATTCATGATATTCTCGGGCCTGCAACTCACTCCCGCCACGCTTACTCGTAACAGGGGTAGGAGCCAAGCCATTCATAGTAGGAACAGAGTTCCCGTAATCGATCACAGCCCCGGCTGATCTTCTCATCTTCAATATGGCCAATCATGTCAAGGAAAAACAAATACTTCCATTGCTTCCCCTTGATCGGACGCGACTCGATCTTGGCCAGGTTAATATCCTCTTCCGAAAGCACTGTCAGGACTTCATTCAAGGCTCCAGGCCGATCCATAAGCCCGAGAAGCAGAGAGGTGCGGTCGGAACCGCTGGGTGAGGGTGAATGATCGCCAATGACCAGAAAACGGGTGGTGTTGCCCCGATAATCTTCAATACCTTTCACCACCACCTGGAGATCATAGGTTTTGATGGCAAGAGAAGAGGCAATGGCTCCGATATTGGGGTTGTTGGCGGCCATCTGAGCGGCGGCCCCGGTGGAAAAAACCGGCAGGGTCGGCACTGAGGGCAGGTGTTTTCGCAGCCAGTCCCGGCATTGGGCCAGGGGTTGAGCGTGCGAGGCCACGGTCTGGATGTCTTCGATGTTCCCCGAGCGGCAGACGAGATTGTGGCTGATCTCCAGCAGCACCTCGCCGCAGATTTTTACTTTATATTTCATGAATGAATCAAGGGTGTTAAAAATCGAACCCTCGATCGAATTCTCCACCGGCACAATACCGTATTGTGTCCGGTTCTTTTCCACCTCGGCAAAGACATCATCAATAGAGTCCATCGGCTGAAACGAGGCGGAGTGGCCAAAATATTTCACCCCGGCCAAATGGGTAAAGGTGGCCTCTGGTCCTAAATAGGCCACCGCGATCTTTTTCTGAGAAAGCCGACAACTGGTGATAACCTCATTAAAGATGGAGCGCAAGGCGGTCTCCGGGAAAACCCCATTGTTCATCTCCGTCAACCGCTCATAGATCTGTCTTTCCCGCAAGGGATCCCATTTGGCGCGGTTGCTCTCATTTTTCAGTTTGCCGATCTCCTTGGCACACGCGATTCTTTCTTTCAGCAGGGAAAGAATGTGATTATCGATAGCGTCGATTTGTCCCCGTACCTGGGCAATATCCGGTTTTTTTTCAGTGGCCATAACCTTTCCTGTATATGAATGCGTGGGTGATTGAAATCTGTCAGGGAAAAAGAATAAATCTATGTGAAAGAAAAAAGTATGTCAAGCTGTAAAAAATCTTGCTATAAGAGAAAGGCAAAATGGGCTGTACGCGATACCAACAAACATCTTTCAGCCGCTGTAAAAAAAACATGGCCATCTAAGTGACCGAAGCGGCATAAAGAGCCGTAACGAAATAGGTATAAATGGCCATGCTATTTCGTAACGGCTCCTAAAAATTATAGAGAGCAATGCCAAATGAGCGCTATTCAAAAAACATACGAAGAGATTAACGCCCGGATCAAATCCGGCGAGGCTGTTGTGGTAACCGCCGAAGAGATGGTGGATATTGTTCGGGCAAAGGGGCCGGAGCAGGCCGCCCGTGAGGTTGATGTCGTAACCACCGGCACCTTCTCCCCCATGTGTTCGTCCGGGGCCTTTTTTAATTTTGGCCAGATGACCCCCACCATCAAGGCCTCTCAGGTGTGGCTGAACAAGGTATCGGCCTATGCGGGTCTGGCTGCGGTCGATGCCTATATCGGGGCCACCGAACCAGCCGAAGACGACCCGCTCAACAAGATTTATCCCGGCGAATTCCGCTATGGCGGCGGCCATGTCATTGAAGATCTGGTGGCTGGGAGAAAGGTCTTTCTGGAGGCCAAGGCCTATGGCACTGACTGCTATCTGGCCCGGAAGATGCAAAAAGAAGTGACCTTGGCCGATCTGCCCTATGCCCTGTTGTGTAATCCCCGAAATGGATACCAGAACTATAACTGCGCGGTCAATCTCTCCGACAAGACCGTCTATACCTATATGGGCATGCTCAAACCCCATTGCCGCAATGCCAATTTCTGTAGCGCCGGTGAATTAAGCCCCTTGCTCAATGACCCCCACTACCAGACTATCGGCATGGGAACCCGCATCTTCCTGGGCGGCGGGGTTGGTTATGTTACCTGGCACGGAACCCAGCATAATCCCAATGCCCCCCGCACCGAAGGCGGCGTCCCCCGCAAGCCCGCTGGCACCATTATGGTGCAGGGTGATCTGAAACAGATGTCGGCCAAATGGCTGCGCGGCGTCTCAATCCTTGGGTATGGCAATTCTCTGGCCGTGGGCCTGGGGGTGCCGATTCCTATCTTGAACAGCAAAATGGCGGCCTATACCGGGGTCTCAGATGCTGATATATTCACCCAGGTTGTTGATTATGGTTATGACTATTCGAATGGCATTGCCCGTAATTATGGCGAGGTCAGCTACGCCCAGTTAAAATCAGGATTTATTGAGGTCAATGGCAAACAGGTGCCCACCGCCCCGCTTTCCAGCATGGTCAAGGCCCGGGAGATCGCGGAAACCTTAAAGGGATGGATCAAGGATCGTAAATTTTTCCTCAATCAACCGGCCCAGTTATTGCCTGACGCGGATGTGATGGGCGGTGATGGCAGCGGACCCACAAAATAAACTGGCTCGCCTGCAAGGGCTCTTACGGCTTTACCCAAGAGTCGCGATAGCCTTTTCCGGCGGGGTGGACTCTACCTTCCTCCTGCGCGTTGCCTGTGACACCCTGGGGCCGACCAAGGTTACGGCCCTGCATGCTGTTTCCTGTCTTGTCCCTGAGCTGGACACGATCAAGGCGGAAAGGCTGGTGAATGGTCAGGGGGGGATCGGATGCCTCTATCGGGCAGTCAAAGTGTATCCCCTGCGCTGGCGTGACTTTGTCGCCAATTCCGAACAGCGCTGTTATTTTTGTAAAAAAAGACTCTATCGCATCCTGCAAAACGAGTTGCAACAACACGAGAATCCCCCTCCCCTGCTGGACGGCACCAACAGCGATGACTTGTTGGCGCATCGTCCGGGCTTGTCGGCCATTCACGAGCTTTCTGTGACCACGCCCCTGGCTCAGGCCCGACTCGGTAAAGACGACATCCGACCATTGGCCCGAAAAATGGGGCTCAGCAACTGGAATCAACCTTCAAACTCCTGTCTCGCCACCCGGATCCCCTTGCATCACAAAATCACCAAACCCCTGCTGCAACGAATAGCCAAGGCGGAAGAGTTCCTGCGGGATAAGGGATACGCGGGGTGCCGAGTCAGGCCGATCGCGGATACCGCAACGGTACAGGTCACAGTAGATGGAAAAAGTCTTGCTATCGCCAAGCCTGATTGTCTTGAAATTACTGAATATTTTGACAAGCTTGGCTTTTTTGAAATTACGAATTGAGAATTACGAATTACGAATTAAAAGCCTACCCCATCGTACCCACGCTCCAGCGTGGGTACGCAGTCCTTGGACGCTCCAGCGTCCTGTATCATACAAGCCGCTGGAGCGGCTCAGGCACTGGTTCCCACGCCAAAGCGTGGGAACCAGTGGACTTCTGATAAGGCTGAACAGTATCCACAAACCTTCAATTCGTAATTCGTAATTCGTAATTCGTAATTTTTTTCCTGAACAGTCATTCATTTCCCCTTGATTCATAGGCTCGATTCAATTATGCTCATTTTCGGTGTGCAAATCGTAACATTACGATTCTAAAGGGGGTGTAGAAGGGTCAATCGCTAAAAAGATTCTGAGAATCTTTGTTTTTTCTTTTGACAATTCAATGTGCTTCTATTAAAGCACTATCAGGCAACGGAAGGGGGAATGATAATGTCTGCCCTTACAAACTAAAGAATGATTTTTCCGGGAGGGATCCATGAACAAGAAGGAATTAGTTGAAAGTATTGCAGCAGCAGCCGACATTAGCAAAGCAGCGGCCGAAAAGGCCCTGAATGGAACTCTGGCCGCCATTGCCGAAGCAATGAAAAATGGCGACAAAGTAACGCTGGTTGGTTTCGGAACTTTTTCTGTTTCCAAGCGTGAGGCCCGTACCGGTCGCAATCCTCAGTCTGGCAAAACCATCAAGATTCCAGCCAAGAATGTTGCTAAATTTAAGGCCGGCTCTAAGCTTTCTGAGGCTATTAACTAATATCCTGTTCAGGAAACTATCTGCTGTAGAAATACCATTCTTATGTAAGGGACGGTTTAGCCGTACAACAAGATGGTCGTAAGATACGCTGGATCGAAGCCGTACAGTAATTTACTGTACGGCTTTTTTTTGCGCGCCGAGCGGCCAGGGCGAATGAATTCGCCCCTACACTTATCAGGCAACCATGTAGAGGCGAATTCATTCGCCCTGCTTCGTTTTGATAATTACCACGAAACGTGTCCGGG
>DZCR01000218.1 GCA_022736495.1 Desulfobacca acetoxidans
TACGCTACATTTCGTCACATCTAAATCAGCCATTCGCTTTTCCTCCAGTTGCTTACGTTAGGGATGACCTTCATGGCCCCCCTTGGAAACAGAGTCTCAACCCGATAGAATTACAAGCATAACGAAGGCGAAGGGGCTGATCTCTGGCAACAAAGGTTAACTCTTTTCCAGGTGGCCTCCTGCTTTAGCCGACGAGTTCCTGGATAATTTTTTTCACCATCTTGACCGATTCCGGATGGCGCATGATGAGCAGGTCGCTGCCGGCCAGGAGCAGGTCTACAGCCGTGATGGCTTCCATCAGGATGCCGCGTTTGGTTTGGTCGCCCAGTTCCGGCGCCTCGGCGTTGGTCAGTTTGCACTCCTTCACCTTCCAGACTTCCTGCCCGACGTAGTTGAGGATGGGGAGCTGTAGCTTGTCATCTTCCTGGGTGAGAGCGGCCATGCGGTCCCGTTCCATGACGGAATAGGTATATTCCAGACCGTAACCCAAGCCACCCGTGGTGGGATCAACCAGGATCTGGGTATCTTTAACGCCCAACTGCCCCAGCAGGATATTCAATTGCTTGGCCAGGTTGACGTCGATGGGGGAGTTGGCCGACAGCGAGTGGCCATAGGCCAGGGCTGCGGCGCCGATCTTCTTGTAATTCTTGTCTTGCACCGGGCCGAGGGTGATGCTCTTGTCGGCGCAAGCCTCTGCGACCGCCGGCAGCACTTCCTGGTCCTTTTCCATGTTACTGGTGCCATAGACAATCAACGGCACGTCAATGGCGGCCAAAACCTTTTTAGCCGTTTCAGCGGCCGCTTCTGGGGAGGCGTCGTCTCCGTTGGGGTCGGTGCTGTTGAGGATCAGGGCAATGGCTTCGGCACCGAATTCTTTGACGCACTTCTGGGCCCAGGCTACGGGGTCCCCGGCCACATCCTTGATGGTCTCATACACCGGGCCGGCCCAGTCCTCGCCCGGATCCTTATCCCACACTTCCATGGCAATCCGGGGTTTGTTCGGCATGACCCCTTCAAACATATAGAAGGGGTAGGAGGTTTCTCCTCCCAGGGTGATGGCTTTATCGCCTTTGCCAATGGTTACCGTTTTAATCGCGCCAGAATACTGCTGTTTGGGAATTTCAAACGCCAAGGTATTTCCCTCCTTCATTTTTCCGGAATTGCCGGCATCTTATCTTTATATTAAACTACGGAGGTATAAACATTGTGAAAATAATAATTAATTAGGCAACCTGTCAAGGAAAAAATCACGCCTCGGGCTTTATCAAGTTTTGCACTTAGGTAAAGAACCGGTCGAAAATGGCATAAGCCCCTTTTAATGCTGAGGAATCCCCTGGCAAGGTAAAAGTGGGGCGGCCCTGGCTGTCGAATTCTGCAAGCTGGGGGTCCTCGGGGATCAAACCGGCCAATTCCAGATTTTGGGTGGCAATTTCCTCCATGGTCCTGGAGCTGAGGCCGTTGTGCACCCGGTTGACAATGAGAACGGCGCGACCCGTAACCACGTTCAGTGACTGGGCCAGGTCCTTGAGGCGCCGGGCCGCCTGGATGCCCCGCCAGGAGGGGTCGCTCACCAACACCAGGAGGTCCACCCTATGGGTAGTGAGGCGGCTCATGTGCTCCATGCCCGCTTCGTTGTCCATCAGGATGTACGGGTAGTTTTTCGCCAGGACATCCATAAAGTGGGCCACCAGGTTATTGGCGGCGCAGTAACAGCCCGGTCCTTCCGGCTGGCCCATGGCGATGAGATCAAAGCCGTCGGCCTCCACCAGGCATTGATTGATGCGCATCTCGATGAGCTGGTCTTTGGTCATATCCACAAAGCCGCCACCCTTTTTCATCTCTTCCCGGGCCTCGCCCACGGTGCGTTCCACCTGGAGCCCCAGCACTTCATTAAGATTGCTATTGGCGTCGGCGTCTACCGCCAAAACTGGTTGCTTGTCGTGTTCTATGAGGTAGCGCAGCAGCATGCCGGCCACGGTGGTCTTGCCGGTGCCGCCTTTGCCGGCCATGGCGATGAGGAAACTCACGATGGGCTCTCCTTACTGTGAAAGTATTCACATATGATTGTAGAGCAAAAGAATGAAAATGTGAAGTTCTATCGATAAGGAGCACGCATTTCTGGCGGAGGCTGGTTTCGCAAGGGCATAAAATGCTTGCAGGGTTTTGGGGATAAAAATTATAATCCTTAGACAAGGCTAACCGCGCCGCACTGGGGGATCGTCCAATGGCAGGACAGCGGCCTTTGGAGTCGCCGATGGAGGTTCGAATCCTCCTCCCCCAGCCAGTCCCTATATATCTAAGAAAGAAATCGTAAACCCCGGGGACGTTCCCTGGGGTTTTTTTGTCTGGGGCGATGGAGCCGCACAACAGACGAGTTTGTTATAGTCGTTGCCAAAAGTCTCTTCTCCTCCCCGCCTTGTATCTTGTCACTAAGGGGTATTTATGTATCACTATAGGGGCTTTTTCTTAAGTCAACGGCATTGCCTGTACGGGACAACGGTTTATGAAGGGGAACTGCTATCTCAATGAGCCAAATCATTTATGGACGCCACCCGGTCTTGGCGGCCTTGCGCCAGGCTGATAATCCCCTGGAGGAGGTCATCGTGGCCCAAGGGGCGGGGGGCAAATGGCTGGATGAGGTGCGCCGGTTAGCCCGGGTCGCAGGGGTGCGTCTGCGTATCCAGGAGCGGGGCGCCCTGGATCGCCTCTGCGGCACTCCGAACCATCAAGGGATCATGGCCCGGCGGGGCAGCTACACCTACCGGAGTGAGGTGGAGCTTCTCGATATGCTTGACGGCTTGACTGCACCGGCGCTGCTGGTTGCCGCAGACGGCCTCACCGACCCCATGAACCTGGGCAACCTCTGCCGCAGCGCCTTCGTCGCCGGGGCCCACGGTATCATCATCCCCAAGGACCGGGCCGCGGGGGTAACCCCAACGGTGGCCAAGGCCGCGGCCGGGGCCTTGGAATACCTGCCGGTCTACCGGGTGACCAACCTGGCCGATGGCTTAGCCAGGCTGAAAGACGCAGGCCTGAACATCATCGGCACCGCGGCGGAATCCCCTCAGACCATTTATGCTACCGACCTGACCCAGCCCCTGGCCCTGGTCATCGGCAGCGAAGACAAGGGGCTGCGTCCCCGGGTGCGCAAACAGTGCGATCTCATCGTCTCCATCCCCATGGCCGCGCCGGAAATCGGCTCGCTCAACGCTGCAACCTCAGGCGCCGTAACCCTTTTCGAGGCCCGGCGGCAGCGGATGATCAAAATAGCTGAGGGCAATTAATCTTGCCAGCCGGACAACCTGAGGGTATCATGCCCCTATGGGACGGATTTGGTCATGGCGGGAAGAAAATGCCGGGGAATTCTGGGAAGAGGCCCGGGCTGTCCTGAAAGGCAACGGCATCATCGCGGTGCCCACGGACACCTTTTATGCCCTGGCTGCCAACCCGTTTCACGAGGCGGCCTTATCACGGCTCTTCGCCCTCAAGCAACGGGCCCCGGAAAAACCGGTGCTTCTGCTGGTGGATGGACAGGCTATGCTCAAGCAACTGGTTCGGGAGGTCCCGAACCCAGCCCGGCGCCTTATGGAAAAATTCTGGCCCGGTTCTTTGACGATAATTTTTCCCGGCCAACCCCATCTGCCCCGGCTGCTTACCGCGGGTACCGGGACCATCGGAGTGCGGCACCCTCGCCAACCCCTCACCTGCCGCCTGATCACCGCACTGGGGTACCCCATCACCGGCACCAGCGCCAACCGTGCCGGGCGAGCGCCCCTCACCCGGGCCGACGAAGTGTTCCGGGAGTTCGGCGATGAAGTCGACCTGATCCTGGAGGCGGGTGAGTGCCCGGGGGGCAAGCCGTCCACCATTATAGATGTCAGCAGCTCGCCGCCCCGCCTGGTCCGGGCCGGTGCACTTCCGCCGGCGGAGTTGGGGGAGATCGTGCCCGAACTAGGGCGGATTGCCAAAATGGGGGGGTCCGGGTGAAAGATTCGGCGGTGGTAGGCATTGATCTGGGCGGCACCAACGTGCGTCTGGCCCTGGTAAATCCCCAGGGAAAAATTCTCTCCCGTTGGGAACGGACCACGGCCTCCATGCCCGAGCAGACCGTTCTGGTGTCCACCCTGGCCGCTGACCTGGCCATGGCCGGTGAAGAAGCGCGGTCCCAAGGCTGGGAGATTAAAGGGGTGGGTATCGGGGTTCCGGGTCTCATCCATCCCCAAGAAGGGTTAGTGGTCTTTTCCCCCAACGTGCCCGCTTTAAATGGGTGCCCCCTGGTGCCTCTGCTTGCTTCTCAGGTTAACTGGCCCCTGTTCCTGGAAAACGATGCCGACCTTTTTGCCCTGGGAGAGCACTGGCTGGGCGCCGGAGTGGGCCACCTGCACGTGCTGGGGATCACCCTGGGTACCGGTGTGGGGGGCGGCTTGATCCTCAATGGGCAGGTGTGGGTCGGCACCGAAGGCACCGCCGGAGAAATCGGACATATGACCATCGATCCGGAGGGTAAAAAATGCCACTGTGGTAACCGGGGTTGCCTGGAAACCCTGGCTTCAGCTTCCTGGACCGTGGCCTGGGTCAAGGAACAACTGGCCCAGGGGGCGTCTTCCTGGCTGCGGGAACTCTATGAGACCGATCCCGACGCCATTGAGGGCCAGACCCTGGTGGTAGCGGCCCTACAGTCGGACCCCTTGGCCCGGAGGGCCTTCGATCGGGTGGGGAGCAGCCTGGGTCAGGCCATTGCCAGCGTCGTCCACCTCCTGGGAATCTCCCGGGTGGTCATCGGCGGCCGCTTTGCCCGAGCCTGGGAGGTTTTTGTGTACTCCCTCGAGGCCGAACTGCACCGGCGCCTTACCCTGTTTCCCCCGGAGGCGGTTAGCGTTTGCCCGGCCCAACTGGGGGACGACGCCGGCTTGGTGGGCGCCGCCCGCCTGGCCTGGCAAGCGGTGGAAGGAAAGTAGTTTTGAGGGGAGGGCCGGGGGACGAGGGTCCCCCGCCTTCCCCTCAAGCTCCCCTCCCAACCCCCTGTAAGGGGTGGAATTGCGGGTCCGCGAAAGTCGGTTCGCACACATAGGTGCGCCCCTACATTCCCTTAAGGGATTGGGGTGGGGGTTTGGGGG
>DZCR01000219.1:0-1187 GCA_022736495.1 Desulfobacca acetoxidans
AGTCTGCGTGAGGCGGTCAGCCGGGCGGTAGCCAATAACCCGAGCCTGGCAGAGGCGCGCATAGCGGTGACCGTAGCTGAGAAGCAGCTGGAAGGGGCTTTCGGCAGACATTATCCCCGCCTGAGCCTTGAAGCATCAATTACGAAACGGTCTGAGTCCACCGCCTTTGTCCCGGCCCAAAGCGCTACCATTGCGCCTCGTTTCAGTGACAGTTACGCCTTTCTGGGGCCGGTGCTGACCCTGCCGATCTATCAAGGCGGACAGACCCGGACCGGGGTACAACTGGCTGAACTACGTCACTCCATGCAACAGGACAGTGCCGTTATCACCCGTAACGAACTGATTGCCAACACCGTTGCCACTTATCATAAGTGCCTGCAGTTGCAGGTGCTGGTTGAGGCATCAGGGCAGGCGGTACAGGCCCTGGCAGAACAGCAGAAGAATGCGCGGCTGCTGTTTGAACTGGGCCGGATTGCACGGGTAGACCTGCTGAAGGTGGAGGTACAGGGGGTGAATGAGGAGCAGCGTCTGCTGGCTCTGCAGGAAGGGTTAAAGAATGCCATGAGCAGCTTGCGGGCGTTAATGGGAGAAGTGCTGGAACAGGATACTGCCCCGTTACAGCTTTCTGACCGGCTTGGCCAGACAGCCCAAAAAACCGATTTTAACGCCGGACTGGCACTGGCCAGGAGCAAGCCAAAATTTCAGATTATTGCCAAGTCAGTTGATGATGCTGCCTTGAACCGCCGTCTTGCCCTGGGCAAACTACTCCCCTCGCTGACTGCCACAGCCGGCTATCAGCAGCAGATCGGATTTAATCCCCACTACAGCGACGGCATCTGGTATCTGGGCGCCTCATTATCGCTGCCTGTTTTTGACCGCAGCAGCTATGCGGATCTCTCGCGGGAGCGATTGCAGCAGCAGCGTGCTGAACAGAAACTGCGGGCAGCCGATAACCAGCTCCGGCTTGACCTGCAACGGGCCTCGGCATCGCTCGTGGAGAGCAGCAAAAGGATTGCGGCAACCGCAAAGGGGGTGGAGCAATCCCGCGAATCTTTCAGGATAGAACAAGAAAAATATGGCCAGGGGGTTGGCACCATGGCCGACCTGCTTCTGGCCCAGTCAGCCGAGGCCCAGGCCGTGGCCAACAACACCCAGGCGCTGTTTGACTACACCATTGCACAACTTGA
>DZCR01000219.1:1287-5114 GCA_022736495.1 Desulfobacca acetoxidans
ACCCAGCAGGCGATCTATGGCCGTGATGAAAAACTGTTCAGCGCCGGGGCCATATCCCGTGAAGCGCTGGAACGCTCAAAAACCGCTCTTGACACCGCACGGGCTACAGTGCAGGCCACGGATGAGGGGATCAAAGGGATCGGCAGGCAGGTGGCTGCAGCTCAAACCCAGGCCGGGTATGGCCGGGTGACTGCCCCGTTCAGCGGCGTTGTGACCAGGCGCTTGATGGAGCCGGGAGATCTGGCAGTTCCGGGTAAGCCTATTCTGACTATTGAGCAACGAGGGGCCTGCAAGGTGCTGGTACAGGTGCCGCAAGAGGCATTAAGTAGTCTGAAAAAAGGTGCCAGGGCGTATTTGAAGCAGGCTGGAAGTCAACCCCTGACTGCTGCAGTCAGCCGGATTTATCCTGCTGTGGGGGCAAACATGCTGGCCGGTCTTGAGATCGGGCTGGCAGAGCCTCCCTTTGGCCTGCCAACCGGTGCTTCCCTGACCGTAGAGCTGGCCGGGAGCAGGGTGAACGGATTTCTGGTTCCGGAACAGGCACTGATTCGTACCGGCGTTGCTACCGAGCTACGGGTGATCAATGGCGGTCAGGTGCAGGTCCGCCAGATAACTCTGCTGGGTGTACAGGACGGCACTGCTGTCGTGCAGGGCGGAGTTAAGGAGGGTGATACCGTTGCTGTTGGCCAGGAGAGCCGCCTGCGAACACTGACAGAGGGAATGCGGGTAACTGCTGTTACAGGGGCACAGCCATGACCATGATGGAACGGATACTGGCCCGTCCGCACCTGGTGCTGGCCACGGTGCTGCTGCTGTCAGTGGTGGGTATAATCGGCTACTTCAAGATGCCGTTCAATCTGTTTCCTGATTCGGAACGACCCCAGATTACCGTTGTTACGGTTCAACCGGGAGGGGCTGCCGCTGATCTGGAAAACGACATCAGCCGTTTGATTGAAAAAGAGCTGGCAAGCCTTGATCTGGTCCGCAAGGTGACCAGTACCACCAAGGATGAGGTCTCGGTAGTCAGCGCAGAGTTTGAGTACGAAAAAGGTCTGGATGCGGCTGCCACTGATGTGGCCAATGCACTGGGCAGGATCACAGCCAGACTGCCCCGTGAGGCCCGTCCGCCACAGCTGTTCAAGATCAGCCAGGCCACCCAGCCGGTGATGACCCTAGCCCTGTCTCCGGCCAACGGCTCAGGCATGCCGCTGTCCCAGGTTCGCCAACTAGCTGAAAACCGGATCAGGGAAGAGCTGTTGCGAGACCCGCAGATTGCCAATCTGGAGCTGTTCGGTGCTCACCAGCCCGAACTGGCGGTAACAATTGACCCGCAGCGGATGAACCGTTTCGGTATCGCCATCAGTGATGTGCTGGGAGCGCTGGCGGCCCAGAACCAGAATATCCCCCAGGGGATGGTGATCCGTCAGGAAGGGCAATACCTGGTCAAAACTGATGGTGCGGTGCAGCGGCCTGATCAGCTGCTTGAGCTGGTGGTGGGACGCACGCAGGGCGGCACCATCCACCTGCGTGATATAGCCACTGTAGCAGTTGGGGTGCAGGAGCCCCAGTCGGCTTACCACGGTAACGGCAAAGAGGCGATCGGGCTTAACATCATGCGTGGCGAGACCGGACATACCCTGGATACGATCCATGCCGTAGAACGGCTGTTGCCCGGTCTGCGCAGTCAGTACCCCGGCATCAGCTTTGAGGTCAGCTACAGCCAGAAAGACCTGGTAGAGCGTAGCGTAGACAACATGCTGGAGGCGCTGCGGGATGCCATCATCATCACCGTGCTGGTAATCTTCCTGTTTCTGGGCAACCTGCGCACCATGCTGCTGGTGGCGATCTCGATTCCGTTCAGCTACCTGCTGACCTTTGCCTGCATGTGGGTCTTCGGTTTTGAGTTCCATATGATCACCCTGACCGGCGTAATCCTGGCAGTGGGGATGCTGACCGATGACAGTATCGTGGTGATCGAGAATATCGAGCGCCATTACCGCGAATCGGGCAAGCCGATCCGCGAACTGGTGGCCGGCGGCACCCAGGAGGTAATGCTGGCGATCATGTCCGGCACCTTCTCCACCGTAGTGGTGCTGGTGCCGATTATCTTTATCGGCGGTTATGTTCAAACCGTGCTGCGTCCGCTGTCACTGTCACTTTGCATCGCCCTGGTGGCCTCCTACATCGTCTCGGTTACCGTCATTCCAATTCTGGCCCCCTACATCCTCAAGGCCGGCCATACCCCCAACCGGCTGGAGGCGTTGGTGGGGCGCTGGGGAGATTGGATCAGTAACGGTATTGCCGGTTTTTTCAGTAACCTGCTGGATCTGGCACTTAAAAAGCGGCTGCTGTTTCTGGCGGTGGCCGTGGCTCTGCTGCTGATTACCGGCAGGTTCATCAAACCGCTGGTGGGGCAGGATGTGATGCCTCCCATGGATACCGGTATCATCAAGATCGGTTTTGAGGCTGATGCCAATAGCTCACTGGCATCAACCCGGCAGTTGCTGGCCAGGATGGAGGCGGTGATACAGAAACAGACCGGTGTGTTGGCGATCAGCTCAACCCTGGGTTCAGAACCGTCGGTGGTCTCCTTTGGGGGAGCAAGAAATCCGCAGGGCGGGGCCATAACCGTTATGCTGGTGGATCGCTTCCACCGCAACCGCAGCATCTGGGAGATTGAACGGGAACTACGGACCGGGTTTGCACAGATGTCAGGCCTCAACTATGTTGATGTGTACGAATACGGCGCAACCCCGCTCTCCACCATCCGCGCCACGGTGGATGTGCAGATAAGCGGGCCTGACCCGCTGGTACTGGCCGGGCTGGGCAGACAGCTGCAGCAGCGGATGCAGCAGACAGGCGGGCTGGCCTCGGTTTCGCTGACCTGGCGCGATGACAAGCATGAACTGCGTTTTGCCGCCGATCCTGACCGCTGCGCGCTCTACGGTATTACCCCCAAAGAGGCTGCCAATCAGGTGCAGACGTTCCTGCAAGGGGGCGTTTCAACGCTCTACCGCCTGCCGGGCGAAGACGGCCTGCCGGTGAGGGTCAGGTACGCAGCAGAGGCTCGCAACCGGGCGGAGTATCTGGATCAGCTGCTGCTGCATACGCCGCTGGGAGAGATCCCGCTGGTCAGCCTGGGGCGCTTTACGAGTATAGATGTGCCGGCCCTGCTGACCCGACAGGGGCTGCAGAACAGCATCAACCTGCTGGGCTACCGCGAAACAGCATCAGTCTCCCATATTATGGACAATGTCAAAACAGCACTGGCAGGTTTTGTGCTGCCACAGGGCTACACCATGACCCAGGAAGGGGAGTCCAGACAGGCAGAAGAATCGTTCAGCGCCCTGATGGCTGCCCTGACCATTGCCATGATCCTGCTCTACTTCTCACTGGTGCCGGCCTTTAACTCCTTCCTGCACCCGCTCACCATCATGACCGCCATTCCGCTGGCCCTGATCGGCGCGATCTGGTCGCTTCTGGCCACCGGCAAGCACCAGTCCATGGGGGCCTTCATGGGGCTGATCCTGCTGGCCGGGATTGTGGTCAAGAACTCGATCCTGCTGATCGATTTTATCGAGGTGGCTCGCAGCCAGGGGATGCCGTTGCGGGAGGCGCTGCGCCAGAGCGTGCAGGTCCGCACCCGGCCGATCCTGATGACCGCCTTCGGCACGGCCGTGGGAATGCTGCCGATTGCCCTGGAACGGGCCATCGGTCTGGAACGGCTCTCTCCGCTGGCAGTGGTGGCCATCGGCGGCCTGCTGCTCTCCACCTTTCTGACCCTGATTTACGTACCGATCTTCTATACGCTGTTTGATGAGTTAGGG
>DZCR01000220.1 GCA_022736495.1 Desulfobacca acetoxidans
AGACGCTGAAGTTAACGCCTTCAGAGGCGACGGTGGCCCCCAGGGGAAAACTGCGGCCTGGATTGATGGGGAATTCCGTCATGTTGAGGCCGTCTTGCCACTAAGTTCCACAGTCCATGCCAGACAGGGCGGAGTGATCAGGGTCGTGAGCAACACCACGATAATGAGAATTGAATAGACGGAGGTGCTCAATACCCCCATGGATTTGCCCAGGCTGGCAAAAATCAGAGTTACTTCTCCCCTGGGCACCAGGCCGAAACCCACCACCAGCTTGTGGTAGCCTTTCTTTAAGATCAAGGTGGCGGCCATCTTCCCGAAAATGGCCACCAAGGTAAGCAGCAGACCCAAGAGCAGGACCTTGAGGTTGGCAAAGGTGGTCACATCCACCTGAAAACCCAGAAGCACGAAGAACAGAGGCGCAAAGAGGTGTTCCAGGGGTGCCAGGAGAGATTCCACGGATTGCCCGCCCTCCGGAGACTTCACTTCAATCTGGAAGTATCGGTCTTCCAGAATCAGTCCCGCAGCAAAGGCGCCGATGATGGTGGCCAGCCCCATCAGGTCTGCCAGCCAAGCGAGGATCAGGAGGAGGCCGAAAGAAAAATAAAGCTTCAAATGACCTTGGTCTATCCGAGCGAAAAGGGCGATGTCTTTTTGCAGAAATTTGCTCCCAAACCAGACCACTACGGCAAAAAATAGCACCGCTTTGAGCACGATGAGGGCAATGGTGGGCAGGGCCACTACTCCTGTGGTGAGGATGCCGGTGACCACCGCCAGGATGATGAGGCACAAGATGTCGTCCAGGACTGCGGCCCCCAGCACCACCTGGGCCTCGGGGAGGCCCAACTTGTTCATATCCTGGAAGGACCGGGCCGAAATGCCCACGCTGGTGGCGCTCAAGGCACCGGCCACCAAGAGGGGTAGAGTGGGACTCTGACCCGCGGGCTGAAGCAGCCAGACCACCGCGTAGCAGGAGACAAAGGTCAGGCTCACTTCGGCAAAGCCGAGACTGGCCACGGCCCTCCCGGCCCGCCCGAGGCGGTCAATGGTGGACTCCAGCCCCGCCATAAACAAGAGCAGGACCACTCCGAAGCTCGAAAAAAAGTGGAGAATCCTGGCCACCAGCAAATATTGGGGAAATTGGGGGCTGGCAACCACTGTTTGGATCTGTGCTTTTTCCTTCAGAGGCAACTTGGCCTCCGCCAGGGTGAGGCGGACCGCCTCCTGCCAGCCCACGTCTTGTTCCAGCACCTTTTGGGTGGCAGCCGCGACTTGGTCTGAATGGCGTAGTATCGTTACCATAGGGCAAGCTTAGCTGATAAGCAAGGGCGCCCACCAGAATGCCTATAGCCAACTCCCCCAGGACGGCTGATTGATTGAGCTTTCTGGCGATGAAGTGGCCAGCCATGGCGCAGATGAGCAGGAGAGCCAGGACCAGAAATACCTTAGCATAGGGGTCGCCGTGGTGGGGAGCGGCTTCTGAGGGCGTCTCGGTCGGCGGAGCCGATGTGGATGCGTGGGCCAGTGAGTCTCCTGAGTTATTACTCCCGGGAACGAGGAAAATTGCCTGGAAGCCAAGGCATAGTGCCCCCAACAAGAGGAAGAGGAGCAAGAACCGGGGAAGGCTTGTCATCATAACGGCTTGACTCCCCAGACCTTCTCGCAGTAATCCCGGATGGCCCGGTCCGAGGAGAATTTGCCCATGCGGGCGGCGTTGAGGATGGACATCCGGGTCCAGCGTTTCTCATCCCGGAAGATGTGACCCACCTCATCCTGCCGGTCCACGTATGACCGATAATCGGCTAATAGGAGGTATTCATCATGGTGCAGCAGCGAGTCCACCAGGGGCTTGAACAGCTCCCGGTCGCCGTGGGAGAAGAATCCTGAGCTGATAAGGTCCAGGGCTTCTCTGAGCTCGCCATCGTCTTGGTAATAACGCTGCGGGGCGTAGCCCCCGGCTTTCAAACTTTGCACCTCCTCAGCCGTGAACCCGAACAGGAAGAAGTTTTCCGGACCAGCTTCCTCCCTAATCTCAACGTTGGCGCCGTCCAGGGTGCCGATGGTGAGGGCGCCGTTCATGGCGAACTTCATGTTACCGGTGCCGGAGGCCTCCTTGCCGGCGGTGGAGATTTGCTCCGAGAGATCGGCCGCGGGGTACACCCGTTGACCGTTTTTCACATTGAAGTCCGGGTAATACACCACCTTGAGACGGTCCTGGACGTACGGGTCGTTATTCACCACTTGGGCCACCGAGTTGATGAGCTTGATGATGAGCTTGGCCATGTAATAGCCGGGCGCGGCCTTCCCCCCGAAGATGAAGGTGCGGGGGGTGATATCCAAGCCGGGCTGGCGCTTCAGACGATTATAAAGGGTGATGATGTGCAACACGTTTAAATGCTGCCGCTTGTATTCATGGATGCGTTTCACCTGAATATCGAAGAGACTTTCCGGATTGACTGCGACCCCGGTGCGCTTCTGCAGGATGGCGGCCAGGGCCTGCTTGTTCATGAGCTTCACCCGGCGCCAGTCCCGGTGGAACTTCGGGTCCTCGGCGAACTCCTCCAGGCGCCTGAGTTCCTCTAAGTTCTTGACCCAGACCGCGCCGATCTTCCGGGTGATGAGCCCACTCAATGCCGGGTTGCTCAGAGCCAGAAAGCGCCGGGGGGTCACGCCGTTGGTGACATTGAGAAACTTCTCCGGCCACAGGTCATAAAAATCCTTGAGCACTGTCTGCTTCAGAAGTTCGCTATGTAGGGCCGCCACGCCGTTGATGGCATGGCTGCCCACGCAGGCCAGATTGGCCATGCGCACGGATTTACTCCCTGCTTCGTCGATCAGGGACAGCCGCCGCAACCGGTCCTCATCCAGGGGATACTTGAGGCGCACCTCATCCAAAAAGCGGCGGTTGATTTCATAGATGATTTCCAGGTGCCGGGGCAGGTGTTCCGCAAAGAGGGGCAGCGGCCAGGTCTCCAGGGCCTCCGGCAACAGGGTATGGTTAGTGTAGGCCATGCTTTTTCCGGTGATCTCCCAGGCCTGCTCCCAGGAGAGGAGATGCTCGTCCAGTATCAGCCGCATCAGTTCCGCCACGGCGATGGCCGGATGGGTGTCGTTGAGCTGGATTGCAAACGTCTTATGGAAGTTGTCCAGACTTGCATTTCTCAAAAAGTGGATGCGGATCATATCCTGGAGCGAGCAGGAGACGAAAAAATACTGCTGCCCCAATCTGAGACGTTTGCCCACCTCAGGCTCATCATTGGGGTAGAGCACTTTGGTGACGGTCTCGGAGACTATTTTCTCCTGGACGGCGCCGTAGTAATCACCGACGTTGAAGTCCTGGAAATCAAATGACTCCTCGGCCTCCGCCTTCCACAGACGCAAGAGATTGGCGGTTTTCACCCGGTAGCCTTGAACCGGGTAGTCGTAGGCCTCCCCCCTTACCACCGAGGCAGGAACCCAGCGCCTTCGTTGGTGGCCGGCAGAGTCAGGGTAAGTTTCGGTATAGCCTTCCCAGCCCACCCGATAGGCAATCTCCGGCCGGCAGATCTCCCAAGGATTTCCCAGTTCCAGCCACTTGTCGGTGATCTCCACTTGCCAGCCATCTCTTATTTCCTGGTCGAAGATGCCAAACTCATAGCGGATGCCGTAGCCGATGGCAGGAACTTCCAGGGTGGCCAGGGAATCCAGGAAACAGGCGGCCAGCCTCCCCAAGCCGCCGTTTCCCAGCCCGGGCTCGCCCTCCTGATCCAGGAGCTCCTCCAGACTGAGGCTATGTCGGGACACCGCTTCCTTGACCTGCTCCCAAAGGCCCAGGTTGATGAGGTTGTTGCCCAATTGCGGCCCAATTAAGAATTCCGCCGAAAGATAACTCACCACCTTGACGTCCTGGCGGATGATCTTGAGGGTTTGCACCCAGTTATGCAGCAGCCGGTCCCGCACCGTATAGGCCAGGGCCATGTACCAGTCGTTCTTGGTGGCCAGTTCGGGGGGGCGGCCCTGGATGTAATACAGGTTGTCCAATAAAGCCTGGGCCAAGGTCTCCGGGCTGATCCCCGTGCGGATGTTTTCTCGGTCTTGAGGCTTTTGCTTCTTTTTCATGGTTCTCCCCTAAGTTCTACCCTGCCTTTGGGAGGCCTCAGGCCTTGCCGGCGCTCATGAGCACCTGCTCGTTCTTGTACCTGACCATCTTGATGAGTTCGTCCCGGGCCGGCCCCAGATACTTGCGGGGGTCGAATTCCCCCGGCTTTTCGGCAAAAACTTTCCGGAGCACTGCGGTCATGGCCAGGCGGCCGTCGCTGTCGATGTTGATTTTACAGACCGCCAAACGGGCGGCCCTTCTCAACTGCTCTTCGGAGATGCCCACCGCTGCCTCCATCCGGCCGCCAAACCGGTTGATCAGGTCCACGTACTCGGGCATGACCGTGGAAGCGCCGTGCAGCACAATGGGAAATCCCGGCAGGCGCTGCTCGACCTCTTCCAGGATGTCAAACCTTAGGGGCGGCGGCTCCTCGCCGGGCTTCACCTTGAACTTGAAGGCCCCATGTGAGGTGCCGATGGAAATGGCCAGGGAGTCCACCCCCGTCTGTTTCACAAATTCTTCCACCTCCCCAGGCTGGGTGTAATGGGACGTTGCGGCGGAGACCTCGTCCTCCACCCCCGCCAGCACCCCCAACTCTGCCTCCACGGTGACGTCCCGTTCATGGGCGTAGTCCACCACCTGGCGGGTGAGACGGATGTTTTCCGCGAATGGATGATGCGAGCCGTCGATCATCACGGAGGAGAAGCCTGAGATGATACATGATTTGGCCAGTTCGAAGGTGTCGCCGTGATCCAGGTGCAGGGCGATGGGGATGCTGGCGCCCAGGTCCTGCATCATCGCTACGGCTCCTTTGACCAGATGGGGCACCATGGCCTCGTGCATATATTTGCGGGCGCCGCCGGAACACTGAAGAATAACGGGAGATTTCGACTGGATGCAGCCTATAATGATGGCCTCGAGCTGCTCCAGGTTGTTAAAATTGTAGGCCGGCACGGCATAGCGCCCGGCCATGGCCTTATGAAACATCTCCCGGGTATTCACCAGTCCGAGTTCTTTATAATTAA
>DZCR01000041.1 GCA_022736495.1 Desulfobacca acetoxidans
CCCATCATCTTAGGCACCGCCGGGCACATTGACCACGGCAAAAGCGCCCTGATCAAGGCCTTGACCGGCACCGACCCGGACCGCCTCAAGGAAGAAAAACTCCGGGGCATTACCATCGAGCTGGGCTTTGCCGAGCTGGAACTGCCCTCCGGCCAGCACTTGGGGATCGTGGACGTGCCGGGGCATGAGCGCTTTGTGCGCCACATGGTGGCCGGTGCTTCCGGCATGGACCTGGTGGCCCTGGTCATTGCCGCGGACGAAGGCGTCATGCCCCAGACCCGGGAGCATCTGGATATTTGCCAACTCCTCAAGGTCAAACAGGGCATGGTGGTCCTCACCAAGGTGGACCTGGTGGAGGAAGACTGGCTGGACCTGGTGGAAGAAGAGGTGAGGGAGGCCCTTAAGGGTACCTTCCTGGAAGGAGCGCCCATCGAGCGCTTCTCTGCGGTCACCGGGGCTGGCAAGGAGCACCTGCTGGCCACCCTGGCGGACCTGGCCGCCCAGGTGCCCCCCAAGCCGGTCACCGGCATCTTTCGCCTGCCCATCGACCGGGTCTTTACCATCAAGGGCTTCGGCACCGTGGTCACTGGCACCGCCATTTCCGGCCGCTTGCAGGTGGGGGAGGCGGTGAACATCTATCCTCCGGCCTTCAAAGCGAAGGTAAGGGGCCTCCAGGTCCACGGCCACACCGTGGAGCAGGCCCTGGCCGGCAACCGCACCGCCATCAACCTCCAGGGCCTGGAAAAAGAAGAAGTAGCCCGGGGCATGGTGGTGGCGCCCCCGGGGGTTTTAGTCTCCAGCCGCCGCCTGGACGCCTTTCTGGAAATCCTCCCCAGCGCCCCCCGGCCCTTAAAACACCGTCAAGCGGTGCGCTTTCACACCGGCACCAGCGAGAGCGTCGCCATGCCCCTGATCCTGGACGCCGATGAACTGGCACCCGGGGCCTCGGGGTATGTTCAGTTTTTCCTCCGGGAGCCCCTGGCCCTGAAACCCGGCGACCGCCTGGTGATTCGCAGCTTCTCTCCGGCCTTTACCTGGGGGGGCGGCATCATCCTCCACGTCAACCCCACCCGGCACAAGCGGCGCCAACCCGAATTGCTGGACCACCTGAAAACCCTGGAGCAGGGGGCCCCGGAAGACATCCTGCGCCTCTATTTGGCCGAAACCGGCGCCGCCGGGCGCTCCCGGGCCGAACTCACGGCGCTTTTGCCCTGGGACCCGGCGGACCTGGCCAACCTGCTGAACGCCCTCATGCATAAGGGCCAGGTGCTCAATTACGACCAGGAGAATCAGCGCTATCTTTTGACCGCCACCGTCCAGGAGCTGGAGCAGCGGGCCCAACAGCTTTTGGCTGATTATCACCGCAAATTCCCGCTCAAGCCCGGCCTGTCCAAGGAAGAGCTGCGGCGCCAACTGCCTTCGGCCATGGAGGTGCGCCTGTTCAACTATCTTCTGGGTGATCTGGCCCAAAAGAAACGGATCGTGTCAGAGAAGGACCTGGTGCGCCTGACCACCCATAAGGTGACCCTGGCCCAGGACCAGGAGGACCTCTCCCGCCGCCTGGACGAGCTGTATCGCCGGGGCCACTTCTCGCCCCCCACCTTCAAGGAGGCCACCGAGGCCCTGAAGATCCCGCCTGATAAGGTCAAACAGCTCCTCCAGGTCTTGGTCAACCAAGGCCGGCTGATCAAGGTGAAAGAAGACCTCTATTTCCATCAGGCCGCCATGCAGGAACTAAAGGCGGCGCTTATCGATTTTCTCAAGAAAAACCAAGAAATTACCGTTAATCAGTTTAAGGACCTGACCCAAACCAGCCGCAAATTCACCATCCCCCTCCTGGAACACTTCGATACCACCCGCACCACGGTTCGGGTGGGCGAAGCCCGGCGGTTGCGGGAGGGCGCCTGACCTATCCGCTGCTGTCAAAAGGACCAGTCATGAATCTCCTGCGCCTATGCTGCCGGCAATCCGCCCTGATTTTTTTCCTGGTCTGGTGCGTCCTGGTTTCGCTGCCTTCCGGGGCGCTGGCCTTATCGGCCCGCGACCTGATCATCGTTTACAATCGCAATGTGCCCGAGAGCCAGGCCGTGGCTTCCTATTATGCTAAGAAGCGGCAGGTGCCGGCGGACAATCTGGTAGGCGTCCAGGTCTCCGCTTCTGAAGACATGACTCGCAAGGAATATGACTGGAAATTGGTCCCTCCGGTCAGGGCGATGGTGGACCGGCTGAAAACCAAGGGCAATACTCCGGCCATCCTGCTGGTTTACGGTATCCCTCTAAGGGTGGGAGGCGCTCCCCTTACACAACCCGAAATGGAGCTCAAAACCCTGGCAACCGCCAAGGTCAAAGAATATCAGGCCCAGGCGCTACCCCTTGTCAATAAATTGGATCAGCTCACCGAGGCGATGGCGTCATCGCCCCTGCTATCCTACCCCACGCCTACATTTCTCAAGAAATGCCAGGAATCTTTGCTTCAGGCCCAGGAATTTCTCGGCAAACTCCCGGCCACGCCGGCGGCACAAACAACCCGCTCCGAGATTACCGCCCTCATGGTCAAGCTCGCAGGGACCTCCCCGGAAGCCCGCGCCTTGATGGCCGGAACGGCCCGGAGCCGCAGTTTGCGCCAGAATCTCCGCAATAGAGAACTCCTGGGAATTTATACCATCACGGTGCAGGACGTAGAGCAGCGGATATTTCGCGGCATTCTGCCGACCACTGCAAAGAAGACCGCCGCGAAAATCCGGTATGCCAATGGCTTGTTGGGAGAACTGAAATTTTGGTATGAGACCCAGCGACTATATGACAAGCCCCAGACCATGGCGGCGGTGGATAGTGAATTGACCCTGATCGTAGCCGGCCCTTATCAAAAGATCAGTTGGCTTCCCAATCCCTTTAATGGGGGGTTCGACCGCATCTCGTTCATCCAGGATGTCCGGGCCAATACCGTGATGGTAGGCCGACTGGACGGGCCCACCCCCGCCATCGCCCGGCGCTTGGTGGACGACGCCCTGGCAGTCGAAAATACCGGTCTAACGGGAACTTTTTATATCGACGCCCGGGGACTCGGCGGTAAGCCGGAGGTCGGCAGCTACACCTGGTACGACCAGCATCTGATCCATCTCTATGACCTGGTAAAGAAATATTCCGATATGAAGGTGGTTTTGGATAAAAAGCCCGCACTCTTTCCGCCGGGTTCCTGTCCGGATGCGGCTCTCTATTGCGGCTGGTATTCCTTGCGCCAATACGTCCCGGCTTTTCAGTGGCAGCAGGGGGCGGTAGGGTATCACGTGGCAAGTTATGAGGCCAGCACTTTGAAGCAGCCGGGCAGCAACGTCTGGTGCAAACGCATGTTGGAGGAAGGGGTGGCTGCGACCCTGGGGCCGGTGACCGAACCCTATCTGCATTCTTTTCCCCTTCCGGACCAATTTTTCCCATTACTTATGACCGGTAAGCTGACCTTGCTGGAAGTCTATTTCCGCACCATCCCCCAGGTCTCCTGGATGCAAATCCTTATCGGCGACCCTTTATACCGCCCTTTCAAGAAAAATCCCGCCCTCCGGCCCTCCCAGGGCCAAAAAGTCGCAACCCCGGAGAAAAATTAGGCGATTTGCCTCACATTGCCAATGTCGGGATCATGAGATAAAATGATTTTATGAAGTTATGGTGTAGTTTTTGGGGGTTACCGTTGGCGGCCCGGTTAACAGGGCGCGACCGCCTACCCGGCCCTGCTCGAGAAGGTTGCCTGCCGTGACCACCATGTCATTTTTAGAGCACCTGGAGGAGTTGCGCAGGCGTCTCATTGTTTGCGTGGTGGCCGTCCTCGTCTGCATGGCCATTGCCTGGCCTTTAGTCCCCACGGTGCAGAAATACATCACCCGGCCCTTGCAAGCACCCTCGGTGACCCAGGAATGGTCGTATGCCGCAAAATCCTGGGTAGTCCAAAAATTTCCAACCCTGGCCCAGCGCTGGGACATCCAGCCTGAGCCTCCCACGGTCAATCCCCACCGGCTGAACTACATGGCCCCTTTGGAGCCCTTTTTCGTCCAGATGAAGATTGCCATGATCACCGGCCTGGCCCTGGCTTTTCCCCTCATCCTGTACCAGATGTGGCTGTTTTTTGCCCCGGCCCTTTACCCCCAGGAGAAGAAAATTATCTATTATTTTCTTCCAGTCGGCACGGTCGCCTTTATCCTGGGGGATATCTTTTTCCTCAAAATGGTATGGCCCCTGATCATCTCCTTTTCTCTGCGCTTTGAGAGCGAATTTTTGTTCTCCATGCTCAACCTGACCCAATTTGTCAATTTCTGCCTGCGCCTGCTACTGCTGTTCGGGTTGATCTTTGAACTGCCCCTGATCCTGTTGATCCTGGCCCGGGTCGGGATAGTCCGGGTAGATTTCTTGCGCCGCCAGCGGCGGGTGGCGATTCTGCTCAGTGCCGTGGTGGCGGCCTTTCATGCGGACCTGCTCACCATGGCGGCCATCGCCATCCCCCTCTACGCCATGTATGAACTCTCCATACTGACGGTGAGGATATTCGGCGGACCCCATAGCCGGGGTGCAGATCTGGAACCGGCCCCAGTGCCGGCCGAAACGGGTCTGGGACCACCCCCCGCACCATAATGACGGGATATCAGTAGTATTAAGCTATGGGAAATGTGCCATCCATCGAAGTTTTTCCGCGTCGGGCGAGACGTTTTTCCAAGCCCGAGCCCGGAACGCCGCCCGGTACTGCCCACCCGGCGAAACCAACCTAAGCCCGCAACCGCGCGTGAGGGCGCGGGCAGAGGGATCATTCAAAAGCTGGTCAACGCCCAGGGTCATCAGGAGGCCTCCTTGGCCTTCCGGTAGCGCCGGATCAGGGCGTTCGTGGAACTATCATGGCTGAGCTGCGGCTCCTGCTGGCTTTCCAATTCCGGGATAATACGCTGGGCCAGCGCCTTGCCGAGCTCTACGCCCCATTGGTCGAAGGAGTTGATATTCCAGATGGCGCCCTGGGTGAAGACGCAGTGCTCGTAGAGCGCCACGAGTTTCCCCAGCGTTTCTGGAGTCAGTCTGGGTGCGAGGATCGTGTTGGACGGGCGGTTGCCCTGGAAGACCCGATGAGGCACGAGCCACTCCGGCGTGCCCTCGGCCCTGACCTCCTCCGGCGTCTTGCCGAACGCCAGCGCCTCGGTCTGAGCAAAGACGTTCGCCAGGAGCATGTCGTGGTGCCGGCCCAGGGGGTTGAGCGGCTGGCCGAAGGCGATGAAGTCACACGGGATAAGCCGCGTGCCCTGATGAATCAACTGGTAGAAGGAATGCTGGCCGTTGGTTCCCGGCTCACCCCAATAGATGGGGCCGGTTTGGTAAGTGACTGCTACCCCCTCCAGGGTGACGTGTTTGCCGTTGCTCTCCATGGTGAGCTGCTGCAGATAGGCCGGGAAGCGCTTTAGATACTGCTCGTAGGGCAGAACCGCCACGGTCTGGGCGCCGAAGAAATTGTTATACCAAATAGCCAAGAGGCCCATGAGCACCGGCAGGTTGTCCTGGAACGGGGCGGTGCGGAAGTGCTCGTCCATCTGGTGAAAACCGTCTAACATACCGCTGAAGTTATCCGGGCCGATGGCCAGCATGGTGGAGAGGCCGATGGCCGAGTCCATGGAGTAACGCCCCCCGACCCAATCCCAGAACTCGAACATGTTGGCGGTATCGATACCGAACTCCTTTACTTTCTCCGTGTTCGTCGACACCGCGACAAAGTGCTTGGCCACCGATCTTTCATCGCCCCCGAGACCCGCCAGCAACCAGTCGCGGGCCGTGTGGGCGTTGGTCATGGTCTCCAGAGTGGTGAAAGTCTTGGAAGAAACGATAAAGAGGGTTTCCGAGGGGTCAAGATCCTGGACCGCTTCTGCGAAGTCGGTGCCGTCGACATTGGAAACAAACCGGTAGATCATGGCGCGTTCGCTATAATGCTTGAGCGCCTCGTAGGCCATCACCGGCCCGAGGTCGGAGCCCCCGATGCCGATGTTGACGACGTTCCGTATGCGCTTGCCGGTGTGGCCTTTCCAGGCGCCGCTGCGGACGCGGTCGGCAAAGTCCGTCATCTTGTCCAACACGGCGTGGACCCAGGGGACGACGTTTCCGCCATCCACAACGATGGTCGCGTCTTTTGGGGCGCGCAAGGCCACGTGCAGAACGGCGCGTTTTTCCGTGACATTGATCCTGTCGCCCCGGAACATGGCGTCGAGGCGAGCTCGCAGGCCGGACTCCTCGGCCAATTGCAGGAGCAGCTTGAGGGTTTGGTCGGTAACCCGATTCTTGGAGTAATCCAGATAGAGACCCACGGCCTCAGCGGTCAGACGCTCGCCGCGCTGGGGATCGTCGGTAAAAAGCTGCTTGAGATGCACCTCCTGGATCTGCTGATAATGGGCTTCCAGGGCCTTCCAGGCCGGACGTTCCATGAGTGGGGCGCTTGCCGTTGTCATGCTCGGGCTCCTTTCGTGTCCTTGGCGGCCGTCTAGGAACCGGCCAGGGCGTTGTTCACGATCCGTTGGGCCTCATCCACCATGGCGTCCAGATGGGCCTGATCCTTGAAGCTTTCGGCGTAGATCTTGTAGATGTTCTCGGTGCCCGACGGCCGGGCCGCAAACCAACCACTCGCGGCCACGACCTTCAGGCCCCCTACAGGGGCATTGTTGCCCGGGGCGTTGGTCAGCTTGGCCGTGATGGGCTGGCCGGCCAGCTCCGACTCCTTGACGGCTGCGGGGGACAACTTCGCCAGCCTCGCCTTCTGCTCCGGCGTCGCTGGCGCGTCAATCCGCGTGTAGTACGGCGTGCCGAACTCCGCGGTCAGATCCTGGTAATGCTCGCCCGGGTCTTTGCCCGTCCGGGCGGTGATTTCCGCGGCCAGCAGGTTGGGGATCAGCCCGTCTTTATCCGTCGTCCAGACATTGCCATCGCGTCGCAAAAAGGTCGCTCCCGCGCTCTCCTCGCCGCCGAAGCCCAGCGACCCGTCGATGAGTCCTGACACGAACCACTTGAACCCCACCGGAACTTCCACCAACCTCCGGTTTAGCCGCGCGGCCACCCGGTCGATCATGCTGCTGCTCACCAGCGTCTTGCCCACGGCCACGTTTTTGGGCCACTGCGGGCGGTTGGCGAACAAGTAAGCAATTGCCACCGAGAGATAATGGTTCGGGGGGAGTAATCCCTGGCTGTGACTCACGATCCCATGACGGTCGGCGTCGGTGTCGCTGGCGAAGGCAACCGCGAACCGGTCCTTGAGATCGATCATGCGCGCCATGGCGTAAACCGAAGACGGGTCCATGCGGATTTGACCGTCCCAGTCCACGGTCATGAACCGGAACGTGGGATCAACGCTATGATTCACGACTTCCAGGTTGAGGTGGTACCGCGCGGCAATGGCGTCATAATAAGCCACGCTGGCGCCGCCCAACGGATCCACCCCCAGATGCACCTGGCTGTCTTGAATTATCTGCATATCTACCACCGCAGGAAGATCGTTCACATAAGCGTCAAGAAAGCGATGCTGACGCGTGGTGGCAGCCTTGACCGCACGCTCAAAGGGGACTCTCGCCACCCCCTTGAGCCCGTCAGCCAGGAAGGCGTTGGCCTGCTGTTCGATCCATTGAGTCACCTGGGTTTCCGCCGGCCCCCCGTTGGGAGGATTATATTTGAAGCCGCCGTAGCGCGGTGGGTTGTGCGAGGGCGTGATCACAATGCCGTCGGCCAGGCCCTGGCTGCGCCCCCGGTTGTAAGTGAGAATGGCATGGGAGACCACCGGGGTCGGCGTGTAACCCCGATCCGCATCGACCATGACGGTGACGTCGTTGGCCGCCAGGACTTCCAGGGCACTGGCCAAGGCCGGCTCGGAGAGGGCATGCGTATCGATGCCGATGTACAGCGGTCCGTCGATGCCCTGCTGCTGGCGGTAGAGACAGATGGCCTGGGTGATCGCCAGAATATGCGCCTCGTTAAAGGCCTTATCAAAAGATGAGCCCCGATGCCCCGAGGTTCCGAAGGCGACGCGCTGCGCCGGTACGGAGGGGTCTGGCTGCTCAGTATAATAGGCCGTCACCAGCCTGGGGACATTGACCAGTATCGAGGGTTCGGCTGGCTTGCCGGCGAGTGGGCTGACTTCCATAATCGGTCCTCCTTAAAATATGGGGGCGGAGAAATATTTTTTAGTCCACCGAGAACGGCTTGACGTTCCAGATGTCAGCCGCGTACTCGGCTATAGCAAGGCCGCTGGCAAACTTTCCGGAACCACCCACGTTCAAGATAGCCTGGCGCCCCCGGGGTCCGGGGCGGCATATAACTCGCGCCTCACCATAGGACTTCAGTGACCAGGCGCATCATCGTCGCATCCCTTCCGGAGTCGAGCCTCCTTTGGCCTTCCCAATAAGATTAAGACCGAATCTTTGCACTTTAAAGTCCCAATGTGGCCCGCAGGGGAGAAAAAATTCCTGCGGCGGTTTTGCCAGCACATCGCCAGGCAGAGTTCGGAGATCGACCCAGGACTGCACAGCGATTCAGGAAATGTCTGCTAGCTGGAAATTTATTTATTGCTGTCAAAACATTCGTTTGATACATATGTTTTATTTACGGAGGTTCTTTTGACGGATATCCCTTCTCCAATCTCCCCCAACACCGAAACCCGGCAACGCCTCTTGGAAGCCGCAGGGGAAGTCTTTGCCATGAAAGGCTTTCGCGACGCCACCATCCGGGAAATCTGCCGCCGGGCCCGGGCCAATCTCGCCGCGGTAAACTATCACTTCGGCGACAAAGAACGATTATACCTTGAGGTCCTGGTATCCGCCTATACCCGGGCCCGGGAACAATATCCCCTTTTTTCCAGCGATTTCGAAGATATTTCCCCGGCGCTCCGGCTCAGCGCCTTCATCCATGATTTGATGTTCAGCCTTCTGGATGAAGGAATGCCGGCCTGGTATAGCAAATTAATGGCCCGGGAGATGATTGAACCCACCACCGCGTTGGATACCCTGGTGGAAAAGATGCTGCGGCCAATGGCGGAGAGGTTGAGGGCCATCGTGCGGGAATTGCTGGGGGCCGGGGTGACTGATGACCAGGTGCGCTACTGCCAACTGAGCATTGTCAGCCAATGCCTCCATTATCGTCATGCCCGTCCGCTCCTTCAACGCCTGTTTCCGCAACAGAAATATGAACCGGCAGATATTCAGGCCCTGGTGGATCACATAACCCGCTTTTCCTTAGTCGCCCTGAAAGGACTGGCCCAGGGGGAAGATAACCACCTTGCCACCACCTTAGGCATAAGGTTCCAACCATGAGAGGAATCTTGAAAATTGCCTTCAAATTGCTGGTCAACGACCGGGGCAAATTTGCCGCGTTGATCGTGGGCATCACCTTTGCGGTCTTCCTCATGGTCCAGTTGACTTCCGTCTTTGCCGGCATCCTGTCCAAGGCCTCGGCGAACATCATCAACATCGGGGCCCCCGTCTGGATCATGGACCCTTCGGTCAACAATCCGCTCAACACCATTGCCCTGCCTGATTATGTCCTGGACGCGGCGCGCAGTATCAACGGCGTCAAATACGCGGTGCCGTTATATTCCGGGTCCGCGCTGGTCAAACTGCATGACGGCACTTATCAGCCGGTTACCATCCTGGGGCTCGACGACTCCAGCCTGGTGGGCCGTCCCGAACTGATTCAAGGGAATATCAAGGATATTTTTGCCGACAACGGTTTTATCGTGGTCGAAGACGAAGAATACGCCAAACTGGGAAATCCTGCCATTGGTTCGACCTTCGAACTCAATGACCACCGGGGCGTTATCGTCGGCATCGCCAAGGTGACCCTGAGCGGTCTGTTCGGGATGCCGACGCTGTATACCACTTATCACCGGGCCATTCAGTATATCCCCTCTCCCCGTTTCACCATCGGATACATTTTGGTAGAACCGAAACGACCTGCAGACATCCCTTATATCAAGGCTCAGGTGGCTAAGGCCGGGTATGTGGCGCGGACCAATGAGGAGTTTCAGCAACTAGTGGCCAACTACTACAAATATCAAACCGGCATCGGCACCAATATCCTCATCATGACCATGATCAGCTTCCTGGTGGGCCTCTCCATCTGCGGCCAGACCTTTTATACCTTCGTGCTGGAAAATATGGACAAATTCGGCGCCCTGAAAGCCATCGGTGCCAAAGGCTACGAACTGGTGTATATGATCCTCTTTCAAGCCCTGTTCACCGGGGGCGCCGGCTATGGTCTGGGGGTGGGACTCAGTTCTCTGCTGATTATGGTCGCCAAGCACAAGGTGCCGAATTATGCCGCCAGCATCACCTACTTCAATCTCGGCCTGGCGCTCCTCATGGTCCTCATCATCGTGGCGGTTTCAAGCTACATTGCGGTGCGTAAAGTTATCCGGGTGGAGCCCTTCGACATCTTCCGGGGTTAATGATGGCCGAAGCGGCGGTGCAAGCAGTGGAGTTGGATAAATGGTTCGGCGAAGGGGCGGCCAGAACTTACGCCGTGCGCCGCATCAGTTTTGAGGCCAACTTTGGCGAAATGCTCTATGTCGTCGGACCGTCCGGCAGCGGCAAAACCACCCTGTTGAGCATGATTTCCGGGATTTTGCGGCCCGATGGCGGCAATGTCATCGTCAAGGGCAAAGATATCTGGAAATTGCCCCCCAATGAGATCGCCGACTTCAGGTTACATACCATCGGTTTTGTCTTCCAGGACTATCATCTGTTCCCCAAATTGACCACCATGGAGAATGTCGCCATTCCCCTGATTCTCAGAAGGCAAGATTGGGACGAATCCCTGGCGGTGGCCACTAAATATCTGGACATTGTGGGACTTAAAGGCAAGGAAGATTTGCCGCCGCTCAAGTTAAGCGGGGGCGAACAGCAACGGGTAGCTATCGCCAGAGCTATCGCCAGCCAGCCCGACATTTTAATTTTCGACGAACCCACTGCGTCTCTGGATGGCGTTACGGGCAAGGAAATTATCGGCTTTGTGAAAAAACACCTGTTGAACGAACAGAAGTGCATCATCATCGTGACGCACGATAGCAGGATATTCGAGTATGCCGACCGGAGCATCAAGATGGAGGACGGCAGGATTATGGAAACGGTGAGTGGAGGGTTAAGTGAAAAATAAATGGCTGTTCGCTCTGGCGCTAGTCGGCCTAGTGGCAGGCCTGGTCAGTGCATACTACTTCGGTGTCCAGAAAAAACCGCTGCCGCCGTTGTATAAACCGGCCGAGAATCCTTTTGCCCAAGGCGTCTATGCCAACGGCATCATTGAAAGCTACCAGTCCAATGGGGAAAACATCAATATCTTTCCCGAGGTCGCGGGCACCGTTACCCAGATCATGGCCAGGGAAGGGCAAACGGTAAAAAAGGGGACCCCGCTCCTGCTGATTGATGATTCCGTCCAACGGGCCACGGTAGAGCAGCAAAAGGCTCAGGCTGAAGCCGCCCTGACCATGCTGCGTGAACTCAAGGCCCAGCCCAGAAAGGAAAACCTCAATGTTTCCAAGGCTCAGGTGGACTCTGCCGCCGCCAATCTCAAGACGGCCCGGGATTCGCTGAACAAACTCCAAAAATCCTACGCCATGGATCCCAAGTCGGTGAGCAAGGATCAACTGGACAATGCGATCAATGCCTTCAAAGTGGCCAAAGCGAATCTGGGCGTGGCCCAGAGGCAATACCAGCTAACCAAGGCCGGGGCCTGGATCTATGACATCCAAAATCAGCAACATCTCTTTGAGGCCTTGACCAAAACTTATGAGAGCGGTAAGGCGCTTCTGGCCAAGTACAGTATCCGGGCGCCGGTGGACGGCGTGGTGTTGGCGGTGCGCACCGCGGAGGGCGCTTTTGTGGGGCCCCAGGGGGCTTACGGAACCTACACCCAGGGCTATAACCCCGTTATTGTCATGGGCTACCCCCAAGAACCCTATCTTCAGGTCAGATGCTACATCGATGAGATTCTGGTTCCCCGGCTGCCGCCGCCTCCTCAAATGAGGGCCCAGATGCAAATCAGAGGCTCTAACGTCCGCGTGCCCCTGGAGTTCGAACGTATTCAGCCTTATACGACCCCCAAAATCGAGTTGTCGGATCAAAGGACCGAACGGGTGGATGTCAGGGTGCTCCCGGTATTATTTAAATTCAAGCCGCCCCAAGACCTGAAGGTTTACCCGGGGATGCTGGTGGACGTTTATGTGGAAACGAAATAAGCGCGGCTGCCAGTTCCCTTTTTCCATTTATGGCGTACTGGTTTGTCTGGGGTTGCTGGCGGGCTGTGCCGTGGGACCCGACTTTGTGCGCCCGCAACCCCCCGCTGCGACCCAATTTACCCAAGGAAAGGAACCGACCGTAACGGTTATGGCCGACGGTCAGGCTCAGCGCTTTGACCAAGGCGCCAAAATCGTAGCCGAGTGGTGGCGTTTGTTCCAATCTCCCCAGTTGGACAGAGTCATCAAGGAAGCGGTGGCTCAGAACGCCAATCTCCAGGCGGCCCAGGCCCGTTTGCGCCAAAGCCAGGAAAACCTGCAGGCGGGCTACGGAGTATTTTTGCCGCAAGTCAGCGGCAGCTTCTCCCCCGTTCGGCAAAGATTCACCACCGCCCAATTTGGCGCGGGTGCTGCCCCCGGCAACATTTTCAACCTCTTTACCTCTTCGGTCAGCGTCTCCTATCTGCTGGATGTGTTCGGCGGCCAGCGGCGCACCGTCGAAGGGTTAGCAGCCCAGGTGGATTATCAGGACTATACCGCCCTGGCGACCTATCTCACCCTGCTGGGCAATGTCGTCAATGCCGCCATCGCGCAAGCGGCCTATCGAGCCCAGATCAACGCCACCCAGCAGATCATCGGGTTCCAAAAAGAGCAGCTCCGCCTCACCGAAACCCAGGCGCAGGCGGGCACGGTTCCTTACACGAACGTCGTCAGCCTGCAGGCCCAACTCGCCGCCACCGAGGCAACCCTGCCGCCGTTGAAACAAAATCTCGACAAGACCAGCCATCTCCTGGCGGCCCTGGTGGGGCGCACCCCGGCGGAGTGGTCAGCCCCACAGCTCGATTTGAAGGATTTTACGCTCCCTAAACATTTGCCGATCACGCTGCCGTCGGAACTGGTGCGCCAACGGCCTGACATTTTGGCCGCGGAAGCTACATTGCAGGCTGCTTGCGCCAATATCGGGGTCGCGACCGCGGCCATGTTTCCCAGCTTTAACCTGAGTGCGTCCTATGGGCAGACAGCGGTCGAAATCACCAAACTCTTCGGCACTGCCGCCAATGTCTGGAGTTTTGGGGCAAAGCTGGCCCAACCCCTATTTACCGGGGGAACCTTGTGGCATCAGCGGAAAGCCGCCATCGAGGCCTATCAGGCCTCCGCCTCCGATTACCGGCAGGTAGTGGTCACCGCTTTCCAGCAGGTGGCCGATACACTCCGGGCCGTGGAACACGACGCCGAAACTCTCCAGGCGCAAACTGCGGCGCTGGCCGCAGCTGCTCAAGCCCTGAAACTGGTGCAAGCCAACTACCAGGCCGGATTGGCCAACTATTTGCAATTACTGACCGCCGATAACCAATACCAGCAAGCCCGGATCGGGCTTATCCAGGCCCAGGCGTTGCGTTTCCAGGATAACGCCGCCCTGTTCGTCGCCTTGGGCGGAGGCTGGTGGAACGTCGTGAGCCCCCTGGCCGGAAGTAAGGTGGAAAAGACTGTGAAAACCGTTACGGCTTCGGATGGCCAGTCGGCCCAGCCTGCAAACGGCAGATGAAGGGCCAGATCAAGGGCGCAGCCTCAGAGTTGGCCATTGGGTGGGTAAACCTCGTCCCTGCCTCCCCATAGGAGTCGCCACTGTCTGATTGCATAGTGTCGGCCCTAAATCCTTCTTTTACCAAGCCGGACTTGAGCAGCAATTCCCCATAGTTCATTGATCCCGCAGGGAGGACAAGAAGAATCTTGCTTGCGGAGCCTTCCCAAGAACGGCAATAATTTTTCGCATGGGCTATAATCTCACTGTAACAGATTATATTTCTCGATATGCGAGGGCGGGGGAACATGGGCCAGGCCTCTAAGCGCAAAAAGTCCGCCAAGAACCAGGCTGGCGCAGCCCACCGCGCCCTGCCGGCAGGCCGAATCAATCCAGGCATTGCCCAAATCGCCCGGGATAATGTCGTGGAGATCATCAGCAAAGGCCGGGCGCCGGACCGGGTCATAGAAATCGCCACCAGCGCCTTTTTCCTGGCCCAGCACTTAACCTGGCGCTTTGAAGCCCAAAACCCCCTCCCCCAACCCCTGGCCTGCAAGGAGTCCTGCGACGCCTGCTGCCACAACCTGGTGGAGCTGACTCCGCCGGAAGCCCTGCTTATCGGCCAGCATATCAGCCAACATTTTCCCGACGCGGAAAAAGACCGGGTGCTGTCCCGGGTGGCCAAAAACCTCGCTCTGGCCGCCGGCAAAACCAAGGCCGCACTCGCCGCCGTGAGGCAGGACCTGCCCTGTCCCCTGCTGCACGGCCGCGCCTGTTCGGTGTACCCCGTCAGGCCCCTGGTCTGCCGGGCCATGCACGGGCTGAACCGGGAGCGCTGCGAGGCCGAATTGCGCTCCGGCAGCCTGGCCGGCAGTCAATACTACACCCACCGCCACGTGATCGCCCTGTCGGTGAGCGCCGGTCTCCTGGAAGGGTGCCGGGCCGTAGGCTGCCAGGTCAAGACGCTCAGCCTGGACCGGGCCCTCCACGATTTTTTCACCCAGTCGAATCCGGTGGAGAGATGGCTCAACGGCGAAGCCGTATTCGCCTCCTAAAAAGCTTTGGTAGTTCCCCGAAAAATCCAGAGCGTTGCTCTTGAACCGGAGATTAATTTCGGTGGGGCAAGCGCCTGTGCCACCATTTGATATGAGCCGAATTACTATCAAAGCTCTTCCAAATAAAAAAGGGCAGGCCCCTTGGCCTGCCCTCCCCCCCCATAACCACACATAATATTTAAGCGGGCATCCCTTCCCACAGGGTGGGCTGTATCCAGCGGTGAATTTTCTCCCGAACCTTAGGTGAGGGCACCCATATGCGCCAGGAAGCCTCCTGGTCCATGAGGTGTTGCAGAAAGCGCAGATGGAAGTCGTGGCTGCCCCGGCTCACTTCGAGGCGGCCGAACAGGGGCAGGCCCAACAGGGCCAGATCTCCCATGGCGTCCAAAATCTTATGGCGCACACACTCTTCGGGGAAGCGAAAGCCGCCGGGGTTTAAGACCCCGAAATCATCCAGGACCACGGCGTTGTCCAGGGACCCCCCCAGGGCCAGACCGCGGGTTTGCAGATATTGCACTTCCTTCAAGAAGCCAAAGGTACGGGCCGGGGCGATCTCGCGCTCGAAGGCTTCGGAAAAGAGCGGCACGGTGAACCGCTGGCGCTGAATCAGCGGGTGGCTGAAATCAATGCTATAGGTGATGCGGGGCTCGCCGGGGACGGCCCGCATCCACTGGTCGCCCTCCCGCAGCTCCACCGGGCGCTGCACCCGGAGGTAGGCCCGGGGCCAGGGCTGCGTGCACAGGCCGGTTTCGGCCAAGAGCAGGGCGAAGGGGGCGGCGCTCCCATCCATAATAGGAACCTCAGGCCCTGCCACCGCGATGCGGGCGTTGTCCACGCCGGCGCCGCGCAAGGCGGCCAGCAGATGCTCGACGGTGGCGAGGGTGGCCCTCCCCTCTCCCAGCGTGGTGGCCCGGGTGGTATCCACCACTTTGCTGTAGTGGGCCAGTATCTCCGGCCGGCCAGGCAGGTCCGCTCGCACAAACCGCAAGCCATAGTTGGGCGCAGCCGGATGGATCGTCACATTGACCGGCCGGCCCGAGTGCAGGCCGATACCGGAGAAGGTTAATGACTTAGTTAGAGTTTGTTGCCAGATAATGCTTTCCATGCCGAAGTAAGTTGCAAGCCCTATACCAGGGCTCACTTGGTGGGCCTCATTATATATCCCTTTGATATATTTGTTTATTTTTCTTTAAGGGCCGAGCCTCGAATAGGTGACGGCGCTGAGTGTGGCAAAAAAGACACAGAATTGTGGTAAAAGTCCCACAGAGATGGGAATTATACCAGGTGGGCACTGGCCGCCAATACCGTTACCAAGAACAGCCGGGGGCGGCTGTTCCACATTTCCCTTCTTTTGATTTCGAGGCAGGTTTCTGCCAAAGCCTTAGCATCTTAGGTGCATTAAATAGCTGATGATTTATGGTGACACCGGATAGCAGGTTATTCGGTCTCCACTGGCGGATATTGTAACTGAGCCCACCAGCGGGGGTCGAGGTCCGGGAAGACGTCATCGCGCTCCCGGCACAGGTGAAGAAAATTCCAGTCTTCCGACGGCAGGTCGCGTTCAGCGGCATAGCGCCGGGTCATGGCCGCCAAGCGGCGAAAATCGTCATTGTGGACGGTCAACCGAAGCTCGGCGTAATCCCGGGCGCTGAAGGTGCTGATCAAAAACTGCCAGTCCGAACTCTCCAAGAGAAACAGGGAGCGGCCGCACTGCTTCAGCAGGTCTTGTAAGCGGGGGTCGGGGTCGTCGGCCCAGAGCCGGGCCATTGCTTCCATATCGGCTTCCGCGGCATAGACGTGGCGCCAGGTCCAGTCATTCATTTCATTGAGCCAGATCCAATGATAGCCGCCTTCGCCCCAGGACCCCTCCGGCAGAGAAATGACCGCCCGGGGGGTCACCGCCTCCAGGATTTCGCCGCCCGGGCTTAAGCTCACCTGGGTGTGGTCGTGGAACCGGCTCAGCACCTGATAGACCCATTCGGGGCCCTCGAACCACCAGTGGCCGATGAGCTCGGTGTCATAGGGCGCCACCACCATGCCAGGCCGGCCTTCCTTTTCTTTGAAGTCGGACAAAATCCCCACCACCATGGAGACAAAATGGTCGGCCTGGTCGCGCAGCCGCCCGGCGATAAATTCGGGGTGGTAGGGTTCCTTGTCGGCCAGATCGGCCTTGGCGCTGGTCACCCGCCAGTAGCGCAGGCCCCCGGGGAAGCGCTTCTTGTGGAAATCAAGATAATTGCCGTCGCCGGGATAACCCCATTCGCCGCTCCAGACCTGGAGGCCGGTCTTGGGATCCCGGGTGAAGGCGGCCACCGGGCGCTTGGTCTCCGGGGCGGAACTCACCAGGTAAGCCTGGTAGGGGGATTTATCCTCTTCCTCCGGGCGCTCCTGGTATTGCGCGGCAAAGCGTTCCCAGAGGCGCTCCAGGGCTTCGAAGCGGTCCTTGTAAACGCCGATGGCCTTCCCGCCCTTGAGGAGATGGGAGTCAATGAAGAAATACTTGAGGCCGTTTTCCGAGAGGAATTCCTCCACGCCTTTGCGCAGCACCGGTTCGCCGGTAAAATCCTTCAGGGGCGGGACCCAGGGATAGCGCGGCCGGTAAGCGCATTCCGGGAGCCAAAACCCCTGAGGGTCCCGGCCGAAGTGGCGGCGGTACGTCGCGGCCCCTTGCTTGACCTGGGCCTGGACCGCGGTGTCCCGGCCCAACAGGGGCAGGTAGCCGTGAGTCGCGGCGGAGGTGATGATTTCGAGGACGCCTTCATCCATCAAGCGCCGAAACGCTCTCAGCAGGTCTTCGTCAAAGTCTTCACTGAAGGCCCGGCGCAAGTCCCCGTAATGGTTTTCCCACATTAAGGCCACGGAGGCGAAGTGGTCATCTCCCAGCCGTTTAAAGGTGGCCAGATCATCTTTGGCCGCCTTGATCTTTTGGTCCAGGTAATCCTTGAACTCCTGGCGAAAGACTTTGGCCGCCAGCATTTCCGCCAGGATGGGGGTGATGCCCAGGGTAACCCCGGAGTGGCGGCCTTCGGCGCCCAGACGGTTAAAGACCTGGAGCAGGGGAATATAGGATTCGGCCGCAGCTTCGTTGAGCCAATCCATCCCGTGGGGCCAGCGGCCGTGCCCGATGACATAGGGGAGATGGGAATGCAGCACAAAGGTGAAATATCCTAACGGTTCAGCCATGTTGTCCTCCAGATGTAGATCCGTACCAGTCGGCGGTGAGGGGTTTTGGGGCTTTTCTTTTAACTATAAGAAGGATAATGGTCTGGTCAAGGCGCGGGGTAGCCAAGCACGGGTTGAAAACCTGTGCCACCATTGCCAAAAGGGGCGGCGCGGAGGTCGGCCCCAGCGGCCGCTGATCAGGAAATGACATCCGCTTTGATCAGGTTGGTGCTGCCTTTGGTGCCGATGGGGGTGCCGGTGGTGATAATGACCCGGTCCCCGTGGTTGAGCATCCCGGCCTTGAGGGCGGCTTCCTCCACCACCTGGAGCATATGGTCCGTGTCCCGAATGGGCGGGGTCAAAAGCGGGAAAACTCCCCAAGAGAGGCAGAGCCGACGCCAGGTATCTTGGCGGGGCGTCACCGCCACGATGGGGGTGCGGGGGCGAAACCGGCTGATGAGCCGGGCGGTGCCGCCATATTCGGTATTGGTGAGAATGGCCTGGGCCTCCAGATCCATGGCCATCTCGCAGGCCGCATAGCTGATGGCCTCGGTGATTTCCTGGCGCCCCGCAGGGGCCCGGGTGCGGAGCCAGTCGGTGTGGGGAAAATGCGCCTCGGTAACCCGACTGACGCGATCCAGAAATTTTACCGCCTCCACGGGAAATTGCCCGGCAGCGGTCTCTTCCGAGAGCATGACCGCATCGGTGCCATCCAAGATGGCGTTGGCCACGTCCGTAGCTTCGGCCCGGCTGGGCCGGGAGTGGTTCACCATGGAAAGGAGCATCTGGGTGGCGGTGATGACCGGTTTGCCCGCCCTATTGCTCGCGGCGATGATTTCCTTCTGGATGACGGGAACCTGTTCCAGGGGAATCTCCACCCCCAGGTCTCCCCGGGCCACCATGATGGCGTCCGCCTCCTGGATAATTTCTTCGAGGCAGCTTAAGGCCTCGTGTTTTTCGATCTTGGCGATGATGGGGATGCCGGAGCCCAGATTGTGCATAAACGCCCGGGCCTCCAGAACATCCTGGGGCGAGCGCACATACGACAGGGCGATGAAGTCCACGTTCTGGGCAATGCCGAAACGCAGGTCTTCCCGGTCTTTTTCCGTAAACGCCTCCAGCGACAGGGAATGCATGGGGAAACTGATCCCGACATGGGACCGTAAATCCCCACCCACCATCACCCGGCATTTGAGGGCCTGGCCGGTCTTGGACTCCACCTTGAGTTCGATGTTGCCGTCGGCCAGCAAGATTGGCATTCCCACCGGAGTTTCGGAGATAATTTGGGGATAATCCACCATAACTCCAGTTTCACCTTCCGGTAATTCTTGTAAGGGGACGGCGCTGAGGCAAAACGCCTCACCGTCGAGTAATTTTACCTCACCTCCGGGCACCTCCCCGATGCGCATCTTCGGGCCGGAGAGATCTTGCAGGATGGCCAGCGGCCTTTTGGTTAAAGCGGCTAAATCCCGGAGGCGCTGGATCCGGGCCCCGTGCTCCTCATGGGTGCCGTGAGAAAAATTAAGACGGGCGACATTCATACCGGCCTCCAAAAGCTGGGGCAGGATGTCCCCGTCACTGGCCGGTCCTATGGTGCAAACGATCTTGGTACGGCGTTGGTCACGCAACACGGTCAGTCTCCTTTGTGCTCGTTAACGAACTGGAGCAGAGGGATATGTTTCACAGTCTATGGGGAAAAAACCACAACTTATCCTTAAAGAATTGCAAAAATTATCGCATAAAATAAAATTCTTGGGGCCTATTGACAAATTACTCATTAAAATTAACTTATTACGAATAAGTAGCCAACATAAGGCTTTTAGGCATACATGTTGCAATATGTGACGCAAGGGGGAGATTGATTATGCCTATTTATGAGTATCAATGTGTCGATTGCAGTGGCCGGGACCAGCGGGTGGCCGGTCTGGATGATCACACCGCCCTCTGCACTCAATGCGGCGGCCTGATGCTGCGGCTGGACGAAGATGTCTTCAAGCCCTATTTTGAGGAAGTATTGCCTCAGGCCTGGCCGGAGACCCAAACCAAGACCAAGGCTTTTCTGTAGTTTGGGTCGCAAAGGCCGCTGAAAGCCCCTCGGTAGAGGGGCTTTTGCAATTTTGCTTTTGTGAAATATTTCACTAACTTCCCTCCAAAAGACCGTTCCCTTTTTGCTTCCGCTCGCGAGAAGGGCATTATCAAAATAGTAATGAATTTCCTCTGAACCAAGGAATTTTTATCTCTTTGAGAATTTTGCCAGGCCTCGCGCCGCGCTCTTAAGGACGCCGCCCCCGCAGCACTAGTGTGTTGCTCCCTACATCACTTTTTCCATAATTCCTGCCATGAATGGAAGCATAGAGCCAATGCTGTTAACTTATAGCATATGCCAAAAGAGCCTCTTGCAAAATTCATATTGAGCTTAAATAAATTCAGGTTTTTCCTTACCGCCGGGGGCCTGGCAAGGTTAGAGATTTTAAAGATATGATCCCCTACCATTAGCGGTTCCCCGGCTTTTGTGATAAGGTCTAGTCCCAAAATGGAAGTCATTGCCGACCTGCATATCCATTCACACTTCTCCATTGCCACCGGCCGGGAAGCCGACCTGGAACACCTGGACCTTTGGGGCCGCTACAAGGGGCTGCAGGTGGTGGGCGCCGGTGACTGCACCCACCCCCAGTGGCTGGCCGAACTGGCCGGTAAACTGGAACAGGCTGCGCCGGGGATGTACACCCTCAAACCTGAACTGGCCCTGCCGCTGAACCTCAGGGGACCCAGTTGGGAGGAGGTGCCACCGGTCAACTTCGTGATCACCGGTGAAGTTAGCACAATTTATAAAAAGGACGGCCGGGTCCGCAAGGTCCACCTGCTCCTGGTCCTCCCCGACCTGGAGGCCGCCCAAAGAGTCTCTGAGCGCCTGGGCCGACTGGGAAACGTCGCTTCGGACGGACGCCCCATCCTGGGTCTTGACGCCAGGTTCGTGCTGGAGTTGGTCCTGGAAATCGCTCCTGAGGCGCTGGTGATACCGGCCCACATCTGGACTCCGTGGTTTTCGGTCTTGGGCAGCAAGAGCGGCTTCGATTCCCTGGAGGAGTGCTTCGAAGAAAACACCGCCCACATTTATGCGGTGGAAACCGGGCTGTCCTCCGACCCTCCCATGAACTGGCGGGTCTCCGGCCTGGACCGCTTCGCACTGGTGTCCAACTCCGACGCCCACTCTCCTCAGAAACTGGCCCGGGAGGCCAATATTTTCCGCGTCGCTGCTACTTATCCCGATCTGGCCCAGGCCATACGGACCCGGGAGGGGTTGGGGGGAACCATTGAATTCTTTCCCCAGGAAGGCAAGTACCACCTGGACGGCCACCGGCAATGCGGTTTAAGACTGGCGCCGGAAGAGGCTAACCGTCTGAACGGTCTCTGTCCCCGTTGCGGCAAGCCTCTGACCTTGGGGGTGGCGCACCGCGTCCTGGATCTGGCCGACCGCCATAACGGGGAGCGCCCGGAGGCAGCCCCGCCCTTTGAGTCCCTCATCGCGCTGCCGGAAATTCTCAGCGAGGTGCTGGGGCCCGGCCCCGCCAGCAAAAAAGTGCGTCAGGCCTACTTTCGGCTTCTGGAAAGACTAGGGCCGGAATTGGCCATCCTGCGGCGCGTGCCTCTGGACATCCTGGCCCGGGAGGGGGGGGTCCTGCTGGCCCACGGCATTGACCGGATGCGCCGGGGAGAGGTGCAAATCGCGGGTGGCTATGATGGAGCCTATGGCGAGATTTGCCTCTTTACCCCGGCAGAACGCGTTAGCCTGCAAGGTCAAACAGCCTTTTTCGATCCAATTTCGCAATCTTCTCAAAGTCCGATTCGGGACAATCTATTATCAAATCAGACTGTTTCTGATCAAATTAAAGTAATGTCTCTGGCTCATCTGGACATGGGGGTTGAGGCCGATCCCCTGCTGGCGGGCTTGAATGCCGCCCAGAGGAAGGCGGTGGTGCACCAGGGAGCGCCCCTCATCGTCCAGGCCGGGCCGGGCACCGGCAAAACCCGCGCTCTGACTCACCGCCTGGCTTACCTGGTCTCCCGGCGAGGGGTGGACCCGGGGAAAATTCTGGCCCTCACCTTTACCCGGCAGGCCAGCGGCGAGATGAACGAGCGCATCGACCGCCTGCTGGCCGGAACGCCCGGCCGGTCTCACCTGACCATCAAGACCTTCCACGCTTTAGGCCAGCAGATTCTTAACGAGCATCAGGCCCCCGGTCGAGGCGTGGCGGATGAAGAGCTGCGGCGCACTCTTATCCGGGAGAGCTCCCGAGCGCACCACCTGCCCTTTGTCGAGCTGGAGAAGCAGATCACCGGATGGAAACAATCCCTTACCTACCCTTCTGATCTCACCGCGCCCAAGCCGGGCCGCCAAATAAAGCTGTGGACCCCCATTGCCGGGAACGAGCCACTGGCCGAACCCCGGTATGTCCTGGCCTTTGCCGCTTACGAGGCTGCGCTCAGCCGGGAGAACCTCTGGGATTATGAAGATCTCATCGCGCAGCCGGCCCTGCTCTTGGCCCGGGACCCGGCGATCCGGGAGGCTTATCGGACCCGTTTCCCCCACGTGCTGGTGGACGAATACCAGGATTTGAACGA
>DZCR01000221.1 GCA_022736495.1 Desulfobacca acetoxidans
TGGTAGGGCAGACCCCGGATCTGGTAGGTCGAGATAATTTCATCCCTGCTCTCATGGCTTCTGAAGCCGACGTTGATGATTTCGCTGCCGGACAAGGATGAAAACCGGGGAAGGGATTGGATGTGGGACCCCATGGGATTGTCCATGGACTCGGGGGGATTGAACCAGCCGGTCAGGACAATGCCGCTGTTGTCGAACAAGACAATGGCATTGGCGTCGATATTGAGATAGTCGTCATAGCGGTCATAAAAGAATTTTGAATCGATCCCGGCCACCAGCACCCCCATGAATTCTCCGTTCCGGTTTTCAACCCGTCTGCTCAAAAGAATGACGGCCTTGTCCCGGCCGGAAAAAACAGTTTCAATGGAAAATTCCAGCCAGGCATTTTTGTGATTTTCAAAGGACTTCAGTACGGGTTTTTGGGAGTCTCCGGTGCTGTAAGCCGTCTCTCCTGTTTCATCCAGGAAAAAAACATCCCGGACCTGGGGCAGGTATTTGGTTTCCGTTTTGATGAACTCCCATATGGCAGGCGGGAGACGGGGCTGATCCACCTGGCTCTTGATCAGTGAGCAAATGGACAGAAGGGCGAAATCCACGGTATAGATAATGCCGGAGGTATTCTCGCCCATGAGCTGGGCCTGGGCCTTGGATTTGATATGGGATTCATTTATATAGCCGGTCCGGTTTCTGAAAATAGAAGCCGTGCTGAATCCGAGAAAGGCAAGGGCGATCAAAAGGATCAAAACAATAATGGAAAGATACAGCCGGTCTTGCGTGATTCCTGATTTCAATTCATCCGTTTCCTTTAAGCGCAGCATTGATTTGCCTGACAAGTTCCGGATCAATCCTCAATTCCCGGATAAATTCGTTCTGAAGGGGCAGCATTTGGTTTCTCCATTTTTCCAGTTGGTCAGGCTCCGGGACAACGATTTCAACCCCGTTTTGAATCAGGATTTCCCTTGCCTCTTTTTGGGCCTCGGCCGCCGACAGCCTGGCGGCATCAACATTTTTTTTCCACGTTTCGGTCAGCAGACCCTGAATATCAGGCATCAGTTTTTCCCAGAAGGAGGCCCGGATGAGGGGAATATACTGGGGAAAATATTCCTGATCCTCAAAAACATATCTGACCCCGTTTTCCCAGAGTTTTGCGCTTTTAACGGTTTCGTAGCTGGTCAGAATTCCGTCCACCTTTTCCTGTTGCATATATTCGGGAAGATCCGTCCAGGGGATGATGACCGGGAGTCCGCCCAGGGCCTGGATCCGGAGTTTATTGGCCGTTCCGCCGGCTACCCGTATCCTGAGCCCCTGGATATCCTCGTGGCGTTGGATTTTTTTGTGCACCCCGAAAAGATGGGCATAGCCCAGGTCCATCCATTGGCCAAGCACTTTGAAGTGCAGGTTTTTTTCCAATTTTGTATTGATGGTGCGCCCGATTTCACCGTCAAGTATCCGATAATTATCCTCGGCCGCCCTCCCGTAAAACACAGGGAGCAGGAAAACCCCGGCATCCGGCTCAAACTGCATGATATTCCAGGTTCCCGGAACGGCCATCTCCACCCTGCCTTGGCCCAGGGCCTGGATGACGTCGCTGTCCCTCAGCAGCCGGGCATTTGAAAAGAATTGGACATCAATCCGTCCCTTGAGCTTTTCCCTGATATCATCGGCAAACCGTTGGACGGCCCTGGTTTGAAAATGGGTTTCGGTGTTTTCCACGGAAATCCGCATGACGGGGATGACCTGGGCAAGAGCGACGGTCATGCCCGTAAAAAATACAAGGATGATGAGGGCAGGGTATTTCATTTGGCTCCTTCATGGATCATTTGTTCAGGGAATGTTTGATCTCCCTGATCCTGGTTTTTAAGATCTCCAGCACGGAGCTGCCGCCTTTTTTCGCAATCCTGTGGGCCTCGTCCACGATTTTTTCCGCATAGGCCGAGAGGGCCGCTTCATCCGGCAGGGCGGCGCCGGATGGTTTATATTGAGAGGCCAGCAGTTTTTTTGCAAACGCAATTTCCTGTTTCCGGATAAATCCGTTCTTTCCAAAAATTGCCATGGGTCCCTTTCTATCTGTAATTATCCATCATATCCTGAAGCACCTGATTCCCGGGGCAGAGATCCTTTTCCGTCAGGGAGTTCAGCCGGGTTTCCGTGGTTTCAAGAATATCATGGGTGTCTTTGAGGCTCTCATCAATATGAAGGATGCCCGTCAGGAGCCGGCCCTTTTCCCGGTGAAGTTCCAGGGCATCAATGGCGGACCGCCGCCGGGTAACGTCAACGGACCCGTCGCTCTTGTGAAGATGGATCACCCCGCCGTCATGCAGGGTCACGGATTGGGTGGTCCCTTTTTCATATTGGGTGGTGATTTCCTTTCTGGGAGGGATAAAGTCAAATGTGGCCGTGGCTTCCATATGATCCCGGACCCATTGGTAACTCTTGGTGGAAGCGGCCGTATTGTTAAAGGTCACGCAGGGAGAGATGACATCCACCAGGGCGAAGCCCCTGTGCCCGATGGCAGCCTTCAAGAGTGGAACGAGCTGTTCCTTGTCGCCGGAAAATCCCCGGGCCACAAAACTTGCGCCCAGGGCAATGGCCAGTTCGCACAGATCAATGGATTCAAAGGGGTTGGGCCGGCCCTTCTTTCCGGCGGAGCCCCGGTCCGCCGTGGCCGAATCCTGTCCCTTGGTCAGGCCGTAACAGCCGTTGTTCATGACGATATAGACCATATTGAGGTTTCGCCGGACAATATGAACAAATTGCCCCATGCCGATGGAGGCCGTGTCCCCGTCACCGGAAACGCCGATATATGTGAGGTCCCGGTTGGCCATATTGGCCCCGGTGGCGATGGAGGGCATGCGGCCGTGGACCGAATTGAATCCGTGGGATTTTCCGAGAAAATAGGCCGGGGTCTTGGAAGAACATCCGATTCCGGACATCTTGGCAATCCCGGAGGGTTCCAGGGACAGCTCAAAGCAGGCGTTGATGATGGCGTTGCTGATGGAATCATGGCCGCATCCGGCACATAGGGTGGAGGCCACGCCTTCGTAATCGCGGCGTGTATACCCCAGATCGTTTTTAGGAAGGTCGGGGTGGCGGAAACCAGGTCGGGGGGAACTCATTGGGCACCTCCTTTTTGTGTTTGAGGTTTCAGTATCTGTTGGATGGAATCCGAAATATGTCCGGCAGTGATGGGCAGGCCGTCAAAATGAGTGATGGAGACCAGCTTGTCCGGCCGGATACGGCATTCGTTGATCAAAAGGGTCCGCATCTGGCCGTCCCGGTTCTGCTCAATGACAAAAATGGTTTTGTGCCGGTCGATAAACGCCTTGACCTCGTCCTGGAAAGGAAACCCCCGGAGCCTCATGGTATTGATCATGATCCCCTGTGACCCAAGGGTTTCCAGTGCTTCATGGGAAGCCTGGGTGCTGGTGCCGAAAAAGACGGCCCCATAATCGGTGGCTGTATCGGAAATTTGAATATGGGGCTTCGGCACAAGGCTTTTGGCGGTCTGCCGTTTTTTACCCAGCCTTAACATGATCCGCTGATAAGTGTCATTGTCCTCGGTATAGGCCGCAAATTCATCATGGGAAGATCCCCTCGTCACAAAGGCGCCAAGTCTGGGGTGGGTTCCCGGGATGGTCCGGTAACAGATGCCGTCGCCATCTTTGTCCAGATACCGTCCCCATTTTTCGGTCAGGGATTCAAGCCGGTTCCCGTCCAGGACCTTTCCCCTGTCATAGGTCCGGGCGTCATCCCATTCCAGGGGCAGGCAGATATGGTCATTCATGCCCAGGTCCAGATCGCTCATGATGATGACCGGGGTTTGAAGCCGTTCGGCCAGGTCAAACCCGTCCGCCGTCATTTCAAAGCATTCTTTGGGGTCACAGGGAAAGAGCAGGACATGTCCGGTATCGCCGTGGGAGGCATAGGCGCACAAGAGAATGTCCGATTGCTGGGTCCGTGTGGGCATGCCCGTGCTGGGCCCGGTTCTCTGGACATCGATCAGCACCACCGGGATCTCTGCAAAATAGGCCAGGCCCAGGAATTCATTCATCAGGGAAATCCCGGGCCCCGATGTCGCGGTAAAGCCCCGGGCCCCGTTCCAGGATGCCCCCAGGGCGATGCCCAGGGCTGTCAGCTCATCTTCGGCCTGAAGAATGGCCACCCTTTTTTTACCGGATTCATCCCGCCGGTATTGGCCGGTGAACCGGTCAAAGGCCTCGATCACTGAGGTAGACGGCGTAATGGGATACCAGCCTGCCACGGTGGCCCCTCCGTACACAGCCCCCAGGGCCGTGGCCGTGTTGCCGTCCATCAGGATATGACGGGTCAGTTGGTTGCTGCGTTTCACCTTCAGTTGACAGGTGTCTTGAAAATGCGCGGCCGCATATTCAAACCCCAGTTCCAGGGCTTTTATATTGGGCTCTCCCAGTTTGGGCTTTTTTTTGTATTGGCTGAGGATGGAATCGGTCAGAACGGAGAATTCCATATCCAACAGATGGGCCAGGGCCCCGACATAGACAATATTTTTCAACAATTGCCGGAGCTTTGGGTCCTCAAATTCCCGGTTGCAGATTTGGGTCAGGGGCATATTGATGAGGGTGATATCGTCCCTTGCAAAATCCGCCGGCAGTTGCCTGGATGAATCGTACATGAAATATCCGCCCGGCGCCAAATCCTCATAATCCTTTTTCAAGGTCTGCCCGTTCATGGCAACCATAACATCATATCCTCCCCGGCGGCCCAGATTCCCTTTTTCATTGATCCTCACCTCATACCAGGTCGGCAGACCCTGGATATTGGAGGGAAAAATATTTTTGGGACTCACCGGGACCCCCAGCCGGAACACGGATTTGGCAAAAAGAGCGTTTGCACTGGCCGACCCCGAGCCGTTCACATTGGCAAACCGGATCACAAAATCATTAATACCTTGAAGTTTCATTATTCTTGCCCTGCCTTTGTTGTCTCGTACATATATTTCTGCATATCCCAGGCCGATGTCGGACACCGCTCCGCGCAAAGCCCGCAGTGGAGGCAGACATTTTCGTCCTTGA
>DZCR01000222.1 GCA_022736495.1 Desulfobacca acetoxidans
GGGTTGACACCGCGTTGACCTCGGGGGTTACCGCAATCTTGACCATGGAGTAGATCTGGAGCGGCAGGGTGGAACTCCCTACTCCGGCGGTAAAAAAGGTGATTACAAAGTCATCGATGGACAGGGTGAAGGCCATCAGGGAGCCGGCCAGGATGCCGGGCATCAGCAGGGGCAGGGTGATTTCCAGAAAACATCGCCAGGGGGTGGCCCCCAGATCTCGCGCCGCTTCGACCAACGCAGGGTCCAGGCTTGACATCCGGGACTGGACCGCCAGGGCCACAAAGCCGATGCAGAAGGTGATATGGGCAAGCGTTATCGAGATCAGTCCGAGCGTCATGTTGACCAGGATAAAAAGCACTAACAGGCTGACCCCCATCAGGATCTCGGGCATGGCAATGGGGGCCAGTACAAGGATCTGCAGGAGTCGCAAGCGATGTTGCTGCATGGCGATCCCGGCCAAGGTGCCCAGGATCGTGGCGACTCCGGCGCTGACACTGGCAATGATCAGCGAGTTCATGGCCGCCGCCAGCATCTCCCGGTTGTGAAAGAGCTTGGCGTACCACTTCCAGGTAAAGCCGACCCATTCAGCGTTCAACCGGGAATCGTTAAAAGAGAAGACCACCACAATCACCAGGGGCAGGTATAAAAAGAGATAGACGGCGGCGGCGCTTATCGTCAGGATCAGGTTTTTTTTACGCATCGTCACTCATCTCTTGTCTTGACAGGCCTTAGCGTCGCCGGCCCAGCCAGGAGCCAATCAGGACGACGGCTACGGCTGCTACGGTCAGCACCATCGACAGGACGCTGCCGAAGGGCCAGTCGCGCGATTCCATGAACTGTTGTTTGATGACGTTGCCGATCATGATCCCGCTTGTGCCCCCCAGGAGATCGGGAATGGCGAACATGCCCAGTACCGGAATAAAGACGAGAATGGAGCCTGCGGTGATACCGGGCAGGGACAGGGGCCAGGTGATGAGCCAGAACTTTCGCCAAGATCCTGCGCCAAGATCCTGGGCCGCGTCAAGCAGGTAAGGATCGTGTTTTTCGAGATTGGCATACAAGGGCAGCACCAGAAAGGGCAGATGCACATAGACCAGGCAGATAAGCATTGCCGTCGGGCTGTACATCAGGGTGATGGGGCCTGCCCCTACAAGGTCGAGCATACCGTTGAGCATCCGGGTCAAGGCCCCGACCGGACTGAAAATAATCATCCAGGCATAGATCCGCACCAGGAAATTGCTCCAGAAGGGGAGGATGACGAGCAGCAGCAGGAGGTCGCGATGCTTGCGGCGGCTGCGGGCGATCATCAGGGCCAGGGGGTAGCCCATGACGATACAGAGCAGGGTTGTTGCCACCGCGTATCCAATTGATTTGATAAAGAGCCGCAGGTAGATGTCGGAATCAAACAGGCGTTGCCAGTTTTCAAGGGTCAGATCAAGGGTCAGCCGACCATTTTCCCGCAGATACCAAGGGGCCAGGCCGCCATATTCGCCGGGGTAGCGAAAAGAGGCAAAGAGCATAATCAGGGTGGGCACCGCAAAGAATATCAGCAGATAGGCCATGGGCGGCAGGGAGAGCAGATATTTCTGGGCGCCTTTGTGCCAGGCCTGTCCCCGCATGGCGTTAATCCAACACCAGGTGGCCGGCATCGCATGACCATGCGACTTCTACCTGATCGCCGACTTCAAAGAAATTGGGCTTCCCGGAGGCGGAGTTGGCGAGCAGGGTCTCAAGCAGGATGCCATTCGACAGGGTCACATTATAGACGGTAACGTCACCAAGATAGAGCATGTCATGCACATGGCCGGTAAAATGGGAGTCATCCACCAAGGGGCTGATATTGGTAGCGAGACGGATCTTTTCCGGGCGCAGGGTCAGCACACACCGGTCGCCTGGTGCAAACTGCGACTCGGAGCGGCACACGTGGACGAGACCCAGCCCGTCGAGTTCGACCGTGACGCAATCGCCAAGCTGTTCCTTGACCAGCCCCTCCAGCAGGTTGCATTTTCCAATAAAATCAGCGACAAACCGACTGTTGGGGAAGCCGTACAGCCGCTCGGCGACATCCACCTGGGCAATCTGACCATGATCCATCACCGCAATCCGATGCGACAGGGCCAGGGCCTCGCTCTGATCATGGGTCACATAGATAAAGGTGATACCGACCTCTTTCTGGAGTTCAATGAGCTCAATCTGCATCTGCTCGCTCAGCTTGGCATCGAGCGCCGATAAAGGCTCATCCAGGAGTAACAGGCGGGGACGATTGACCAGGGCCCGGGCAATGGCAATGCGCTGCTTCTGGCCGCCGGACAGGGCGTCAGGGTACTGCTTGGCCTTGTCCGGCAGGCGCACATCCTCCAGGGCCTCGGCCACCCGGGCCTGGATATCTTTCTTCGCGACCCCCGCCATGCGCAGGGGAAAGGCGATATTGTCGGCCACTGTCATGTGGGGAAACAGGGCGTAATTCTGAAAAATAGTATGGAGGGGCCGGTATTCGGGGGGGGTCGTAATAATACTCTTGCCGTCAAGGAGGATGTCGCCGCCATCCGGTTTGTCAAATCCGGCAATCAGGCGCAGGAGGGTGGTTTTGCCGCAGCCGGATGGGCCCAGCAGGGTGAAGAACTCACCGGCCTCAATGTGCAGCGATACCTTGTCTAAGGCCATGAATGCATCAAAGTGTCGAGAGATATTGACAATCTTCAGCAATATAGGCGGCCTCCAGTCCAGCGAAAAATATTGTCGATATGCGCCGTCCAGGGGATGGAACCGGCGGGCAAGGGATGCGGGCACAGGCAACGGGAGTCGCCAGCGCAAGTGCCACAGCCGATGCAATGTTTCTTAGTGTCCCGTTGCAGCTTGCAAGCAAGCACTTTTGCGATTCTTCTTAGCAGATAAGCGTATAAAAATCAAGCGGCCCGGTGGGATTGCCGCGGGCCGCTTGAGTACATCCAGGGTGCTTTTTTTGGGGGGGAGGGCGGCTACATCTGTTTCACCTTTTTATGCAGCAGCTCTACTTGGGCCGATACCGAAAGATCACGCATAATTCGGTCCGATACCACCTTGATTGCATGGAGCACGGTGGCATGATCGCGGCCAAAGACCTTGCCGATGTCGGCTAATGACTGCTCGGTATGGGTCCGGCTGAGGTACATGGCAACTTGCCGGGGAAAGACTATGGCCTTTTTGCGGGTACGTGACTGCATATCCTGGACGCTGACATTGAACTGACCGCTGACAAATTCGGCAATGGTTGTCGTCGTCAGATTTTTCGGGGCCCCCACAATCCCCTCCACCACCTCGCGGATGAGGGCCATTTCGATTTCGCCGCCCATCAGGACGGATCTAGCGCGAATAGCAAGGATGGCAGACTCGATCTGCCGCACATCGCCTTTGATATACTGGGCCAGGTAGCTGACAAATTCCTCGGTCAGTGCCAGACCCTGGATGGCGGCTTTTTTACGGACAATACGGTGGCGGGTCAGGATATCCGGGGCGGAAATCGTTGTCACCAGGCCTGCGGTCATGCGGGAACGAAATTCCTCGTCAATGCCGTTGAGCTCGCGAGGCGCAGTGTTGGCAGTCAGGATGACCCGTTTCCCGCTCTTGATCAGGGCGTCAAGGAGTTCGTTGAGCTCTTCCTGGGTCTTTGTCTTGCCGGTCAGGGAGTGGACATCTTCCACCAGCAGGATATCGCAATGGTCATGATATTTGCGTTTGAAGCGATCCATGCTCTTGGTCTGGATCTCTCGCACCATCTCGGCTGAAAATTGCTGGGCGGTCAGATAGTGGAGTCTGGTAGAGGGAGATGTGGCCAGGATCTGATGGGCGACCGCGTGGGTCAGATGGCTTTTGCCAAGGCCGGTGGAGCTGTTGATGTAGAGGCAGGGGCCGACGGTGTCGGTGCCTGTAACCATTGATTTGCAGGCTGACAGGGCCAGAATGTTGCTCTCGCCTGCCATAAACTCATCAAAGGTGTAACGGGGGTGTAGGGACCGCACCTGTGATTCGACAAGCGGAACATGCGGCAGGCGCAACTGGCCGACGCGGGGTGAGACGGGCAGCGCTTTCTGCTGCATCTCACACAGGACGACCTGGCGTCGGTACTCTATCCCGGGGTTCTGTCCCAGATCGAGTTCATTCACCTTGTCCTGGATCAGGCCAAGGTGGTGTTGGCTCAGGTGTGCCAGATAGAAGCGGTCAGGACAGGCAAGTTTGATATGTTTGTCATCGCACAACACGCACTCAAGGGGATCGATCCAGAGGGTGAATACATTTTCCGCCACGACATTACGCAAACTCTCTTTTATCTTCTGCCACATCATGCTGATTCCTTGCTAATACTTTCTTTATAAACCTATAAACAGCTAGCCCCGATGAACGGGATAAGTGCCTTTCGCAGATTATTTTCTTGTAAAAAAAACAAGAAAATAATCTGTAAGGCACTAATTAAACCTGTTTTGAGACGATTCGCCCCATTGTCAAGTCAGCGGTTGAGTGCCGGGAAGGCGAAAAAATACACTATTCTCTCGGATTGGAAATGACTGTCACCTTGCCGACAGCCCTCTTTTTCGGATCAATATTATTTTTCCGTTCAGGTCACGCCCCGATATAAAACCTACATTGGTCATTCAGTCAAAGGCCATTGATGCCCATTTTTACAAGCCTGAACGCAATGTGATCAAATGGCGCAAGGGCGCATTGCTCTTGACATTCAGCCCCGCCTCCATCTCAAGTCCTTGTTTTTTGGGCCTTGGTAATATCCCTCTTTTTTATCGTGTTATCCTCGCATGTTAATCACAGCTGAAAAAGTTGTTAACAATTGTTGAAATCTTGACATCTCGTGATAGCTCGATAAAGATCGAAATTAGTTAAAAAATCGAGAAATTCCGTATTCGGTGCGGGAATGTTTCGCTATATCAGTCACTCCCGCTTCAGGATTTTTTTATAGGGGGCAGAATGCCAAAAAATGACTGACGGGAGCCCAGCGCTGAGGGACTCGGAAAATACCAATATACCATCTTGCTTCCCGTCTTTGAGTCATC
>DZCR01000042.1 GCA_022736495.1 Desulfobacca acetoxidans
CGGCCCTTTATCCCGGAGCCAACCGGCGATTTCCTGAAACCCCCGGGCTATCACCTGGTAGGACAGGGGGAACCGCGCCGCCAGGGCCTCAGGAGTTACCCCCAACATAAGCCGGGCTTCGACGTCCGCCGGGGCTTCCTCCCAGGTCTTGAGCGCCAGCAGCAGGGCCCGCAGGTCTCCACCCCGGACCCGGTGATGCAATATCTCGGGATCGGCCAAAACATCCCGCCGGTAATCCTCGCCCCGATCCCACCCCCAAGCGTGCAGGGCGGCCCGGCGCATCAGGCAGGGATAGCAATAACCGCATGAGCCGGCGGGGCCTCCCTGCCAGCGGGAGACCACCGGCCGGGCGCAGGAGACGCTCAGCCTGAAAAGCCGTTCCAGGAGTTCCCAGTTGCGGCAGTGGCGCACCATCTCGCCCTTGGTGAGGTTCTGGTAGGGGTTCAGCAATGGCGGCGCGCAATCCGCCTCCCGCCAAAGGTTCGTCAGGAGTTCCAAAAAGTATGGGTGGGTAGTGCGGGTGCTGTAACTTCCCAGGCGGTTGACGGTCAAGGGCGGATTGAGGCTGATCCAGGCGTTTTCCGGGATGATCAAGGGCATGGCAATACCCCAGGGGGCAGCCGCGGTCAGCCCCAGGGCCAGGTAGAGGAGTGACCGGCTCCGCATCGTCAGCTCCGGGGCCTCGGGAAATTGTACCCGAATCCCCAGGTGATGCACCCGGTCCGGGCCGTAATGACGCATCAACGCCACCGCCAGATTTTGCTGGATGGAGGCCAGTTGCCCAAAATCATAATGGCTCACCAGCAACAGGCGCTGCCCGGCCTCTAAGGAGTCCAGGGCCCCTACCAGGGAATCCAGTCCCCCGGAGAACAGCATCACCCCATCCGGGCGCCAGGGGTGGGGCCACTTGCCGTGCAGACCTAAATCAACCGGCGCCTCCCGCAGCTTCAGGGTCCAATCATCCCCGGTGAGAAAATTGAGTGCCTGGTCCAGGCGCGGGGCCAAGGGCAGCCACGAGGGACTGACGGGCAGATGCAGGGTGAGCTGTCTGGTCCAGGCATCAGGCGTCTTCTGGCGCGGTTGCAATTTATCCGCGGCCCAGACCCCTAAGGCCACTAGCAGGAAGGCCTGGACCGACGGGCCCGGGGGGGCAGGAGTGCTGAAAAGCCGGCAAAGATTGTGGTGCAGGGGATAGCCGTAAAGCCCCAACTCATCCAAATGGATGACTGCAGCCATGCCCGGCGGCGTTCGGCGTTTTTCTTTGGGAGCTTTCAGGTAAAGATGGCCCGCCATAAAAGAGTCTCGTTTTTATCTCGCCCCATGATAGCTCCTAAGTGTGCGAACTGGGGCTATTGTTGCAATTCCATCTCTTGTTCCAGTATCTCCTTTATCTTTTGATGAAGGGGTGGTATCTTATTCTTAACAACATCCCAAACAATATCATAGTCCACCTCCCGAAGTAGTTGTGAATAAGGCGATCCCTCATCCCTCCTATTGAGCGCCAGCCTACTTCTGGATATTTCTGCTTTAGTTCATCATTTACTTTCTTCGAGGCCTCCCCAATGATCTCGATGCTACGTGCAAAGGCACGCTTTAGCGTCTCACTGCACATGAAGCGATCCATGCTCAACAACTGGCTTTCACTAATCAGATACTCAGTTTCATCGAGGATGTGGCGCAGATATTCAAGCGGCGAGAGCGACATATTCCACCTCTTTTAAAATATGCGGACCAAGATGCGGACTAAGGGATTCTGCCGTTATAACTTCAACTCTACGCAACAAAAGCTCCTCAAGAAAAAAAGACAGTGCCATAAAGCCATCAAATGTTTTTTTTCCCACTTCAAATTCCACGAGCAGATCAATATCGCTATGGGGATGCTGTTCCCCACGCACAAATGATCCGAACAACCCTATTCTGCTCACACCAAGCGCCCTGAGGCGCCCCCGGTTTTGGTGCAGAACCATCAATATATCCTGTTTTGTTTTGATAGCATCCATTATGCGTTACTCAATGCTTCAAAAAACAATGATATTGAGAAGCAGTCATGGGCTATTGGCCCTTGGCAGTCGCTAACTATTCCTGTAAATCTCATCGCGCAAATTTTTCTATCAAGGCAGTCATCGTTGCCGTGACCCAGATCCAGCCTGCGAGCCCCTGCCAGGAATCGGGACTGGCCGGGGGGAGGTTTTGCCCATCTGCACCCGGGATATTAGCCGCGATCAACTGCTCAAGGTAATTGAATCCATCTTTAAGCCGCCCATAACTGCCTGCCGCGGCTTCCAGGGGTTCCCCCAGGTCCAGGGCCAGACGCAGGCTGACCGCCGTACCCAAAAACTGCCGCACCATCTGAGCCGGTGTCGCCTGGGTCTCAGATTGCCGTGCCCGTCGCAGCGCCAGCGCCAGAGCAGTCCGAACCACGGCCTCTTCCAAGCCCCCACTGCCGGCCAAAACCCCGCTCAACCCTTGAGCCAGCATCGTGACGTCACCGTGAGCCAGCGGCGCCAGGCCGCGGTCTTGCAGAGATGGCTCCCACCCCCGGACCTTAACCTCTTCCCAGAAAGCCCCCAGTTCTTGACCAACTTTCCGGGTGACCCGGAACACCGCCAAGTGGTCCCCTTGCCCCGGCGTTTCCTGCAGGGCCGCCAGATACCGGGCCACCACTTCCCGGGCATTCAGCTCGCCGCCACCCTCAGGCGACAGATACCGGGTGGCCGCTCCTTTGGCCGCCCGCCATAACGCCGTGGTGGGCCCCCGCCGGGCGCTTGACGTTCCCATGTAATTACCTTTGGAAAGGGATTTTTGGGGGATTGGGCTAAGGTCGAGCGCCCTTACCCCCTCCCCCAAACCTCTCCCCCCAATTCCATACAGGGCGTTGGGAGGGGGTGTGGGAAAGGGCGGGGGAACCCTTACGAAAAACAAAAAACTTCCCCTGGCCCTCCTCCACATTCACCCTACCACAACTCTCATTTTCCGGCCAGGCGTTTGAGGCGGGTGTAGCGCTCCCAGGAGAACTGCGGCCAGCAGGGGAACAGGGAGTTGTTCTGGAAGATCGGGTCGGCGTTCAGGTCGTAGCGGGAGGCGCCTTGGGCCCGGCTCCACAAGGCGGTGCCCGGAATGGGGGAGTACAGGGCCAGGACCGGGGTGGCCCCTAAGGCTTTGACCTCCCGGATGGAAGCCGTCACCTCGGCCTCCTCCTGGTCCGGCAGACCGATGAGGAGGTAGACCCCGATTGATTCCCGAGAAAATCCGGCCTCGCGCAAGTGTGCCAGGGCGGCTTCCAGTTCGCCTTGCTCCAGTTTCCGGTCCAGGCGGGCCGGCCCCAGGGCGGTGGTTTCAGCTCCCAGGCGCAGGGTGGCGAAATTGGCCCGTTTAAGCCCGCGGGCCACCTCCGGGGTGATGAGGCGGGCGTGGAGGCCATTGGGGGTATGGAACCGAAAGGTGCGGCCCCGGCGAGCCAGTTCTTCCAGGATCACCAGCAGGTGGTCCTCCGCCTGGACCAACAGGGCATCGTCATAAAACGCGGCATCGCTGAGACTTAAGCGCTCCTGCCAGTAAATCAGTTCCTCGGCCACCGCCTGGGGGCGCCGCCGCCTATAATTGGGCTGCAGGAGGCGGGAGGCGCAGTACGAACAATCCAGGGGGCAGCCCCGGGAGGTGAGGATGGGGATATAAGATAGCGAGGCCAGGAGGTGCAGGGCCGGGTACGGTAGCGAGTCCAAGGCAGCCCGGGGTGCAGGAGTCGGCCCTGGAGCAGGCATAAAACTGGTGATCTCTTGAAGGAGCGTGAAAACGGCCGCCTCCCCCGGCCCAGTGACCACCCTATCGGCGCCGCTGTGTCGGCGGGCATGCTCCGGACACAGGGTGGCGTAGATTCCCCCCAGCACAATGGGGACTGCGGGAAAGTGCTCCCGGGCGAGGCGGATAGCCGCGGCCACCCCCGGGTGCCAGTAAGTCATGAGGGAGGTCACCAGGATGGCTGCGGGTTTGGGAACCTGGGCCAGGCGCGCCCGGAAAGCCGCCTCACTGATGCCATAGCGCCCGTAGCGCCGGGTGATTCCTTGCAGGGCCGGGGGCGGCGGCAGGATTTCCTTGGGGTAGCGGCCAGTGCCGAACGGTCCGGACTTGGCGTGGGGCGCGCCCAGACAATCCAGGAAATGCAGCGTAAAGCCATGCGCCTCCAACAGCCCCGCCAGATAGAGCAACCCCAATGGCTGGGCGAAATAATCGTAGGCCGCAAAATCGTAGATCCAGGGGTTTATCAGCAGGAGCGGCGAACCGGACTTGGCCAAAAGGAAAAACCTCTTACTTCCTTACCTGACGCAGGATTTCCCAGATACGGGCCGTGTCAGCGGTGGTGGGTGTAATGGCAATTTCCAGGAGGTCTTGACTGGTAGGGAGGAGTTTCGCCGGCTCGGCCAGCCGCAGGCCCGCGGCCCAGATAATCTCCTGAGCGTCGGCCACCAGGGGGAGATGCGGTTTGAGCCAGCGGGGAATTTTCGCATCCACCAGGAAGTCCTGGAGTTTTTTGGGACCCGGAGCGCCCTGGGGCCAGAAGCGATCTCCGGGACGCCAGGACCGGGCCTCAAGGGGTAAAGAAACCTTATCCGGGTTGAGCCAGGCTACTTCCGGAGGTGGCCAGGGCTCCCCGGGGCGAACCGGACGGCGGCGCAGTTGCCAGCGCCAGCCCCCAGGGGACTCCACCTCCCCCGGACAGTCCGGTAACAGGGTAACCTCCCGAGGCGGCTCCGGCAGGCCTCTTAAAATATGCAAGGCTCCCGCCGCCCGAGCCACCTGAACGCCTTGCCCCAGCTCGATCAGGCCGCCGCGGCGCTCACTTTTGGCCAGGGCCAACAGGGCGCCCACCTGGGCCGCAGTGAGGGCGAGATTCGCACCGATTTTTGCCACCCCGAACCTGAGCACCCGGCGCTGCAGGGCCTGGTCCAGGCGCAAAAACCCTTCCAGGTCAAGGGCAAAACAGGCTGCGGCCAATCTCCGGCTCATCCGGTCCCAGGCCGCGACAGTCTCCCGGCGCAAGAGGAACTCATCTTCCCGGAGCAGCGCCTGGGTCCGCCAGATGGTTTGGGCCAGACGGGGGTTGTATGCTTGGCTGAGGTGAGGCAGGAGGTCCAGGCGCACCCGGTTGCGCAGGTAAGCCCGGCTCAGGTTGCTGGCATCAACGCGGTAGGCAAGATTTTCCTGCTCCAGCCAGGCCGACAGGACCGCCTTGCCCACAGCCAGCAAAGGCCGCACCAGGCCCTCGGGAATAGCCGGCTCCATGCCTTTTAGACCCTCCAGCCCCGCGCCCCGAAGCAGTCGCAGCCAGAAGAGTTCCACCTGGTCATCGGCGGTGTGGCCCAGGGCCAGCTTGGTATAAGCGTAATTGCTCCGGGTAGCCTGGAAAAACTGCCGCCGCAGTTGCCGGGCCGCCATTTGGACAGAGACCTTGTCCCGACGGGCCGCCTTTTTCACCTGGCCGCGACCCAGATGGCACGGTAGCCCCTGACTTTGGGCGAGGTCGGCCACAAAGTCCGCGTCGCCTCGGGAATCTGCCCCTCTGAGGCTGTGGTCGTAGTGGGCCACACCCAGTTCCAGACCCAGCACCGGACGGAGCCGTATCAGGAGATGGAGCAGGGCCACCGAATCGGGGCCGCCGGAGACCGCCACCAGGACCCGGTCGCCGGACGTGAACAGGTGCTCCCGCCGGACATAGGCAAGCACCGCCTCCGGAAGATCTCCGGCCAAGGCTGGGTCTTCCAAAAATGCGGGGCTTAGGTCACCGGGGCGGGGCAAAGCTGGGCGATCACCTCCAGAATGGCATCCTTGGAGAAGGGTTTGGCCAGGAACCGGTCCACCACGGCCTCCTGACCGCCAAGTTCCGGTAGATTGGGTAATTCCGAAGAAATCATGACGATGCGGCAATCCGGCTGCAACCGTTTCAGGCGCCTGGCCACATCCAGGCCGTTGAAATGGGGGAGGTGATAATCCAACACTGCCACCACAAAGCGCTGAGGCAAGTGACTGGAATCCAGTTCTTGGTCAAACCTTTCCCGAGTTGTGACCTGGTAACCAGCCCGGCGCAGGATGGACACCAGGGCTTCCCGGGTCCAGCGGTCATCATCGATCACTAAAATCCAGGGGCTCGGGGCCACTGCAACCTCCCATCAACCAGCCGCGTTTGAGTCATGTTATGGGTGGGCATCTCTTCTCAGAGGGACTACAATCCGGTCCCTGGGCTGAGAACGCCACAGATATTTTTTATTAAGTTTATCTGACGGCCGCCGGCGCCGCCTCTCCTGACCCTGCCGTCTCGAAGTTTTCCGGAGTGACGGGAAAGGCCAAATGAAAAGTGGCGCCCTGGCCCGCAATGCTCTCCACCCAGATACGTCCCTGGTTGGCCTCCACCAGGGTCTTGCAGATATAGAGCCCCAACCCCGAGCCGTTATTCTTGTGACGGGAAAGGCGGTATTTTTCGAACAGGTGCTCCTGTTCCTCAGGGCTCAGACCGCAGCCCGTATCTGTCACCACAAGTTCAACTTCCCCGTGGTCATGGCCGGGGAGAGCTTGCACCTGGATGCTGCCGCCTTGGGGGGTTGCGGCCAGGGCGTTGACCAGGAGATTGGCCAGGACGCGATCCAGGCAAGGCTCATCTACCATGATGGGGGGCAAGTTCGGCGGCGGCGGGGCCACAAGATGCACCCCCTGGTGTTGGGCCAGCGCCCCGAAGTGATGGAGTAGGCGCTGGATGATAAAGCCGGGGGGCACCGGCTCGGGCTTTAAGGCCAGGCGCCCGGATTCAAACCGGCTTAAATCCAACACATTGTGGAGGTGCAGGAGGAGACCTTCGCTTCCTTGGATGATGCCGCGCAATTTGTGATGAATCTCGGGGGGCAGAGTTTCGTCCTCCAGGGCCTCGATGGTCAGGCGCACCCCGGTCAGGGGGGCCTTGATATCATGGACGATCATGGAGAGAAAATCGGCATTGGCGGCGACGCGATCCCGCTCTTCCTGAAGGAGCCGGGTCTTTTCCCCCAGGGCCCGGATCATGGCATTGAAGGACTCGGCCAGTTCCCCTAACTCGTCGTGGCTGGTCACCGGGATATCTCCAGCCAGTTCCTCCAGCGCGGCTTTCCGGGTGCCTTCGGACAAATGGGTGATCTGGCGGCGAATCCCGGAGGAAAGCCAGAAACTGAGGACCCCCCCGATCAAGGCGGCAGCCCCTCCGACCCCGAAAATGACCAGCTTCAGGGTCCACAGCGCGGGTTCCAATTCTCGCCGGCTGACCCCCACCACGATTAAGCTTTCCCAAGGTTGATCGCCTTCTTCCAGGGGGAGATAGGTGATGGCATAGTCCTCATCCCCCAGTTGGAGCCGCTGGACCTGGTCCAGCCCCTGGCCCTTGGCCGCCAGGTCGCGGTGGCGCTGAAGCTGATTCAAGGCGCTCTCGGGCAAGTCTTTAAAGGAATTGACCACCAGGCGATTGCCGAAGAAGATGGCTACCTCGGCCCCGGGCCGGGTTAGGGACTCCACGAAGCTCTTGTCAATGAGGAGCCCGGTGAGGACTACCCCCACCACCTTATTGTCGTAACGGATGGGGGCCGAGGCGCTCAACGCGATGGAATCTTTCCAGTCGGTCATGCGGGAGGCATCTTTGCCCTGGAGGCTGGCCCGCACCAAGGGATTGCCAGAAATATTGACACCCAGGGCCCCGGGATCGTGGGCCCGAACCTGAATAACCCCCTGGTAGTCGGTAACCGTGAGGATATGGAGGCCGGTGGCCTTCATCATGGGAGTCACCAGGCGCCGCAGCGCTTCCGCATTGCCGGTGGCCAGTAATTCCCCATACGAGGGGTTGTCGGCCAGGAGGTTGGCGGCCTGCTCAACCCGTTGAAGTTTTTCCCGATATTCCGCCAGAACCAGCCGGCCCACCAGCTCTACCCGCTGACGGTGCCATTCCAGGATTTGCCGGGTGGCCAGGTATTGCATCACCAGAAGCAGACCTACAAGGGCCACCAGGAGGGACAGCAGGGTGACCCCTAAGAGCTTGCTGCCGACTTTGCTTCTCTGCCACATAATTGAAATAATAGCACATTTCGGAGGATAGGGAAACGACATAGATGCAGGCAGAATCGACCCCAGGAAAAGTTGCTAAAGCGGAATCGCTTCGAGTTTTGGGGCAATACATAAGGTTAGAGCCTGACTTGAGGACGCTAGACGGCAAATGAGGGCAGCAAGCCCGCCGCCACCCGCTGGCGCTGACCGCCTGACAGGTCCCGGGGCCGCAGCCCGCTCCGGCGGGTGCTCCATAACTTTGGCTTTCAAGACCTCGAAGCCTGTGCAGCCCGGCGACAGTTGGAGCGTGTCAGGTACGGGCGCAGTGATCGATGTTGTTCTTATCGTTATATCTTATAAACAATAGCGATTAGAAAAAATAAAATGCCAAACTCTGGTTGCCACCCCCAAACTTTGACATTTCTGGGCATTTATCTCAAATTATCGGTTACTTTTTATGGAGGATATCGCAATTCGGACCCAATGACAAACTTTTTTTCAAGCCGCGCCGCACTAAATCCCGGAGGCTCACCTCAAGGGTCTTAGGGCTCGGCCGGATCAATCCTGAGCTTTTTCCAGGACGTCATAAACCCAACTCAAGGCCGCGGAGGTCCGGGGAAAACCGATGGTGCTGGTCAAAAGGATGATGGCGTGATAGATCTCTTCCGGGGTGGCTCCGGCCTGTAAGGCCCTTCTGACGTGGCTGTGCACCGAGCCCTCGGAATGACTGGCCGCAGCGGCAGCCAATTGGACCAGCTGGGCGGTCTTCTCGTCCAACGGCCCTTCCTGGCGTACCGTTTCACCCAACTGCTCCAGGGCCTTGATGAAGTTTGCATGTTTTGCCCTGATAAACGAATACCAGCCTGGATACTTTTCTTCAGACATGATTTTCCCTCCTGTCTGGCCAGCATAATTGGGGCCGACTAGGCCTCATGATGGTTACCTTGCTTGATAATGTCAAGTAACGCCTGCATCTTTGCGCCGATTCGCCAGGCAGGTGCATACCGGATATTATTTTTTTTGCCCGCCCGGTTTTTGGGATTAATTTTTAACATATATTGGTATATCCTTATGCCCATATCGGTCAAGGCTGGCCCGCAATGATCCCATCTGCTGCGCTCGCGGCGCCGGACCCAAAACACGACGGCATCTGAGTTCGGACCACGATAAGAGGCGATTAATCCAGCAAACCGGAGGCGAGATGTTCAGACTGATTCTATCCCTGATGCTCCTGGCGGTCCTCATGGGATGCGGGGGCGACAGCGCCGAAAAGTATATGCAGGCGGGATTTGTGAATTTTCAACAGCAGAAATACGACGAGGCCATCGCCGATTACGAAAAAGCCATCAAATTGCAACCCCGGGCCGCGGCCGCTTATAACATGATCGGCATGGCTTACCGGTTCAAATACAACAAGCAGGGGATCCCGGAATTCCGGGAAAAAGAGATGGCGGCGTTTCAAAAGGCCGTGGAGATTGACCCGAAAAATTGGGTGGCATTGATCAATCTGGGCACCGACTACTATGCCGAAGGCCAGAAGGCCAAGGCGGCGCCCCTGTTCAAAAAGGCTCTGGAACTGAACCCCGATCACCCTGAAAAGCTCGCCCTGCAGAAGATGATTGCGGAAGGCGAATCCAAGCCTTGAGAAGCTTCGCGCTTTCAGGAGGCTTGCTCGCGCTGCTCCTGGCCGTTTCCTGGGGTTGGGGTCAGACTGTGGAACAGCAGCGTCTCGATCTGGCCAAGCGTTTAGGCTGCTTTGCCTGCCATGCCCTTAAGGGGCAAGGGGGCAATCTCGCCGTGCCGCTAGACGGCGTCGGGGGCCGCTTATCGCCCCAGCAACTTCAGATAGCCCTCACCTATCCCCGCCAACTCCATCTCCACGCCAAAATGCCCAGCTATGCCTATCTGCCACCCGCGGAGCAAAAAGCCCTGGTGAACTACCTGGAAAGTCTCAAGTAATAAGAGCCTCTTGCGCATTACCCGCCTCCAGGCAGCCGCAGGATTCAGGCTGCGTCAGCACAGGCTGGAAAGCTTGTGCTACCGGGTTTCTTCTGCTCACTGACCACTGGCAACCGGCAACTATTCGCTGTAGCGCCGGATAATGATGATCCCCACCGCCAGGCAGAGCACGCCGTAAGCGGCTAACAGGGCCAGGGAGCCCAGGCTCTCCAAGCTCCAGGAGGGATTCCGCATGAGGTGGTTGGTGTGGGTCAAAGGCAAGATCTTAATGAAATCCCGCAGCAGCCAGGGCATCTCATCCACCGGGAAGAAGGTGCCGCAAAAAAACGCCATGGGCATAATAAAAAAATTGGTGAAGGTGGCAGTGTCTTCATGGGAGCGGGACTTCATCCCCACGATCACCCCAAAAGCGGCGAACACCAGGCAATTGAGGAGCAGGGCCAGGATGAAAATCAGGCTGAAGTGAAAGCCGCCCGAGAGAAACAGCCCCAACCCCATGAGGATAGCCGAGGCGAACAGTCCCCGGACCATGCCGGCCAGGATCTGGCCCACCACGATGTCGGCAGCCGTCACCGGGGACTGGATGTAGACCTGGAAGGTGCGGAAGTGGAGACGCCCTACCGTCATGGACGTAGCGATCCAGGTATAGGAATTGGTCATGGAGGTCATGGCAATCAGGCCGGGGAGCAGAAAGTCCAGATAGGTGCCCCCGGAGATGGCCACGCGTTTTCCCAACCCCAATCCAAAGGCCAGGAGATAGAGCATGGGGGAAACCAGGGCGGAGACTACGTAGCCCAGCCGCAGCAGCCGACGCCGGAAGAGCAGGATTTCACGATAGAAAATGGGAAACCAGTTCAATTGGTCAGCCGCTCCCCGGTAAGTTGGATAAAGACATCCTCGAGATTGGCCTGGCGGATGATGACCCCGGAAGGCTCCGTCTGGGCCCGGGCATAGGCCTCATCCTTATCCCGGACCAGCAGATAGTGCCGCCGCCCGCTGTTGAGGGTCTCCACCACATAGCCGCCCACTTTGGCCACCAGGGCTTGGGGGGTATCCAGAGCGATGAGCCGGCCCCGGTTCAGGACGCCGACCCGGCCGCAGAGCATCTCCGCTTCTTCGATATAATGGGTGGTCAGGATAATGGTGATGCCCTCCAGCTTAAGTTCCTGGATGAGGCTCCATAGCTGCCGCCGCACCTGGGGGTCAAGCCCTACGGTGGGTTCATCTAAAAAAAGCACCCGGGGCCGAGACACCAGGGCCCGCAGGATGAGAAGCCGCCGCTGCATCCCGCCGGAGAAGTCCCGCACCAGGCTGTCGGCCCGATCCTGCAAGTTTCCGAACTCCAACAGTTCCCGAATCCGGGCCGTAAGGTCCGGTGTACGGTGCAACTTCCCATAAATCCACAGGTTTTCAAACGCGGTCAGTTCTCTGTCCAGGTTGATTTCCTGGGGGCAGACCCCAATAAGCTGTTTGACCTCCAAGGGCTGCCGCACCACATCAAAATCCTGGATGCGGGCCGAGCCCTGGCTGGGCCGGGCCAGGGTGGTCAAAATCTTAATCGTGGTGGTTTTGCCGGCCCCGTTGGGGCCCAGCAGGCCAAAGATCTCGCCGGTAGGGATCTGTAAAGATAAGCCGTCCAGGGCCACCAGGTCCTGGTATTGCTTACCCAGATTATCCATGAAAATCATATCATTCATAGCCATAAAGGGAACCGGGGCCTGATCTCCGCAAGCAAGTCCGGCGGTACTATTATAACCTGAGACCTGCGCCAAAATGGCTTATAACCCGGAAAGGCCTGATTAAGCAAGGCCCAGGCTGACATACCCCTATTTTCTGAATTAGTTCTTAACGGTGCGTGGCAAAAAAGAAAACCCGGTGGCAGGGTGCGGGCCCTGGCCACCGGGGCTAAAGGATCATCGGGCCGCCGGGCTTGCCGGCAGTCCCCGCGTAGAGTTTATGAGGTGATAACTGCGCCGTCCTCGACCTGATATCCCAAGACTTCCAGGATGGCTGCCTGTTGAGGATTGACCTCTTCCAGCACACGTTTCAGTTTGTTTTCGGAGTCCTTGAAGTAGATGGCCGTGCGCAAGGTCCGCAACTCCTCCATGACCTCGGTGGGGGTCAGGTTGATATCGCCCTCGGCCAGTCGTTGGCAAAGCAAGGTGAGATAGGTGAGGGCCGCCACACAGACGAAGAGGTGAATGCGGATTTTCGAATCGGTCCAATGGTAGAGGGGCAAAAGCGCCTTTTGGAAGAGGCTGCGGTTATCTTTGGCGTTCCCCAAAGAGCGGTGGGTGGTCTTCGCGTTACCATTGCCGTTGCCGAAGTCCGGTCCCAAAACGGCTCGCGTCACGCATGCATCATAAATCTCCTCAACGTTCCAATCTTCGTGATCGGTAATGAGGATATTCTTCCCGAAATGGCGCACGACGCCGGCCATCTGGCGGTGGTCAAGCTGGAATTCCAGGCGGAATTGGCCTTTGTTCTGCACGAAATTTATCTGGAAGAGAGATGGGCTGATTTTGAGGCGATGGCAGAGTGCCTCCAGGTGCGTCTTGATGTTGTCGGCCGCGCTCCCCTGGGCAGTCCCCTGGGAATAGCGCTGTTGGAATGTTGCCATTTCTTTCCGGACCCGCTGCACCTTCTTGCCCAACTCCTGATAACTCCTATGGAAGCTCTTGGGGTCAAAGGTGAGGATGACCCGACGTTGGCGATTCCAGAAAGACGCCTGGGTTTCATAATACAGGGTCTGGTCATCTTCTGGGAGCGCCGGAGAATACTTGGCCTCAAGCTTGCCTGGTAGGGGGTGAAAATCCTTTAAAGAAATTTCGGTTAAGTCCGGGGCAAAGTCGGGGGTGCAGGAGGCAATGAAATGTAAGCCCTCTTTGGCATCAATTTGGGCGATCAAGGACTCGGCAGCCATCTCTTGATGCAGGAGCAGGGTAACATTTTTTGCCACCACCCCTAAACCCGAAACCCTGGCCAGCAGGTGTTCCATATGGTTATAGAAACCGTTGATGGGCAACCCGCCGGAATAACTTTGATAAAAGAGCGGAACCCCCGTACTCCCCTCGCTCACCAAGGCCAACCCCACCTGCTGCTCAGGAAAGTGTTCCGCCAAGAATTCCTGATCCGCCTGGGGCATGGACGGGAACGCTGTCGGTTTGGGGGCCGCGGAAATATTGGTGGCCTCAATAATCAGCCGGTGTTCCTGCTGAGGCAAGAGGGAATAGACCTTTTTGAAAAAGGCCGTTTTGATTTTGTCCAGGTCGGAATCGCTGATACGATCCCAGTGGTTCCAGAAATTCTGGGAATTTAAGGATTCCAGCCTCAAGGGCCGAATCCTTTGGATGTCCGTAGTTTCATACCAGCTCGCCAGTTGCCGCTTACTGGTAGGCGCGATCGCCCGGTTCAAAGTGGCATAGTAGACCAGTTCTCCCAGAGAAGGTCCCCGGACCCGCTTTTTGGGAGGCAGAATCTCGTTGATCATGCCGGCCAGGTCCACCGTCCGATCCAGTTCGTTAAGGGCGAAAACCGACCCGAATTCTTTAGGGGAAAAACCGCCCTTCCCCATAGCCGCCTGTACCTTATCGGCGGTGCCCAGATACACCTGGTTGATGGTGGTGGGTTTTCCATAAACCCGCTGGGTCTCCCGAATATAGAAATATTCATGACCCTTTTTGACCTTCTTATAGAGATGTGCCATGCTTCACCCGCTTTTTCATTTTTTAACAATAATTTTAAACTAATGATGATCTTACTGTACCAGACTTACTATCAAGAAAAAAATAGAGCAAAGTACTCTTTTTTATAGAGCAAAGTACTCTTTCTTTGATACTTTTATGGACTTGAGCGCTTTTTAAAATTTTTTATCGGGGAATCCCTGGGCCTCAGGGGGAGGCAGTGGCCGTATAGCCCTTATTAATTGAGTATTTTACCAGGTCAGTATTTTTCTTGAGATTTAATTTTTTCATTATTTTTGCACGATGGTTTTGAACAGTGCGAAAGCTGAGAAATAAAATTTCGGCAATCTCTTTGCTGGATTTGCCTTCGGCGATCATTTTGATGATCTCGATCTCCCGGGGGGTGAGGGGTTCGGCGACCTCGGCTTCCCCCTGGCGTTGGCCCTGGACATAGAGATCCGCCAGGTCGCTGGCCAGCAGCGGGGAAACGTAGATCATCCCCTGTCTGATCTTGTCGATGGCGGTGAGCAGTTCTTTGGGGGCGTCCTCTTTCAGCAGATAGCCGTTAACTCCCGAGGCCATGGCGTTATGCAGATATTCTTTCTTTTTGTGCATGGTCAGAATCAACACATTGACGGAGGGGTGCGCCTGCTTAATCTCCCGGGTGGCTTCTATTCCCGGCAGGTAGGGCATGGAAATGTCAAGGATTACCATATCTACCGGCACGCTCTTTAAAAGTCTCAATAGCTCAGGCCCATTTCCAGCTTCTCCCACGACCTGCAACCCCGGGAAAGCTTCAATAATTTTTTTAATCCCCTCCCGCACCAAAACATGATCTTCTGCTAAAACAATTTTATACATCATCATTTCCCAGGCTTATCCGTTGGAATGGAAAATGTTATGGTGGTCCCTCGTCCCTTCCGGCTGGATATCTGCAGCGACCCCTGAGCCATCAGGGCTCTTTCATTCATCGCCGTCAAACCTAGATTTTTTTTGGCGACCTTGCCGGACATGGCCTGCTGAAGATTAAACCCCCGGCCATTGTCCCGAATCTTGAAGGAGACCTGCCCATTTTGCCGATTTACCTGCACCGATACGAGACTGGCCCCGGCATGTTTGACTATGTTGGTCAACGATTCCTGAAAAATTCGATAGATGTTGATTTGGGTCTCCGGGGAAAAGAGCGGATCGATTTCGTCCATCTTCACGTCACATGTTATATTATGATTGCGGCAGATATCGTCCACCAGGTACCCCAGCGAAGAAGACAGGCCCAGGTCTTCCAGGCATGACGGGCAGAGGTCCCAGGACAAGCGCCGCACATTTTCAATGACTGTATCGATATAAGCCAGCATCTGTTCGCAATTTCCCTTCAGGTCCTGCTGATCCAACGCCAACATTTCTTCCAGGCCCACGAGGTGGATTTTCAATACTGTCAACGCCTGACCTAATTCGTCATGCAATTCCCGGGCAACCCGCCGGCGCTCTTTCTCTTGAATGCTTAAGAGTTGGGCCGTGAGGAGTCGTAGTTCCCGCTCCGATTCCATCAAGGCCTTTTCCGCACGCCGCCTTTCGGCCCGAGCCCGCAGCGCGGTAATGCCATAGGCCAAATCGTTGGCCAGGCCCAGCAGCAGAGCGATCTCCTCATCGTCGAAGGCGTTGGCTTCACGGGCATAAATCGTCAAGGCCCCAAACGTGTCAGCTTCGTTGAGCGGCAACCCCAACACCGAGGCATATCCGCGTCGGCCGGCTTCCTCCCGCCAGGGAGCAAAATAAGGGTCATTTTGAATATCATGGCAAATGACCGGGGTTCCCTCCCGCGTGGCCCTCCCCGTGGGGCCGCGACCCCGCTCCTTATCGGCCCAGGTCAGGCGCAAATGTTCCACATATCCTGCATCGAATCCCTGTTGGGCCATGGGGCGTATGCTTTTTTTGGCATCTCGTTCGGCATATCCCACCCAGGCCATGCAATAACCCCCCACCTCCACAATGATGCGGCACACCTCGTTTAATAACTCCGCCTCGTTCGTAGCGCGAATCAAGGCCTGGTGACATGCGGTGATGGCTCTGAGAGCGCGGCTAACTTTCCGCAGCGTCTCTTCCATCCGCTTTGGATCCCTGTTGTCCTGGATGATGCCCATGGTGCCGCTCATGGCTGGGGTAACATCACAAAAGACCCCCACTGGCCCTATCCCAGCATTTTCTGGCACTGCCCTTATTCCTATGAGGCTATTTACTGTAAACTTTAATTTATCTTTAAACTATACCCATAATTCATCAAATAGCCAACAAAATCAAGAAGATTTTCTGGGAAACGCATGGAGTAATTCCTGGGCCACGAGGTTCAGCAGCCCCCACACCGCATCCAGGAACCAGAACTTATCCAGATGGGCGGGCAAGGTGAACGACACCTGGGCGGGAAATTCCTCGTCCGCCTGCCATAAAATTATTTCCACCACCAGACCGGGAAAGACCTGGAGCGCGATGCTGGCATCGCCAGCAGACCTGACCTCGCCGTGCAGTTTTTTCCCTGCCTCAACGAACCCCGTCGGATCCCGCCCAAAGCGCTCCTCCAGGGGGGCGTTGGGGATGCCGTGGTGTCCCCGGAAAAAGGTGGCCCCACCGGGCAATTCCAGCGGGCTGATGCCCGGCCCCAGGAGGCCGGGATCGATCTTCACCAGATACAGCAACGCTGTAAGGCACAGCCGAAAGAGCGGCTCCACCTGGGGTGCCCCGGCTGTCTGAACCTGCCGCCGGGCCGGGTCCACCAGCAGGATCCGGTCCAAAAACGGGAGGTGGTAAACCCCCCCCTCATACCGAGCGCCGCACCGGGTAACAATTTCCTGAGGGTCTCGGTCAGCCAGATCATTCCAGATCTCCTGACTCACATCGTCGCACCTTTCATACCCCATAACCGACCTCCGGGGATGACGTTAAAATTAAAATTATTTTTATAAAATAATCCTAAGGAGTTATGCCCCCCCGACCCGAGAGCGGCTTTTCCCTGTTCCGGTTTTTAATCATCGGGATGGCCGTATGTTCCCTGCCACTCTGAAGGTGAGGGCACCGCTTAACTTAAATGGTTCAGATGGGTTGGTTTCATGGTATTATTAATTATAATAAATGACCTATAAATACCTTAACTAGGCGAAATATGCAAAATTTCTTCTATCCGCGCAGCGTGGCCGTGGTGGGCGTCTCCGAAAATCCTGCCAACCTGGCCCAGGGGATTGTCGCCAATCTGTTGCATTTCAAGTATCAGGGCAAGATCTTTCTGGTGGGGCGGCGGCCCGGCGCCACCTATGGTCTGCCCATTTTCAGCAGTTTAGCCGACCTCCCCGAACCAGTGGACTTGGTGGCCATTCTGGCGCCGGCTCGGGCCGTGCCCGCCCTGATTCGAGAATGCGGCGAACTGGGGGTTTCCCGGGTCGTGGTGGAATCCGCCGGTTTCTCGGAATTGAACGACGCCGGGCGTGCCCTGGGAGACGAGGTACAAGCGGCTCTCCGCCGCTATGGCATCCGCCTGGTGGGTCCCAACGGCTTGGGTCTGGTCAATCTCGAGATCGGTCTGGCTCTGCCGTTTGCCGATATCGGCGCCCGCGTGCGCCTGGGTTCCATCTCCATCATTGCCCAAAGCGGTGGGGTGGCCACCCATGTTTTGGCCTGGATGAACCGTGAAGGCCTGGGTCTGAACAAGTTTTTAAGTCTGGGCAACAAACTGGATGTGGCCGAAAACGAGGTCCTGGAATACCTCCTGCAAGACCCGGGCACTGAAGCCATTTATGTGTATCTGGAAGGACTGCACGATGGCCGCGAGCTTCTGGGCGTGGCCGCCCAGGCCACCAAGCCCGTCTATCTGCATCTGGCCAATGTGGGGCCGGAGACGGCCACTATTGCGCATTCCCATACCGCCTCTTTGACCACCGATGAGCGGGTTTTGGACAGCGCCTGCCGCCAAAGTCGCCTCATCCGGGTCAAGACCCAGACCGAGTTTTTAAACGCGGTCCGCTTGGTGGGTCAGCCGCCGGTCCAGGGCAATCGCCTGGTGGTGTTCTCGCGCAGCGGTGGAGAGGCCGTGGTCACCGCCTACGCCTGCCGCAGGTTTGGCTTCACCCTGCCGCCTTTATCCGGCCAGTTGGTCGACTCCATCAAGGAGCGTTCCCGGGCCGGGGTCATTGCGCCCACCAACCCCATCGACCTGGGGGATATCTTTGATTTCACGGTTTACACCGATATCATGGCTGCGGTGTGCCGGGACCCAGAGGTGGACGCGGTATTGTTTCATTACGGGCCCGTGGCGGATTTTGAGCAGGATACTGCCCGGGAGATGGCCAGGCGCATGATCGAGTTGGCCCGGCAATCTCAAAAACCTCTGGCCATCACCGTGCTCTGCACCCTGGACGAAGAGGACTATCTCCGGGATACTTTGGGGATGCCGGTCTTTCATTTCCCCGAAGACGCGGTCCAGGCCCTGGCGCTCAGCCGTGACCTGGCCGCCCGGAGAGGAGTCCGGGAACCGGGCGGGCCCCCAGCCTTGCTTGAGGCCCAGACTCTGTCCGGCCTGCTGACGGGCTCCAGCCCCGCAGATTTCTTATCCCTGGATCAAGCCCTGGCCGTAACCGCGGCCCTGGGAATCCCGGTGGCCCCCTGGGAAACAGTGGCTACCTCCGCTGAGGCCACGGCCGCAGCCGCCCGCCTGGGCTTCCCGGTAGTGCTCAAGCTCTCGGCTTCCAGTCTGATTCACAAAACCGAGGCCGGCGGCGTCGTTCTGGATCTGCAGGATGCCGCGGCAGTGGAGATTGCCTTTGCCCGGCTGGCTCAGGCGGCGCGGGCCAACCTGGCTGCTCACGAGGCCTGGCGGGTAGTGGTCATGTCCCAGGTAGCCGGGGGCCGGGAAGTGATTCTGGGGGGTCGCCGGGATGACTCCTTCGGCCCGGTCATTGCCTTCGGCGCCGGGGGGGTGGATACCGAAATTCTGGATGACGCCGCTCTCCGGGTCGCCCCCTTAAGCCCGACTCAGGCCCTGGATCTCATAGCCGAAACCCGTATCGGCCGCATCCTGGCCGGGACCCGCAGGAGGCCTCCAGCTGACCTGGAAAGCTTAAGCCAGGCCCTGGCGACCCTATCCCAATTGCTGCTGCAGTTCCCCCAAGTCCAAGAGGTCGATCTCAACCCGGTGCTGGTCTTGCCGGGCAAACCCGGGCTGGTGGCGCTGGATGCCCGTATCCGGATTACCGGTCAACTTTGACCATATAGCGAGGCTGTCGAAAAGGCTGTTTTCAATCTATCGTAATCGGCGTTTGGGAAATATTTAGCCGAAGATTTTATGATCTTGATAGGTGATGGACCAGACAGTGAATTTTCCTTCCACATCGTACTGCGTAACAGAGCCCATCAAAAATGATTTGGTAGCATTCCTTATTGCTCCCCCACCGCCTTATAAGTGATTTGCCGCCTATTTCCCAGATATTGTTCCGCTAACCAATCCTGGGTCGCTCTGCAATTTTATCAGAGCCAGAATCTCATTGATAATGGCGTCCCGATCCGCGGCAAATTGGGCCATAGAGTTCCGAAAACCAGCATTTGCTGTGTAAGGAAACTTGTCACAATACCGGGCGAGAATCCCATCAACCACAGCCTGGGAATCTGAAACCTCTCTGGGGTGCGTCTTGGCGGCCCTATCCCTGTAGTACTTCCAGGTAGCCAGGTACTTATCATCTTTAAACCCTTCCCGCATAGCGCAGCCGTGGAGGGTCGGGATCAGTTGAAAGTTATGATTTTGGTCAAGTGCGGGATAAACTACGCCATAAGCAGAGAGATTACGTCTAATAAAGTCTGTCCAGTTATCGGCATTAGCTACAAACCAAGTCGGCTGCGGGCCATTGCAACCGGTCAGATAGCGAAAATACCCACACCAATATCTTTCATAGTTAGGATAAAGCGTCCTGGTCTGGAAATAATAGGTTTCATACCGACCGGCTGTCTTGGGCATTCTTCCTGACATCATATCACTAAGGTGACCATCTCCTATAATGTAGGAGACACCATCCAAGGTCGTTTGTGCGGGGGTGTATGCGATATTAGGTGTCAAGGTCGTGGTAGTGTAGCCACCATCAAGCAATACTGCATTTTTATAGACCGTATTGGTTAGGATTAACCCGCCGATGCTTTTGACCCGGGCTGAAATCCCCACCTGGTTATCCACATTGCCAGGAACCCCAAACTCATCTTGGCCCATGAGCCAAGGGTCAAAGCCATAGGATTGCATCAGTGCTACCAGTTCCGGGGTGTATTCGAGATTACGGGTTGCGGGGCGGAAACCGGCGTATATGCAGACCATTTTCATGCCAGCCTTCTGACTCAGTTGGACTTTTTTCTTTATGAAATCAGAATAAGCCATTTTCGCAATGACGAAAGCCTGCCCATGTAAGGTGTTGCCTTTATGACCGGCGTCATAATCGTTTACACAGCAGTGCTGTACCCCATAAATCCCGTACTTGGTCATTTCTTCCATGATTTTTTGATAGATAAGCCAATAGTTTAAATTCATAGCACTTGGTCTGGAATAATACCAGATATCATCAAGACTTAGCCATGGCATAGCGATTGACCTGGAATCTCGCAAGGTAAAAGGGAGTACACTGAAATGCAAATTTATAAACAGGGGGGTTTTAAGCTCATCGGCAGTTATACTTGCTATACCCGTATAATCGCCAGGAGGGGTTCCAGGTGGGACATAAATTGTTAAAGAGAATTGTTTGGCAGTATATGCTTGCATGGCAGTATCTACATGGTCTTGTGAAACTAAAGTTGGTATTTTAAACTGACCTATAGTTTTATCAAATTGTGGATTGGGGATGGTATCTTTGTGAAGCATCAGTTCTGGAGCATAGAAGGGTAATGCAGTCGCGGCGGTGCCATCTAAACTATTCTGCCACCAATTATAAACCACCCTAAGATCAAGATGTTTTTTAGCGATAATATCTGGACCGATCAGTTTGGTGTTATTGATGACCATATTATTTAAATCAATTCTAGAGTAGATGTTAAAGAATACCGTTTCATATTCTCCCAGTGGGACACGGTATTTAAAAGTAGTCTTGATTTCAGGCTTTTTCGGGACATAATTGGGCAGCACCCATTCAAATTGCGGGCGCTCGAAAAATATTACGTCCTCCCCTGGAGCAATGTCAGTACTTAAAATAGGGCAGTCCGCAGGCTGGGTGGCATGGGTTTCGTGGGCGCTGCAAAAACCATCATTAGCGTAAAGAGCATCAAAGGTGGCAATCGAGGCTGGGTCCGCTGGATTGAAAAAGTGTTGCGGGAATGGAGAAACAGGAAGCAGGGGGGTATCCCATACTCTCAAACTATCAAATATCGCATGGGCGGGGCGGTCCTTGGCCCAGCGATTCCCAAGATATATAGTAGCGCCCTTCATCAATGCTTGAGGAACTATGGGAGCGCACCAAACTATCGGCGCATAAAAATCGTTAGTTTCGAGGAGCAGATAACTGTTATATTGCTGAAAGACTGGACCGGGCGCAGGTACATTGATATCATTGACCCCAGCCGCAATATTAACCATGAAGCCTTGGGCAGCGGGGTCTCCAATTAAGGTAGCATGGAAGCCAGGCATTGCGTTAATTCCCTTAACTATCTGGCCAAGATTGTAGTATCCGGACCCATAACTAAATACTTTATTAATCCCAGGCGCCACTATTCTAACACCATCATTCTTTGTAACACTGCACGTTGCCTTTCCGGGTCCATTATAATAAAGCGAAAAGCCATCAGTGTTGGGCAGGCTAAAATCCCAAAATAATTTAATCCGATTAAATTTATTTGGTCTGAAGCTCATAAGTTGATGGGGCTCCCATGACATTAAACGCCTATCATCACGTTTGCCATAATTAAAAGCCGTGAAGAGAGCCCAGAGCCCCTTGGCCTTGGGGGAAGAGGGAACTTTGGCAATATCAATTTCCAACGATTGGTCAGTTCCCCATTGAAACTGTAAAATAGTTTGCCCAGTAAAATCTACGGGTGATACAAAGGTATCCCACAAAGGAGCCATCCAAAATTCGATGGTTCCTTTCTGGATATTAAAATGTCCAGCGGTTGGATAGGTCACGCAAGCAGACGATGGGGAGTCAAGCTTAACCGCATTGCCCGACTTGCCTGGAAGCAGACTAACTCCGCTATAAGATCCGCCCGCCGCAACAATATCATTTAAGGACTCAAAGTCTTGTGAAAGTAGTAATGCCTTTATAGCCTTGGTCCCATCGGTTTTAAGGGTGCGGGAGCCGGAATGCCATTTAGGCATAGCGTGACAAGGCACTATAATAATTAATAAAATTATCGCTATCTTAATTGTCCATGGATTTTTAAGGAATTTTAATATTTTTTTACCCATTTTATTCATCCTCGGTAAATTCCAGTAACCAATTCCACGGCTTCTTGCCATGCTAAAAAATCACGATACGAACGCACAGTTTCCTTTG